>NZ_JAOQJE010000014.1:0-75814 GCF_025567315.1 Agathobaculum ammoniilyticum
TGCCGACTACGGCATCTGCGGCGACCTGTTCAAGGTCGTTCCCATGATGATCGACGCTATCAAGGCTGCTAAAGCTGCTAAGTAAAAACCGACCACCTGCGGAAAACCGCCGCCGCTGTACCTCTCATGCAGTACGGGATATGATCCGCGCCGCATGGCCTGCCGCCGCCTAACGGCAAGCCCGGCTGCGGCTTTCTGCCGTGTGAAATTGACAAAAAGCCCGCAGAGCATTTGCTCTACGGGCTTTTTCCTGTTGTTCACCGGCGCTCCGCGGCCACAACCGCCACCGAGCGCGGCCCCAGCGTAAAGCGCGCGCCGTCAAATGGGATATCCGGCGCGAACGGCTCCGCGCAGGACGTGTGCAGGACAAGCCGCCAGCGAAGCCCCTCCGGCGCCGCGGGAATCTGCTGCTCCCGCGCCTCCCAATGCGCGTTGACCGCAAGCAGTACAAGGTCGTCCGCCGTATTTTCCTCGTTCCGGCCTGCGAACAGCACGCCAATCTGCCTGGTTTCCCCCTCCATCCGACCGTTCCATGCCTCTCCATTATGCAGGGATACGTCCGGCCAGCCGCAGGCCGCGGGGCTGGTCGCGTCGCGCAGCACCGGATGCACTTTCCGTAGCGCGATCATCTGCTGCACAAACCGGAACAGGCCCTGGTTCTGTTCCAGCCGTTCCCAATCCAGCCAGGAGACTTCGTTATCCTGGCAATAGGCGTTGTTATTGCCGAACTGCGTATTGCCGAACTCGTCGCCAGCCAGGAACATCGCCGCGCCGCGGCTGCAGAGCAGCACGGCAAACGCGTTTTTGCGCAGGCGGTCGCGCAGCTCCAGTACTGCCGGCTCTTCCGTCTCCCCCTCCGCGCCGCAGTTCCAGCTATTGTTGTCATTCGCGCCGTCCGTATTCCCCCAGCCGTTCGCCTCATTATGCTTCTGGTTATAGGCATACAGGTCGTACAGGGTAAAGCCGTCATGGCAGGTCAGGAAATTGACCGAGGCGTTCTGCCGCTTATCCGGCGGATACAGGTCGGGCGAGCCGCAGATACGCTGTACCGCCGCCTGCGCCAGTCCGGCGTCGCCCTTAAGGAAGCGGCGCAAATCGTCGCGGTATTTCCCGTTCCATTCCGCCCAGCGGTTCCAGGAGGGGAACGAGCCAACCTGATACATGCCGCCCGCGTCCCAGGCCTCTGCAATCAGCTTGACGCGCCCCAGAATCGGATCGAACGCCAGGCTTTCGAGCAGCGGCGGCTCGGACAGCGGGCCGCCATCCTCATCGCGCCCCAGGATACTCGCCAGGTCGAAGCGGAACCCGTCCACACGATATTCGACCACCCAGTAGCGCAGGCAGTCCAGAATAAACTGCCGCACAGTCGGGTGGTTGCAGTTGAGCGTATTACCGACGCCGGAAAAATTATAGTACCGCCCATCCGGCGTAAGCATGTAATACACATTATTGTCCATCCCCTTGAATGAGAAAAACGGCCCCCGCTCGTCGCCCTCCGCAGTATGGTTAAACACCACGTCCAGAATGACCTCAATGCCGTTTGCATTCAGCGTGCGGATCAGCGTTTTCAGCTCGGTCCCCTCGCGGTTGAACTCGACCGCCGCCGTATAACCCGTGTTGGGCGCAAAAAAGCACACGGTATTATAGCCCCAGTAGTTGAGCAGCGTCCGGCCGTCCACCACGCGTTCCTCGGCCAACTCGTCGAATTCAAACACCGGCATCAGCTCGACCGCGTTTATGCCGAGCGCTTTCAGGTAGGGTATCTTTTCCATCAGGCCGGCGAAGGTCCCCGGGTGCGCCACACCTGACGATGGATGGCGCGTAAAACCACGCACATGCGTCTCATAAATCACCATATCCTGAAACGGGATATGCGGGTCGCTGAAAGCGCCCCAATCGAACGCATCCTCAACCACGCGGGCATGATACGCCGTTTCCGCCGCCGGCTTCTCCCCCCACCGGCTTTGTCCGGTGACGGCGCGGGCATAGGGGTCGAGCAGGAAGCGCGTCCTGTCAAACAGCAGCCCACGGGCGGGGTCATATGGCCCATCCATCCGGTAGGCGTATTCAAACTCCGTGATCTCCAGACCAAACACGATCATCGACCAGGTGTTTCCGATGCGGCAGCTATCCGGAAAGGGCAAAACCGCATACGGCTGCTGTTCAGTACGCCGGAACAGACACAGCTCGCAGCGGACCGCGCCAATCGAATGGATGGTGAAGCTGACACCGCCCGGCACGGGCGTTGCGCCGTTAAGCAGGAACAGGCCGGGCCGCACGGCGAAGCCGCACACGGTTCCGGTCGCGCGCAGGGGCTGGACAGACGCCGGCTGCACGGGCAGTATGGTTTTCTCGGACATGGGTTCCCTCCTTGTGCTGACGGACGGATGCTTATGGGTTCAGTATACCCCGACGGAACGCTTTTGTCCACCGCACAGGGCAAACAAAAAGCCGCCGGAAAAATTCCGGCGGCTTTGTTTCAGAGCGGCGCTCACAGGCATTGCAGGTATTGCCCGTACAGCGTCTTATCCAAATCAGACGCAAGGCGCATGAGCGCCTGGTGGGAAATGTAGCCGCGCTGGTACGCGATCTCCTCCAGGCAGGCGATATAGCGGCCAGTCTCATCCTGCACGCGCTTGACCTCCTGCGCGGAGCCCAGCAGGTTTTCCGCGGTACCCGCGTCCAGCCAGACAAAATCGCGGTCAAATTTGACCACATGCAGCTTGCCGCGGCGCAGGTATTCCAGATTAACGTCCGTGATTTCCAGCTCGCCGCGCGCGGAGGGCTTGAGGGCGTGGGCGATCTCCATCACGTCGTTATCATAGAAGTACAGGCCCGGGATGATATAATTGGATTTGGGATAGCGCGGCTTCTCCTCAATGGAAACTGCATTGCCCGCCTCGTCAAATTCCACCACGCCAAACGCGCGCGGGTCGTTCACATAATGTCCGAACACACAAGCGCCCTCCCCCAATGCGAGCGCACGGTTCAGGTAATCCTCAAAAAACGGGGAATAGAAAATATTATCCCCCAGCACCAGGCAGACATCGTCCTTTCCGATGAACTGCTCGCCGATCAACAGCGCGTCCGCGATGCCGCGCGCGACCTCCTGCACCTCATAGGTGATATTGACGCCGAAGCGCCCACCCGAACCCAGCAGGCGGTAAAACGGCCCTTCCTCTCCGGGCGGAATGATAATCAGGATATCGCGTATGCCAGCCTGTAGCAGCACGGCCAGCGGATAATAAACCATCGGCTTATCATAGACGGGCAGCAGCGGCTTACAAACCGGCCGCGTCATGGGGTAAAGGCGCGAGCCTTTGCCCGCGGCAAGAATAATTCCTTTCATATGGCGTTCCTCTATCTTTGTTCTGATATTGCAGGAATATTATAGCATCTCCGCATGGAGATTTCCACCCGAATCTCTTTATTCATCAAATCCCAGTGCTTCATCGGGCGTGATGCACAGCAGGCGGCAGATTGCGGCGAACGTTTCCACATCCATTTTGTTTTTTCGTGTCTCGTACATGCTATAGGTTGATCTTCCCAATCCCAGCGCCGCGCTTACATCTGTTTGACGCAGCCCAATTTCCTTACGCCTTTTGCGAAACCTGTCCAAATAATCCATAGCTTCTCCCTCTTGATAAATCATGTTTTATGATTTATAATAATCTCACGATACATGAAACAAGGCGATTATTATGATACCAAATACGGAAGACCTCTTTGCCCACTACTGCACACACGGTTTGACCATGCCAGACGACTTTACCAAAGCGCCTGCTTTTCTGATACTCAAAAATCAGCTTTCTTCCGAACAAACGCGGCAGTTGTCCGCATTATTGGATGAACAGGCGCTTACTTTCTGCGACTATGCCTATCAATGCTTCCAACAGGGCATCCGGTTTGCCCTCTCCCTGATGCAGCAGCTCTACCCGCCGGAATAGGCATACTTTTATTTATTATAGCAAAGCCCGTCCATATATGCAACGAAAAAAGCCCCTCCAGATGGAGGGGCTTTTTTTATCAGCTTTTACGCCTTTCCAAGCTCCTTGACGCGCGCCTGCGCCGCCGCCAGGCGGGCGATCGGAACACGGAACGGCGAGCAGGAAACATAGTTCAGGCCCACATTGTGGCAGAACTCGACCGAGGACAGGTCGCCGCCGTGTTCGCCGCAGATACCGAGCTTGATCTCCGGACGTACCTTCTTGCCGTTTTCGACCGCCATTTTTACCAGACGACCCACGCCATGCTGGTCCAGACGGGCAAACGGGTCGGATTCCAGAATCTTCTTGTCAAAATACGTCTCCAGGATGCGGCCCACGTCGTCGCGCGAGAAGCCGTATGTCATCTGGGTCAGGTCATTGGTGCCGAACGAGAAGAACTCGGCTTCCTCCGCGATCTCGTCCGCAGTCACAGCCGCGCGCGGCGTTTCTATCATCGTGCCGACCATATACTTCATCTTCAGGCCGGAAGCCTCGATCAGCTCGTCAGCCTTGGCCTTGATGATCTTCTTGACAAAGCGCAGCTCGTTGATCTCGGATACCAGCGGCACCATGATTTCGGGCGTGATGTGCAGGCCGTCTTCCTTCCAGACATTGATCGCGGCGGAAATGATCGCCTCGGTCTGCATCTCGGCGATTTCCGGATACAGCACGTCCAGACGGCAGCCACGGGTACCGAGCATGGGGTTGAACTCATGCAGGTCTTCCACCTTGGCCTTGAGCTTTTCAAAGGTAATGCCCATTTCGCCTGCCAGCTCGCGGATATCGTCGTTCTCCTGCGGCAGGAACTCATGCAGCGGAGGATCGAGCAGGCGGATGGTTACCGGCAGGCCGCCCATCGCACGGTAAATCCCCTCAAAGTCGCCGCGCTGCATGGGCAGAATCTTGGCGAGCGCCGCCTTGCGCTGTTCGACCGTATCGGACACAATCATCTCACGGACCGCCTTGATACGCTCCGGCTCGAAGAACATATGCTCGGTGCGGCAGAGGCCGATGCCCTCGGCGCCAAACTTGCGCGCCTGCGTTGCATCGCGCGGGGTATCGCCGTTCGTACGGACGTTCAGAGTGCGGATCTCATCCGCCCAGCCCATGAAGCGGCCGAAATCGCCGGTCAGCTCCGCGTCCTGTGTTTCGATTTTGCCGAGGTATACGTTGCCGGTCGAGCCGTCAAGCGAGATGAAATCGCCCTCGTGTACGACCGTCCCATCGGCAAAGGTGAGTGTCTTGTCCGCCTCGGAAACCTTGATGCCGTTAACGCCGGCGACACAGCACGTACCCATGCCGCGTGCAACAACCGCCGCGTGCGAGGTCATGCCGCCGCGTGCGGTCATGATGCCCTCGGAAACCGCCATGCCATCGATATCCTCCGGCGAGGTTTCCTGACGCACCAGGACGACCTTGAGACCGGTCTTATGCGCTTTCGCCGCTTCCTCCGCCGTGAAATAGACCGCGCCGCAGGCCGCGCCGGGAGACGCCGGCAGGCCGGTTGTGATCGGGGTCGCCGCCTGAAGCGCAGCGGGAACAAACGTCGGGTGCAACAGAGCGTCGAGCTGCTTAGGCTCGACCTTCATGATGGCCTGCTCCTTGGTGCAGACGCCTTCGTCCACCAAGTCGACCGCGACCTTGAGCGCCGCCTGCGCGGTGCGTTTGCCGTTACGGGTCTGGAGCATGTAGAGCTTGCCGTTTTCAATGGTGAACTCCATATCCTGCATATCGCCGTAGTGCTGCTCCAGGCGAGAGGAGATGTCCACAAACTGCTGGTAAACCTCCGGCATGGTATCGGCCAGCGCGGAGATCGGCTGCGGGGTGCGGATGCCGGCCACGACGTCCTCGCCCTGCGCGTTCATCAGGAATTCGCCGTACAGCTTCTTTTCGCCGGTCGCCGGATTGCGGGTGAACGCAACGCCCGTACCGGAGGTGTCGCCCATGTTACCGAACACCATAGACTGCACATTGACCGCGGTACCCCAGGAATGCGGAATATCGTTCATGCGGCGGTAGGTATTCGCGCGCGGGTTATCCCACGAACGGAATACCGCGCGGACCGCTTCCATAAGCTGCTTTTTAGGATCCTGCGGGAAATCCTCGCCGAGCGACTTCTTGTAGTGGTCCTTGAACAGGACGATCAGCTCGCTCATATCGTCCGCGTCCAGCTCGTTGTCCATCTTAACGCCCTTTTTATCCTTAACCTGGTCGATAAAGGTCTCAAAGGTGGACTTGGGCAGCTCCATCACAACGTCCGAGAACATCTGGATGAAACGGCGATAGGAATCGCGTGCGAAACGCGGGTTATTGGTCAGCTTTGCAACCGCTTCGCAGATCTCGTCGTTCATACCGAGGTTGAGGATGGTGTCCATCATGCCGGGCATGGAAGCGCGCGCGCCCGAACGGACGGATACCAGCAGCGGGCGGTCGGGATCGCCGAGCGTTTTGCCCGTTACCTTTTCCAGTTTATCGAGGTACTCCATGATCTGCTCCTGAATATCCGGATAGATCGTTTTTCCGTCCTCATAATACCGGGTGCAGGCCTCGGTCGTGATGGTGAAACCCTGAGGAACAGGCATACCCAGTCCGGTCATCTCCGCCAGATTGGCGCCCTTTCCGCCGAGCAGTTCACGCATTTTGCCGTTGCCTTCCGGGAACATGTAAACATACTTCTTCATTTGGGTCTTCTCCTCCATTTCGTTTCTGTGCTCTCCACACACTTCACTCACGCAAAGATATTATATCATGCAGGGCGCTTCGTGTTCTATTGTGGGATTTCACCGATTTGCTAAAGCTATATTGTGCAAAATGACGGCAAAACATGAGAGTTTCTCCATGCCGCGGTTTTTTATTTCTCCATTTTTCGTATAATCCATTCTTTTTCCAACAAATTATTTTGCTTTTTCGCCGGTTTCCCGTTTTTATTTCCCTTTTTGTGAAATGATACAGTATTGACGCAGAAAATTCATATCCGCCCACATCCTGCGCAAATGCCTGCAAAAAAAACCGGCGGTCTGAGGCAGACCGCCGATCAAGTTGAAATGAAGTCCGGTTACGACCACCGCGAGAACATCGTACCCCTGATAGGTCGTTTGATAAAGCTGCACGGAATACAGATATCCGGCCGAGGAGGTGAACGCATCTCCGGAAAACAGGTAAAATGTATTTTCGTTCAGCGCCGCATAGTACTGCAGCAGCTTTTGCTGCTCGTCCGGCATGTCGGACATCTTATAATAAAAATAGCTTCCCCCAAAGGATGGGTTCCGATCGCGCGACCACGCGAACAGGGGCACGCCGGTCACTTTGCCGAAATCCGGCACCGGATACAGCCCCGCGTAGCAGCGGGAAGCCGCCGGACGGTGCGCGTCCGTATAGGCGGCGACGCTTACCGCCTCGCTGCCGTCCAGTTCCTTCAGAGCGGTAATCGGCACAGAGAACGACGGCTTGCCGCCGGACTGACTGCTGACCGTGATGCCGACCAGCCTTCCGGCGCTGTCCACCAGCGCGCCGCCGGAATTGCCGCTGATAACCGAGGCGCTGCTCTCGATCATGGGCGTTGTGTAATCCGTATTATATGGGTCGATCACCGTTCCCTGCGTCAGTTTCGCCCTCCCGCCGCCAGGATAACCGAGCGCATACACCGTATCGCCCGCCTGCACCGTTTCCGCAGTCTGTAGGTATGGCAGGCCGCTCCCCTCGAGCTGGATATGCGCGATGTCCATATCCGCGTTCAGGTCGTATATGCTGACCTCATGGCGTGTGCCGTCCGTCAGCTCCGCGACTAGGCGGTACACGCCGTTTACCACATGCCCGCAGGTGACCGCATCTCCGTCCGGCCCGATCAGCACGCCGCTGCCCATACCGAGCAGGCTGCCTTTTGCATCATAGGAGTACAGCTTGAATACCGCGGGCATGCAGTACGTTATCGCCTCGTCCGCGGTCAGCGTCTCCCTTACCTCAAGCGTAACTGTCTGCCGCAGCGCCGGCTCCACCATGCGCGTCACGATCGCGGCAGCTTCACTGCGCTTGATGGTGCTGTCCGGCAAAAGCCGGCCGGATGCGTCCGAACCAGTCAGGACGCCCGCTCGGTACAACAGATATGCCGCGTCGGCGTAATACGCCCCCTCCGGCACATCGGGGATCGCCCCGTCCTCCACGGAATTGACTTGCTCGAGCGCCTCCTCCGGAAAGGCTTTCGCCAGCACATCCGCGAACGCGCCGCGGGTCGCCGCCGCTTCATAGCTTTCCAGCGGCGCGGACAGGATGCCGTTTTCCAACGCATACGCCGCATAAACCGTATACCACGGAGAGGATGCCGCAAAGTCCGTCGCGCCGTTCTGGTAAATGCTATGCAGGCAGGCCGCCAGCTTGACCGCTTCCGCCATCGTGAGGCTGTTGTCCGGCGCAAAGGACGTTTGCGAAACGCCGTTGATCAGGCCGTATTCATAGGCCAGCTCCACGTTTTCCGCATACCAGGCATCAGGCGGCACATCCGCAAACTGGCCGGTATAGGGCTGCTGTTCGGTAAAGTTCTCATAGCCTGCGAACGCCGGCGCGGGCAGTACGCCCAACGCCAGCACAGCGCACAGAAGCAGGCTGAGCAGTTTTCTTTTCACAGATGGTTTCCTCCGGTTCCGGTTGTTTTCTTTTTCAGTATACGCCCGGCACCCTGTCGATTTTGTGAACAGTCTGTAGAGATTTGATTACCCTTTGTACGCCGCAACGATCTCGCCGATATACATGGCATGGAAATCGCGGTCCGCATAGTTCTTATCCAGAATCTCCTGCTGCAGAATATCCTCCGGCGCGATCTCGCTCCGGCAGCGCTTACGGCAGACAAGCACGAGCGCCGCCTCCGCAAACGTCGGCTGCCCCTCCACAAACACCGGCGTCAGGCCGCTGTCGTGCATTTTATCCATGTCCCGTCCGGACTTGGTACCCATCAGGTTCAGGGCTTCACGGTTTCCATCTTGTAAAAATGTCAGTGTAAAATACTCACTGTCATCAACAAATTCCTTTGTATACCGACTGTGGCGGATATAACAGGTTGCGGAGGGCTTGCCCCATATCACACCCACGCCGCCCCAGCTTGCGGTCATGGTGTTCCACTTGTCTTCCGTTCCCGCGGAAATCAGCATCCACTGCTTGCCAATCATCTCGAACGGGTTAAACGACTGCTCTGCAATATTGATCTTGGTCAAAGACATAATAAACCCTCCTGTTGGAAATTAAAAATGAACGACGGGGAAATACGCGGCAGTCCCCTTTTGATGGAAACCGAGGCTTCAATCGAGCGGCGTGTGCCGCCGCAGCTTCATTTCCTGCCACTCCTCTTTGGAAATCAGGATTTGGCGTGGCTTGGAGCCCTCGAACGGACCGATGATGCCGCGCTCTTCGATCTGGTCGATGATGCGCGCGGCGCGGGAATAGCCGAGCTTCAGACGGCGCTGCAGCATGGAGGTGGACGCTTGGCGGCAATCCATAATCACATCGATCGCCTCCTCGATCATGTCGTCCTCTTCCTCGCCCGGGTCGCCGGAAGCGCCGCCCTTGCCCTCCGCCTGCTCCGCCTGGCGCTCGATGTGTTCGAGTATCTCCTCATTATATTCGGCTGTGCTTGTCTCCTTGATATGCGCGATCACCGCTTCGATCTCATCCGACGAAATAAAGCAGCCCTGCACGCGCGTAGGCTTGCCCTCCCCCAGCGGGGCGTACAGCATATCGCCCTTGCCAATCAGCTTTTCCGCGCCAGTCGTATCCAGAATAATGCGGGATTCAATCTGGCTGGCCACCGCGAACGCGATGCGGGACGGGATATTGGCTTTCATAATGCCGGTAATGACGTCGGCCGACGGGCGCTGGGTCGCCACCACCAGATGCATGCCCGCCGCGCGCGCCTTCTGCGCGATGCGGCAGATCGAAGTCTCGACCTCCTTGGCCGCGACCATCATCAGGTCTGCCAGCTCATCGATGACAATGACGATCTGCGGGAGGACCTGATACTGCTCGGGCGCGCCGCCCTCCTCCTGCTCCGCCTTCGCCCGTTCGGCGCGCATCAGGTCGTTATAGCCGACCAGGTTGCGCACCTGATGGTCCGCGAACAGCTTATAGCGGCGCTCCATCTCGCCCACCGCCCAGTTGAGTGCGCCCGCCGCCTTCTTGGGGTCGGTCACGACCGGAATCAGCAGGTGCGGGATGCCGTTGTAATTGCCCAGCTCAACCATTTTAGGATCGACCATGATCAGCCGGACCTCCTCGGGCGTGGACTTGTACAGCAGCGAGATCAGCATGGAATTGATGCACACGGATTTGCCCGATCCGGTAGTACCCGCAATCAGCATATGCGGCATTTTCGCAATATCGCCAATCACCGGCTTGCCGGTGATGTCCTTGCCCACGGCAAAGGACAGGCGGCTGCGCGCGTTGGTGAACGCCGGCGAAGCGATACACTCGCGGATGAACACTGTATTGACCGCTTTGTTCGGCACCTCGATGCCGACTGCGATCTTATCCGGTATGGGCGCGATGCGGACGGATACCGCGCCGAGCGACAGCGCAATATCATCCGACAGCGCGGTGATGCGGGAGATCTTAATGCCGCGCGGGATGGTCAGCTCGAACCGCGTGACCGAGGGGCCGCGCACAATGCCGATGATCTGCGCGTCGATATTGAACGACTGCAGGGTGTCGATCAGGCATTCGGAATTTTCCCGCAGCTCAGCTTCCGCGCCCGCCGCCGATGCCCGCTTGCCCTGCACCAGCAGCTCAATCGGCGGATAGTCGTAAACCGGAACTGGCGCTTTCTGGCTCTCGTCCATCTGCTCGCTCAGCGCCGCCTGCTCCTGTTCCCCGATCTTTTCCGCTTTCTTCGGCGCCTGCTCCAGCTCCGCCGGCGCTTCCTCTTCCTCCGGTTTATTCTCCACTAGGTCCATGATGCTGACCTGCTCGCCCGTCGTTTCCTCTTTGAGCGAACGCAGGTATTCATCCGGTGCGATCGGCTTACCACCGTGCATGCGGCGCGGCGGCGCGTCCGGAGCCTCGCCCGGCTTGTCCTCGCCCGGCGGCTCGGCATCCAGCGGGATATCGATATTCACCTTGCGGCGCGCGGCGCGGCGCTCCTCCCGTTTCTGCGCATGGACAGCGGCCACCTCATGCACATTGGGCAGCTTGGCTGGCGCCTCATAGCGCTCGCGCTCCTCTTCGTCCTCATATTCATACGCTGGGGGGCGGAACATATCCATCAACGCCTGCGGCGTGATGCGGCAGGCGGCCAGCAGCGCCGCAACCAGCAGCAGCAGCAAAACCAGCAGCGCGCCGATCGAGGACAGCGCCCACTCAAACACCATGTACAGGCCGCCGGACAGCAGGCCGCCTGATTTCATCTCCATGCCGGACTTCAGCAGGCCGGACAGGGTACTCATGGAGAACGCATATTCATTGGCGCAGGTGATCGCATGCACGACGCCGCCCGCCAGCACGGGCAGCAGGGCGATGCAGCAGCCCCGCAGGCGCACCGGCCCTTTGCGCCGCGCGATCAGCAGCGCCGCCAGCCCCAGCAGGGCGAACGGCAGCACATAGCTGCCTGTCCCGATCAGCGCGCCAATCCCCCGATGCAGGGCGTCTAGCACGACCCCGTCGATCGGCAGCAGCGACAACAGGCACAGCAGCCCCGCCACGCCCCAGATCGCGCCCCAGGCCGCGCGCGGCAGAAGCGTCTCCGGCTCGGGCGCGCGGCGCGCGGCCGCTTTCCCGCGAGGCGCGCTTTTTTTGGTTGTGGTTTTTCTTGCAGCCAAATTATTGAAACCTCTCTTCCGTTCTCTTTTCCATACCGCGGCAGACCCCGCAGCGGAACGGTCAGACCACCATCCGGATCAGGCTGACGACGATCGTGATTGTACCAATCAGCGTACAGTAGACCACGAACGGGCGGAAGTTGCCCCGCTTGGACACAAACCGCACCATGCGGATCGCCGCCAGGCCGGATACCATCGCCACCAGGATGCCTACGATGTAGCAGGCGAGCGAAACCTCGCCAATCGTCGACGGATCGCGGATCACGTCGACCAGTTCCAGAATATTCGCGCCCAGAATGACGGGCAGCGACATGATAAACGCGAACCGCACGGAAAACTCGCGCGAAAAGCCGCGGAACAGGCCGGTACACATAGTGGTACCCGAGCGCGACAGGCCGGGCAGCACCGCGAAGCACTGGCCGATGCCGACGATCAACGCATCCAGCCAGGTCGCGTCCTTTTCCGTCTTATGCTTTTTCGGCGCCTTTTCCGACAGGAACAGGATCGCCGCCGTGACCAGAAGCATCAGCCCGACGACCAGGGACGAGGAGAACGCGCCCTCAATCTTGCTTTTGATCGGCAGGATGGCGAACATCGGCAGAATCGTAATCAGCAGCATGATGATAAAACGGCGGTAAGGATGGCCGTTGATCCGGAAGCCGTCCTTGATCCAGGCGAAAAATTCGAGGAACAGCTCCTTGATATCGCTCCAGAACGCAACGACAACCGACAGCAGCGTGCCAAAGTGCAACAGCACATTAAACAGCATGTAATTAGTTTCTATCCCGTCCCCAAAAATCGTCTGGGCGAGCACCAAATGGCCGGACGAGGAAACGGGTAAAAACTCGGTCAGGCCCTGTACCAGACCCAGCAGAACGGCGAACCATAAACTCATTCTTTTTCTCCTCTCGGTGGGGCGAATTTTACATACGGTTTTATTATAGCATATCTCCGTGTCAGATACCACCAAATTTAGCAAAATACCGCCGTGTATTCGCAGGCCCGCCGCCTTTGCGCAAGGGCTGCTCCGCTTTCCGCCGCCACGCCCGCAAAAGGGTTATTTTTTTCACGCCTCGCAAAATCGAACATTTGTTCTTGACTTTTACGGAGGATTCTCCTATTCTATGCCCTGCGGGAAAGTAAGCGACTCTATCCCCAAAGGAGGCGATGCCATTGTGCGAAAAAAGAACCATCCGGACGAGCTGATCCGGATGCTGTACGAGATCGCGGACGACGCGGAAGCGCCCGCGAACAGCCGTCTGACCGCAATCCGCGAGATTCTCGACCGGACGGTCGGCAAGGGGGTGCTGCTGGACGGTGCGGAGGCCGAACCGCCCGCGCCGGTCGAGATCGTGTTCCAAATCGTGGACGTGCGATCGAATACGAAATAACCCCGCGGCAGGCGGCGTTCATCCGCTCGGAGGCATTTGAAACGCTGTTCGGCGGCGCGGCAGGCGGCGGCAAAAGCCACGGCCAGCTTTTGGACGCATTGCGGTTCGCGGTGCAATATCCGGCCTCGCGGCAGCTCATGCTGCGGCGCACCCTGCCCGAGCTGGACCGCTCGCTCGTGCCTGCGTCGCTGCGGCTGTTCCCGCAGGCGGTCGCGTCCTACAAGGTGAGCGAGCACCTGTGGCAGTTCGTTAACGGCTCAGTTCTGGAATTCGGCTACTGCGATGCAGAGAGCGACGTGACCCGTTATCAGTCCGCCGAGTACGATGTGATCCGCTTCGACGAGCTGACCCACTTCACGGAAAGCCAGTTCACCTACCTGATCTCCCGCGTGCGGGGCGCGAACGGCTATCCCAAGCAGATCAAATCCACCACCAACCCGGGTGGCGTGGGGCATCACTGGGTCAAGGCGCGGTACATCGACCCCATGCCGCCCGACACCGTGTGCGAATGCGATGGCGGCACGCGACTGTTCCTGCCTGCGCGACTGGCGGACAACCCATTTCTGCAGCAGGCGGACGCGGGATATGAAAAACGGCTGCGGCTGCTCGCCCCGTACGACCGCAGGGCGCTGCTCGACGGAGCGTGGGAGCTGGACGAGGGGCGGTATTTCAGCGAGTTTTCCGCCGAGCGGCACGTCACGCCGCCGCACCCCATCCCCAAGAGCTGGCGGCGTTATCTGACGATCGACTACGGGCTGGATATGCTCGCCGCGCTGTGGATCGCACAAAGTCCGGATGGATACAGCATAGTATACAGAGAGTTATATCAATCTGGTTTGATTATCTCAGAAGCGGCGGCGGCCATTCTGGACTGCGAGCCGGCGGGCGAACGCATCGACTGCCGGCTGGCTCCGCCCGACCTGTGGAACCGGCGGCAGGAGACCGGCAAAAGTGCGGTGGAGCTGTTCGCGGACTGCGGGCTGGACTTCGACAAAAGCAGCAACGAGCGCGTCGCCGGCTGGCTGGCGCTGCACGAGCTGCTCGCCCCGCGTCGGGACGCGCAGGGTGGGATGCGCCCCCGCCTGACCATCTTCGACACCTGCCGCAACCTGATCCGCACCCTGCCCGCCCTGCAGCACGACAAGCGCAATCCGTCCGACACGGCGAACACGCCGCACGAACTGACCCACGCGCCGGACGCGCTGCGCGGCTATGCAGCGACCGTGTACGAGCCGTCCCAGCCCGCGCCGCCGACCCTGTATGACTGCGAGGTGGGAGAGTTTTTGCGGTACTGAGCCAAAATGGGGAATCACCGTCCCCATTCCAGAAAAGGAGGACACTATGGAACTATTATGCTACTGCATCGGCGCCGCCCTGCTGGTGCTGACCGGCGCGGTCATATCCGGCGGGCTGACGCTGCCCACCCCGCTCTGGCGGGAGGGCGGGCGCGGCCGCAGCGGCGATGCGCCGGACACGGCCGGAGACGCACTCAGCCGCGACCTGGCCGCGCTGATGGCCTACGGACGGGAGGAGGACGACCATGCGGTTTGACCCCTCGCCTGCTGCGATCTGGCAAAAGTACGAGCGCGACCGCGACTACAAACGCTCGATCGGCCTGTACGACCGCGTGCGCCGCAACGAGGCCTTCTACCTCGGCCGCCAATGGGAGGGGCTGCGCGTCCAGTCGCTCGACCCGCTGATCTTCAATGTGCTGCGGCGCTGCGTCAACCTGTTCGTATCCATGCTGGTATCGGACGATGTGGCGGTACGCGCGCAGCCGTTCGACATGGACAGCGCAGGCCGCCGGACCGCCCGTATCCTGGAGCGCTCGTTCGCGTCCGCGATCGAGCGGTCGGGCGTCAAGGCGCTCGGACGGCCGCTGCTCAAAAACGCCTGTGTGGACGGCGACGCGTGCTTCTATCTCCACTTCGATCCCACGCTTGAGACCGGCCAGGCAATCAAGGGCGATATCGCGGCAGAGCTGATCGACTCGACCAATATCTGCTTCGGCAACCCTGCCTGCGACGAGGTACAGCGCCAGCCCTACCTCATCCTCGCCATGCGGCGCGATGTGGACGAGGTCAAAAAGGAGGTGCGGGAAAACGGCATGGGCGCAGACGAAGCCGAGGCCATCCGGCCGGACGGCGACGCAGACCACCTGCGCCGCCTGCACGGCGAAAACAACCGCGTAACCGTGCTGCTGCACATGCGCCGGACCGAGCACGGCGTCGCGTTCTGCAAAACCACGCGCACCGCGACCGTGATGCGTGAAAAGGAGCTACCCTACCGCTACTATCCGGTGACCCATCTGTGCTGGAACCGTGTGCGCGGCTCGTGCCACGGCGAAAGTCCGCTGACCGAGGCCATCCCCAACCAGATTGCCATTAACAAGCTGTACTCGATGTATGTACAGTGCATCAAGCAGGTGGCCTTCCCCAAGATCATCTACGACATGACCCGCTTCCCGAACGGGTGGTCGAACGACGTGGGCAAGGCGGTCGGTATGCGCGGCGACCCGAACACCGCGATTGCGGCTGCGTTCAAAGCGCCCGATATCTCCAGCCAGGTGCTCGGGCTGCTGAAGCAGATGATGACCGACACCGCCGAGCTGATGGGCGCGAGCGAGGCCGCGCTCGGCACGGTCAAGCCGGACAACACCTCGGCTATCGTCGCGGTGCAGAACGCGACCGCCGCCCCGCTTGAGCTGACCAAAATGGAGTTCTACCGCTTCACCGAGGACTGGGCGCGCATCTTCCTCGACCTGATGGGCGCGCATTACGGGATACGCACGGTCGTCGTGCCGGATGAGGACGGAGGCGAACCGCAGCGTCAGTCTTTCGATTTTTCCACGCTCGCCGGGCAAGATATGCGCCTTCAGGTGGACGTGGGCGCGGCGAGCTACTGGTCAGAGACCATGCAGACCATGACCAACGACCACCTGCTCGAAAGCGGGGTCATCACCGACCCGCTCGTTTATCTGGAAAACGTGCCTGACTATCAGGTGCGCGGCAAACACGACCTGCTGCACGCGCTGCGCATGCAGCGGCAGCAGCAAAAGGAGGCAAATGCAAATGCAGAACAAGACCAGACCTAACAGCAGTCCGGCGCAGCCGCTCCCGCAGGAGACGGGAGCAGTTGCATCCAACCCATTCTCCCCTGATACCGCTGGGCAGTCCGCGCCCCCCGCCGCACAAACCTTTCCGGTGCCGGTAGACGGGCAAACCGTGGAGCTGACGCTGGAGGAGCTGATCCATGCGGCAAGCTTGGGGCTGTCCAAACAGAACGCCTATGTGCGCCGCAACCGCGCTGCGAACGGTATGCCCAACGGGCAGATCTATGCGGCGTTCGTGGAGGAATATCCCGAGGTCAAGCCCGAGGACATCCCGCAGCAGGTGTGGGAATGGGCGCAGCAGGAAGGCTCGCTGGTTTCCGCCTACCGCAAGTGGGAGATCCTTGAACTCAAGGACGAGCTGGCGGCGCTGGAGGTGAACCAAAAGAACCGCCGCGCGGCGGTCGGTCCGGCACAGTCGGACGGCGAGCCCGCAGGCGTCGATCCCGTGACCTTAGCACTGTTGGGGAAATAAACATATCGTATAAACAGGAGGTATTATACTTATGGCTATCAATCTTGCAAGCAAATATTCCGACCAGATCGCCGAGGTATTCACCCGCGCGTCCTTCATCAAGGGCAAGACCGCGGAAACCTTTGACCTGACCGGTGTCAAGACGCTCAAGGTGTACACGCCGATCACGGTCGAGGAGGTGGACTACGACCGCGACGGCGGCCTTGCCCGCTACGGCGACGTGGCCGAGATGCAGGACGTGGTGCAGGAACTGACCATGACGCAGGACAAGGCATTCACGCTCACCATTGACAAGGGCAACAACCTCGACCAGAATCTGGTCAAAAATGCGGCCGACATGCTGCGTCTGCAGCTGAACGAAAAGTCCACGCCCGCCGCGGACAAATACGCCTTCCGCCGCTTTGTGACCATGGCTGGCACGATCGCGGAAAGCGCGGCCAAGCCGACCAAGGCCGACATCATCAGCAAGATCGCGGACGCGTCGCAGGCGCTCGACGACGCGCTGGTGCCGGACGACAACCGCTATCTCTACCTGACAAGCGAGATGTACAAGCTGGTCTGCACCTCGGACGAGTTCGCAGGCGTGGACGTACTTGCGCGGCAGTCCATTGCCAAGGGCGTCTGCGGCGAGGTGTTCGGCATGCATGTGGTGCGCGTACCCAAGAGCTATCTGCCCGAGGATGTGTATTTCCTCGTCGCGCACAAGGACGCGGTGCTTATGCCCTATAAGATCGCGGACGCCAAGGTTCACGAGGATCCGGTAGGCGTATCCGGCGCGCTGATCGAAGGCCGCCATTACTATGACGCCTATGTGCTGGGGGCGAAATGCGGCGGCGTATACGCGCTGGTGGCGGCGGATACGGTATCCGACGCGCCGGTGGTCGCCTCGGGCAAGATCACCGCAGGCAGCGGCGCGGCCATCCGCTACACGCTGGACGGCTCCGACCCGCGCTACTCGGATTCGGCCAAGGATTATATTGCCGATACCGCACTGACCGCGGACGAGGGCTGCCAGATCCGCGCCTACGCGGTCGAAACCGGCAAGTATCCATCCCCTGTGGCGACGGGCTAAAGAAAAAGGCCGCCCATAGGGCGGCATGAGACAGGCTCTCAGCCTGGCACAAGTGCGGATATTCTATCAAAGCTTATCAACAAACTGCTTTGCCTGCACCAAATTCATCCCTGTCTGCTCCCGCAGGTGTTTGACCGCCTGCACCGGCTGACCGCTTTTCTTGAGTCGTTTCAGTTCATTTTGTAATTTTTCACTGATATAATCCGATTTGTATTCTACATGTCCGGTAACATCCGCCAAGCTGTCCAGTCGCTCTTTCAGCCTGTAGACCTGCTGCTGCAAAGTCTGCTGCCGCAGGTATAGCGCCAAAAGCAGTACGGTCAGCATGGAGATCAAAAGATATGCCATATTACCTTTACCCCCATCTATCTTCATATTATTTTATATTATAGCATCGGGGCCAGTGGCAAGTTTAAACAGCATGTAAATAATCTTCAGATCGGGGCATCCGCCTTTGTGCCAGGCTGGGAGCCATATATTGCAAAAGGAGGAATCTCATGACCGGAACCGAATGCTTCCGTGCGGCGCTGAACTTGCTTTCCGAAACGCCGGACAGCGGCGCGTATTACGAACCGTTCGCGCTAGGCGCGCTCAACCAGTTGCTCGTCAACAGCCTGCGCGAGATCAACGCGGAGCGGGTATTCTGCGCCGAGCAGCCGCACGCCGCGCCGCCGCGCATGGACGCGTTGGACGAGGATATCCCCACAGGCGACTGGCTCGCGCGCGAGTGCTTCCCCTATGGGCTGGCGGCTCTGCTCGTGGCCGACGACGACAAGGCCAAATTCAACTGGGCGGCCGCGGAATACGCTGACCGCCTGCTGCGCCACTGTCCGGCGCAGTTCACCGGCATACAGGAGATGGTCTGATGCGCGCTTACCAGTTTCCTTATCCCGAGACCGAGCGCGAAACCGTGGTCAGCCGTTTCGGCGGCGCGGACTTTCGCACGCACCCCACCAAGGTATCCCTGTCCCGCTCGCCCGACCTGCAGAACCTGATCTGCGACCAGAACGATTTCCTGGTCAAGCGCACTGGCTGGAAAACCCAGCAAAACTACAACGCGCCTCTTTTCGGCCTGTTCCCCCTGCCCGACGGATCCGGCCTGGCCGTGCATGCGGGTACCAAGCTGTACGCCCGTCCCGCCACGGGTACGCAGGCCGAGCTGTGCACGGACATGAACGAGGCGTTCTCGCAATCGTTCGTGATGAACGGCGTATTATACTTACTTGATGGACAGACCTACCGCGCGGTGCGCAAAAACAGCGCCGGAACCGCGTGGGAGGCTGTCAAGGTACAAGACGTCGCCTATGTTCCGACCACCACGATCTCCGCGCAGCCGACCGGCGGCGGCACCAGCTATGAGGCAGTTAACTTGCTCACCCCCAAACGCATCAACACCTTCATTGGCAACGGCTCGGCGACCCAGTTCCAGGTGGACGCAAAAAATCTGGACGACACCGAGGTAACCGCAGCGGTAAACGGCGCATCCGTGACCGTGTCCTCGGTCAACCGCACGACCGGCCTGATCACATTGGCCAGCGCGCCCGCAAACGCCAACGGGCTGGCCAACGTATCCATCACGTTCTCCAAAACCGTGACCGGCTATGCGGATAAAATCAACCAGTGCCGGTTTGCCGGACTGTACGGCGGTAAAAACGATACGCGCGCGTTCGTTGCCGGCAATCCGGACGAGCCGGACTGTGATTGGCAGAGCGGGCTGTATGATCCCACCTATTTCCCCGATACCGGCTACACCCGCATGGGGACGGACGCGTCCGCGATTGTAGGCTATCTCAAGCAGTATGAGAGCCAGCTCGTCATCAAGTCCGGCGGCGCGCAGGAGGCGACCAGCTATCTGCGCTCCTACTTGATGGCGGACGACGGGACGGCGCTTTATCCGCTCAAGCAGGGGGCGCAGGGCGCGGGCGCGACCGCGCCGCGCAGCTTCGCCACGCTGGGCGATCTGCCGCTGTTCCTGTCCGCACGCGGGGTGCAGGGCGCGTTCGGCACTGCGGTCGCGGAGCAGCGGACCATCCGCTCGGTATCGGACGCGATCGTACCCAAGCTGGAGACGGAAGCCGGATTGGAGAACGCCTGCGCGGCCGTGTTCGAAGGAAAATATTACCTTGCCGTGAATGGGCATATGTATATCGCAGACAGTACGCTGACCGAGGAGAACGGCGACCCCGCATGGTTTTACTGGACCGAGGTCCCCGCCCAATGCCTTGCCGTGCTGGACGGTCGGCTTTGGTTTGGCACCGCGGACGGCCGGCTGTGCCGCTTCGCCCGCGCCGACGAGGATGGCGCCTACTGTGACGATGACGCGGCGATCGACGCATACTGGCGCACGCCCACCTTGCCGCTCGCGGACTGGGGGCGGGTCAAAACCGTGCGCGATGTCATCCCGACGCTCATGCCCTACTCACGGTCGGGCGCGACCGTACAGTATGAAAACGAGAATGGCGCGCTGCTCGCGCTTTCGCGCAACATGGACCTGTTTTCGTTCAAAACGCTGGATTTTTCGCGGTTCTCGTTCCGCTGCATCCCTGGCGCGGTCAGCTACCGCACCCGCCGCCGGCAGCACCGCATGCCGCTGTTCGCGGTGCGCATCGGCAACGACCGGCCGGACGAGCCGTTCGGCCTGCTCGCGCTCACGATCCGCTGGACGCAGGGGCAGACCGTGATCTGAGAAAGGAGGGAAACATATGGCGAAAAACTACAAAGAGGATTTTGACTACTCGGAGGCTATCGCAAATACACAGGACGCGGGCAAACGTCAGGAGCTGCTCGCCGAACGCCAGAACAAGATTGATACGGAAGGGCTGGCGGGCAAGGTCGCATCCAACGAAGCGGTATCGACCTGGAACGGGAACTACCGCCCCTATTCGGTTTCGTCCGGCAGCAGCGGAGGCGGGGGCGGCGCCTCTGCCGGCGCCAGCGCGCTCAACCGGCTTTATGAAGCCGCCGAACAGGCCCGACTGAAACGCTTTGAAGCCGCGCGCGAGCGCATCGCGCAGCAGCTTGAACGAAATCTGGCTTCGATCGAGAGCGACTATACGGCCGGCATGGCGCAGACCGATATCAACGCGCGGCAATCCGTACTCTCCAACGAAGAAAAGCTGGCCGCGCTCGGCTTAAACATGGGCGCGCGGGGCTCCGCCGCTACTTCGGGTGCGGCCGAAACCAGCCGTATTTCGATCGACAACCAGTACCGCAGCGATCTCAACGCGCTGGGGCAGGCGCGTCTCAAGGCGCGCGCGGCCGCGCAGGACAGCGCCGCCGGGCAGGAAGCCGCGCTCGAAATCGACTACTATGCCGCTGCGGAAAGCGCCGCGCTCTCCCAGGCACAGGCGCAGCTCGCGCAGTTCAACGCGGATCGGGATTACAGCCTGTCGGTTGCCGGTCTGACCGGCTTTTTAAACGGCACCCCCACGCTGAACTGGCGCAATTACCAGCTCAGCGTGGACGACGCGGCGGACAGCGCACAGACGCAGGCCTTTGAGCAGGCGCTCAGCCGCTGGAAAACCAACGGCTATGTGCTGCAGCGCGACGCGGCGATCCTGGGTGTACCCGCGGGGACGCCGACCTCCGACGTAAGCTACCAAAACGCGAGCCTCGCCCTCCAGAAATGGAAAGCAGGCTATTGGTATTGATATCCAGTAAAAAAGCCGCACCCTTTGCCAAGGGCGCGGCTTTTTAGGAATGAAGAAGTGCGCGAATTTATGGATTGGACAAACCGACAGTCCTGCTGCCGCTGCCAATTGATTAGATTATCAAATTTTTACTGTGAATATGATAACACATTCCTCCACGCTCGTCAACCGTTTTGGTTTACAAATACTTGAAAAATTTCTTATATGTTGCCAATTTTCCGTATTTTCTGTAATTTACTGGAAAATTATAGTGTCTTTCTTCTTATAGGGAGAAGAAACCGTTCCATATAAAAATAAGCAGGCCGTCCGCTTGTTGCGGACGGCCTGCTATTAAGCCATTCTTACTTGTTCTTCAAGTTGAAGAAAGCATCCTTGCCCAGGTACTGCGCGACATCCTCGCCCAGCTCCTCTTCGATACGGAGCAGCTGGTTGTACTTGGCAACACGGTCGGTGCGGCTCGGCGCGCCGGTCTTGATCTGACCCGCGTTGAGCGCCACAGCGATGTCCGCGATGGTCGCGTCCTCGGTCTCGCCCGAACGGTGGGAAACAACGGCGGTGTAGCCCGCGCGGTTCGCCATCTGGATGGCGTCCAGGGTTTCGGTCAGGGAGCCGATCTGGTTGACCTTGATGAGGATGGAGTTGGCAACGCCCATGTCGATGCCCTTCTTGAGACGGGTGGTATTGGTTACAAACAGGTCGTCGCCGACAAGTTGGATCTTATCGCCCAGCGCCTTGGTCAGCATCTCCCAGCCTTCCCAGTCCTCTTCGGCCATACCGTCCTCAAGGGAGATGATCGGGTATTTCTCCGCGAAGTTCTTCCACATCTTAACGAGCTGCTGCTGGGTCATCTTCTTACCGGACTTCGGCTGGATATAGCACTTCTCCTCGTCGTTCCACCACTCGGAGGAAGCCGCGTCGATCGCGATCATGAAGTCCTCGCCCGGCTTGTAGCCAGCCTCTTCGATCGCCTTGACGATCACCTTGAGCGCGTCCTCGTCCTTCTTCAGGTTGGGCGCATAGCCGCCCTCGTCGCCTACGCCCGCAGCCGGAGTGCCGTTCTCCTTGAGGGTGCTCTTGAGCTGATGGAACACCTCAGCGCAGCGGCGCAGCGCCTCGCGGAAAGAGGGAGCGGAAACCGGCATAATCATGAATTCCTGGATCTCAACGTTGTTGGTCGCATGCGCGCCGCCGTTAAGAATGTTCATCATGGGCATCGGCAGGGTCTTGGCGTTGCAGCCGCCGATGTAGTTGTACAGCGGCAGGGAAAGCGCCTCGGCCGCCGCCTTGGCAACCGCCATGGAAACGCCCAGAATCGCGTTGGCGCCGAACTTGGTCTTGTTCGGGGTGCCGTCCGCCTCGATCATGGCCTTGTCGATGGCCTGCTGGTCGAGCGCATTCATGCCGATGATGGTTTCCGCGATCTCGCCGTTGACAGCGTCAACCGCCTTGAGGACGCCCTTGCCGTTATAGCGGGACTTGTCGCCGTCGCGCAGCTCGCAAGCCTCGAAGATGCCGGTGGAAGCGCCGGACGGAACGGCCGCGCGGCCCATATAGGCACCGGTGTCGCCCTCAACATAAACCTCGACCTCAACGGTCGGATTGCCGCGGGAGTCCATTACCTCACGGCCAAGCACATCAACGATTTCAATGTAGCCTTTCATAATTCATTCTCCTTTTTATATCAATTTTGGGGATACGCAGATTTATTTGGCGATCAGGCTGTGGCCGGTCATTTCTTCCGGCTGCTTGAGCCCCATCATTTCGAGCAGGGTGGGCGCAAGGTCAGCCAGCACGCCGCCCTCCATCAGCTTGCCCGCATGGCCGATCATCACGAGCGGCACCGGATTGGTGGAATGCGCGGTGAACGGGGTCGTACCGTCCGCGTCGAGCATCTGATCCACGTTGCCGTGGTCGGCCGTGATCAGGCACTGGCCGCCCATCTGCTGGATCGCGGCGACAACCTTGCCCACGCCGTCGTCCGTCGCCTCGACCGCCTTGACCGCAGCCTCGAACACGCCGGTATGGCCGACCATGTCGCAGTTGGCAAAGTTCAGGACGATCATATCATACTTGCCGGACAGGATGCGCTTTACGCACTCCTCGGTTACGGCAGGCTCGCTCATTTCCGGCTGGAGGTCATAGGTCGCAACCTTGGGGGACGGGATAAGCGCGCGGTCCTCGCCCGCATATTCCTTTTCCACGCCGCCGTTGAAGAAGAACGTGACATGCGCATACTTCTCGGTTTCGGCGATGCGCAACTGGGTCAGGCCCAAGTCGGAGATATATTCGCCGAAGGTATTCTTGAGGCTCTGCGGCTTGAACGCCACCTCAACGCCTACGATCGTCGCGTCATACTGCGTCATGCAGACGTAGTGAATGTTGCGGCGGTGGCGCGGGAAGCCCTGGAACTCATGATCCACAAACGCACGGGTGATCTCACGCGCGCGATCGGGACGGAAGTTGGCAAAGATAATCGCGTCGTCGTCTCGGACGGTCGCGCCCTCGGTTACGATGACCGGAACCACGAACTCGTCGGTCACGCCCGCATCATAGGAAGCCTGCATGGCTTCGTGCGCGGAGGCTGCATGCTCTCCGACGCCCTCGGCAATGGCGCTATAGGCTTTCTCGACACGCTCCCAGCGGTTGTCGCGATCCATCGCATAATAGCGGCCGGAAATCGTAGCAATACAGCCGACCTCAACCGCGTCGATCTTCGCCTGCAGACGGTCGATATATTCGATACCGGACTGCGGGGGCGTGTCGCGGCCGTCCATGAAGCAATGGAAGCACACCTTGCGCAGACCGTTGCGGCGCGCCAGCTCGAGCAGCGCGAACATATGGTCAATATGCGAGTGTACGCCGCCATCGGACAGCAGGCCGAAAATATGCAGGGTGGAATTAAACCACTTGCACTGGTTGATTGCGCTCATGAGCGCTTCGTTGGTGAAAAAGTCGCCGTCCTGGATGGCCTTGGTGATGCGGGTCAGCTCCTGATAAACGATACGGCCCGCGCCGATGTTGGTGTGGCCGACCTCGGAGTTGCCCATCTGCCCGTCCGGCAGGCCGACGTCCAAGCCGGAGGCGCCGATATACGTCATCGGGTTTTCTGCAAAGATCTTGTCCAAGTTGGGGGTGTTCGCAGCCTCGATCGCGTTACCGCTCTTTTCGTCGCGGTGGCCAAAACCATCCATGATAATCAGCGCGGTCGGCTTTTTCGGGCCGGAGGCTTTCTTTGCTGCCGTTTTGCGGGCCGCGGGCTTCTTAGCCGCCGGTTTTTTTGCCGGGGTCTTCTTCTCCGCAGCGGCTGCGGTTGGCTTAGCGGCCGTCTTTCTCGCCGCCGGCTTTTTCGCTGCGGCCTTTTCCACGACAGGCGCCGTTTCCGCAGCCTCCTTGGCGGAGGAAACTTCTTTTTTCATAGCTAAAGCTCCTTTGGCAGAAGTGGGATGAAAGGGGACAACGATCGATATCGATGCCCCCCTCCGCGGTAACGGCGGGGGGGAAGCAGCCGCTTCCCACGCCGTATTCCTTATCTTATTGATTGGCTGCTTCCACGATGGTCGCGAAATCAGCGCTCTTCAGGGAGGCGCCGCCGATCAGGCCGCCGTCAACGTCGGGCTGGGCCAGCAGCTCGGCCGCGTTCTTGGCGTTCATCGAGCCGCCGTACTGGATGGTGATGCCGCGGGCCGCCCGCGCGCCGTACTTCTCGCGCAGGCAGTCGCGGATCGCGCCGCAGACCTCGCCCGCCTGCTCGGCGGTAGCGGTCTTACCGGTGCCGATCGCCCAGATCGGCTCGTAAGCGATGACAACCTTTTTGATATCCTCAACAGCAACGCCCTGCAGGGCGATCTTGATCTGCTTACGGATAACCTCCATGGTCACGTCCTGCTCGCGCTCAGTGAGCGACTCGCCGACGCACAGGATCGGGCGCAGGCCGTTCTCCAGCGCGACGAGGACTTTCTTGTTGCAGGCTTCGTCGGTCTCGTTGAAGTACTGGCGGCGCTCGGAGTGCCCGATGATCACATACTTCACGCCCAGCTCCTTGAGCATATCGGCAGAAATCTCGCCGGTGAACGCGCCGGACTTCTCAAAATGCATATTCTCCGCGCCAATGGCGATCTTGGAGCCCTTGGCAGCCTTTACTGCGACCTGAATATCGGTAAACGGCACGCAAAGAACCATCTCACACCACTTGGTCTTGGAAAGCAGCGGCTTCATCTCCTCGATAAGCGCCTTGGCTTCCGCCGGCGTCTTGTTCATTTTCCAGTTGCCGGCAATGATGGTCTTACGGTATCTGCGATTCATGTTGGTTTTACCCCTTTCAAATTTCGGACGGCGGATCCGTCCTGATCGGTTATGTATTTATACGGGGCATCGCGCGAACGCCCCGGTATAAGCACATTTCCGCACCGCACACATCCCATGCGCAGCGCGCATTTTCCACAGGAAAGCGCCGGCCCGCGGCGCCCTCCGCAAAAACCCGCGGCAGGCGCGTGGGTTTTCACATTACCCCTTTCGGCTGAGGGAGCTTACTTATCCAGCAGGCAGGCGATGCCCGGCAGCTCCAGCCCCTCCAGGAACTCCAGCGAAGCGCCGCCGCCGGTGGAGATGTGGGTCATCTTGTCCGCAAAGCCAAGCTTTTCAACCGCCGCCGCGGAGTCGCCGCCGCCGATGATGGAAACCGCGCCGGACGCAGCGATCGCCGCCGCAACCGCCTTGGTGCCGGCCGCAAAGGTGTCGAACTCGAATACGCCCATCGGGCCGTTCCAAACAACCGTGCCAGCGTTCTTCACCGCGTCCGAGAACAGCTCAACGGTCTTGGGGCCGATGTCCATGCCCATCATGTTGTCCGGCAGTTGGCCTGCCTCGTAAACAACCGGCTCCGCGTCCGCGCCAAAGTGATCGCCGCAAACGGTGTCGATCGGCAGCAGGAGCTTGACACCCTTATCCTCCGCCTTCTTGATCAGGCCGAGCGCGAGATCGAGCTTATCCTCCTCGCACAGCGAGGTGCCGATCTTGCCG
Source organism: Agathobaculum ammoniilyticum (assembly GCF_025567315.1). Taxonomy (NCBI): domain Bacteria; kingdom Bacillati; phylum Bacillota; class Clostridia; order Eubacteriales; family Butyricicoccaceae; genus Agathobaculum; species Agathobaculum ammoniilyticum. Next base: position 26,499 of record NZ_JAOQJE010000014.1, read on the forward strand.
CCCTGCGCCTTGGAGAATGTATAGGCCATGCCGCCGCCGATAATGACGGTATCGCACTTATCGATCAGGTTGTTGATAACGTTGATCTTGTCGGAAACTTTCGCGCCGCCCAGGATGGCGACGAACGGACGGGCCGGATCGGAAAGCGCTTTGCCCATGATGGAGATTTCCTTGTTGATCAGGAAGCCGCACACGGCCGGCAGGTAATCCGCGATGCCGGCGGTGGAGGCATGGGCGCGGTGCGAGGTGCCGAACGCGTCGTTGACGTAGATCTCGGCCATATCGGCAAACGCCTTGGCAAGCTCCGGATCATTCTTGGTTTCGCCCTTTTCAAAGCGGACGTTCTCCAGCAGGATGGCTTCTCCGGGCTTGACCGCCGCGGCAAGCCGATTGGCGTCCTCGCCGACAACGTCCTTCGCCAGCTTGACGTCAATGCTGAGCAGTTCGCTCAGGCGCGCCGCGACCGGCGCCAGCGAATACTTCATATTGACCTCGCCCTTCGGACGGCCGAGGTGCGAGCAAAGGATAACAGCCGCGTTGTGGTCCAGCAGGTACTTGATCGTCTCCAGGGACGCACGGATACGCTTGTCATCGGTGATATTGCCGTTTTCGTCCTGCGGGACGTTGAAATCGCAGCGAACGATGACCTTTTTGCCATTTACGTCGATGTCTTCGACACTCTTTTTGTTGTACTGCATAAAATATACCTCTCCTTAAGATATAAATATTGCGACACGGATCAAAATCGCGGCGTTCTCTAAAAGAATTCCGCTTCCAAGACCAAATTATACTCGTTTTTCCGGTATCCCGCAAGCAAATTTACGAAAAACCTTACATTTTGGCAATCTTTTAGAGGATTTTTGCGTTTTTCCTCAAAATATTGTGAAATATTAAACAATATGCCCAATCCGGTTCAGTTTCGGGCCTGTCCGTAAAACGCGACCGCCAGGGCCTGCGGGCCGGTATTCGTGATAACCGAGGGGCCGATCGGGCTGCGGCAGACCTGTTTGAAGCCGATTTCCGTCAGCAGACGCTTTTCCAGCTCGTCGATGCGCTCCGCGGGTACATCACCGTACAGCAGGAGCGCGGTCTGCTTTTCCGGCTGCTGCACACGGCCGGACACCTTTTTAATCAGGCCCGACACCAGCGCCTTTTCCCCGCGCACCTTGTCGCATACCGTAACCGCGCCGCCGTACACATGGCTGATCGGCTTGAGCCCGAGCGCTTCCCCGACAAACGCCGCGCCGCCCGAAATGCGGCCCGACCGCTTGAGGTGCGCCAGGCTATACACGCCCAGATAAGCCTCCACCCGCTTGAGCCGGCTGCGCACCACGCCCGCGATCGCCTCAAAGCTGTCTCCCTGGTCGCGCAGGCGGGCGGCCAGCACGACGATATGCCCGTAAATATAGGTGTAGGTCGCGGAGTCGATGATCTCGATCCGCATGCCACTTCCATATTCCTCCTCAAACATCGAACGGGCGAGACAGGCGGCCTGACAGGTACCCGACCCTTTCCCGTTGATCAGAACGCCCAGCACATGAGTGCAGCCGCGTTCAAACGCGCGCCGGTAGGAATCCAGGAACTGCGCGGGCGTGACCATCGAGGTTGCCGGAACCTCACGGCTGGTTTGCAGCAGCTTCCAGTACTCCTCGGCGGTGATGTCGTAATACTCGCGGAACGCGCGCCCCTCATGCGTCAGCGTGATCGGGACGACCTCTATCCCATAGGCATCCACCTGCGCCTGCGGGATATCCGCGGAAGAATCGGTCAGAATGTGTATCTTTTCCATAAACGCTCCCTCACTCCTGCGGGAAAGGCCCCGCCAGCCTCAGGTTTTCAAAGCCGGTCTGCCGCAGCGCCTCGAACACGATCACGGCGACCGAGTTGGACAGGTTTAGGCTTCGCGCGCCCTCGCGCATGGGAATGCGCACGCACCGCTCCGGATGCGCGACGAGCAGGCTTTCCGGCAGCCCCTTTGTCTCCTTGCCGAACAGCAGGTAATCCCCGTCCCGATACGCCGCCTCGTGATAGGCGTGCGGCGCTTTGGTCGTGGCGTAAAAATAACGCCCGCCCGGGTTTCGGGCAAAGAACTCATCCAGGTTTTTATACATACGGACGTCGAGCAGATGCCAGTAATCCAGGCCCGCACGCTTCATCCGCTTATCGTCAATCGCAAAGCCGAGCGGCTCGACCAGGTGCAGCACGCAGCCCGTCGCCGCGCAGGTGCGGGCGATGTTGCCCGTGTTCTGCGGGATCTCCGGCTCAACCAGAACAATATGCAGCATGGCACTCCCTCATAAAAACAAACTACTTTTTTATTGTATGGGATGCACCGTTTTTTTTCAAGCAGTTTACCTGTTTTTCTGCAAAAATTATCCCCCGATCCGAAAGATCGGGGGATAAACCGCCACGTTATTCCATTTCCGCGTATACGCCGTAGAGATAGCCCTGCTCTTTGGCCTGCTCGTCGGTGAGTACCTCGCCGGTGGGCTGCGGGCCACTCTCATCGTCCGGATACCATACGCCCAGCTTGCCGGTGTGCAGCGTGAGCGTCTGGGTATCGCTCGTGCCGTCGGCAAAGGTGACGGTGACCGTCAGGGTCGCGCCGTCGAACTCGTCTATACGGGCGTGCCACGCGTCGCGCAGGTCGGTATCGTCCGCCATATCGACCGGCTGAGGCTCGCCCCAGAAGCCGTAGCTCACGTTCGCGTCATAGTCCGCGACAAAGCCGTTCTCCACGCGGTAGCTGGCGTCCACCCACCACCGTTTTTTTTCCGGTTCTGACTGCACCATGATATCGTCCGCATCCGCTGTGGGCGCATAGGTGCCCATCATGATCGCCTGTACGTCGGCCTCGTTGATTTCCAGCCGCTCGGTCCGGTACAGACCGCCCTTGTCAACCGACGCGCTGACCGTTTCGATATTGTCGCCCGTCACCCGGAACAGGCAACCGCTGAAAAAACCCTTGGTCGGGCTGTCCGCACCTCCGCCAGCGAAATCAAACGCAATCTTGCTGTCTTTCGGCGCGATAGTCTCGCCCGTGTCCGCGGCATAAGCCACGATGCCGAACGAGTTGGCCACCACTCCGGCGACCGCCTCGTCCGCGCTCTGCCCGCCCTGTATTCGCCACAGGGCCGAGCCGCCCAGAACCACGCCGAACGCACACGCCGCTGCCAAAATGCGTTTTACCATGCCGAAGCTGCGGCGCGGCGCCGGCGCCAGGTGCTGCGGCGCGGCCTGCCCCTCCCCGCGGCGCTCCTCACGCGCGGCCGCCAGGGTACGCTGCTTCAGCGCCTCCGGCGCTTTTATGCTTTTCATCTGCTCCCATTCGTTCCGGTTGTTCTTCTTCATCGTCCATTCCCTCCAGATCCAGTTTGAGTTGTTTACGCGCCCGATGGAGCCGCGTGCGCACGGTTGCCGGCCTGCATCCGACCAGCGGCGCGATTTCTTCCGTCCTGTAGCCCTCTACATAGTGCAGGTGTATCACGGTCCGCAGTTCATCCGGCAGCCGCGCGACCGCATGCCACAGGTCGGCCTGGTCGGTATCCTCCGGCGCAGCCGCGTCCGGCGCGGCTTCGAGCGGCGCGGTGCGGCGGAACCACGCCGAACGCCGCAGGTCGCTGCACCGGTTGAGCGTGACCCGAATCAGCCAGGCCTTCAAATGCTCCTCATCCCGAAAATCAGTCGTGTCGCGCAGCAGCCGGAGAAACACCTCCTGATAAACGTCCTCCGCATCCGCGCGGCTTCCCATGCGGCACAGCGCCAGCCGGTAAACGGCGTCGCCGCAGGCTTCCATCGCCTCGCACAGGAATGCGTCGGAGCGCAGCTTTGTTTGCATGGCGTCCTCTCCTCCTTTCTGTAAACAACACGTCCCCAGGCAGGGAATTGTTCTCTACCATTATAACAGATTTCAAAAAAAGACGGGATGGCAAATCCATCCCGTCTTTTCCACCCGCCGCGCGGCGGGCAATTTTATGCCATGCTTCCGTCTCCTGGCGCCCGCTTATTCCGCGAAGTAGGCGCGCGTCTGCCGCACATTCTCCTCGATCGCCGCGCGCAGCTCTTCCGCCGACGCAAACTGCTTTTCCGGCCGCAGGAACTTATGCAGCTCGACATGGATCATCCGGCCGTACAGGTCGCCCGCGAAATCCAGCAGGTGCGGCTCGATGGTCGGCGTACCGCTATCCAGGAACGTGGGCTTGACGCCGATATTGGTCGCCGCGATGTGGCTTTCCCCGCCCACCAGCACGCGCGTCGCATAAACGCCGTACGGCGGCAGCGCCATCTCGCCCGGCAGACGCAGGTTAACGGTCGGCACGCCCAACACGCTCGTCCCCACCTTGCGACCATGCTCGACCACGCCGGTCACTGTATACGGATGGCCAAGGAAACGCGCGGCCGTTTCCATATCGCCCTGGGAAATGAGCTGACGGATATAGGTGGAGGACACCACGATCCCGTCCATCTTGACATCGTCGACGCAGTCGTAGCCGATGCCGGCCTTTTCACATTCCTCCGCCATACCGGCGGCGTTGCCCCGCCCCTTATAACCAAAGCGGTTGTTCCGGCCGGAAATGATCCAAGCCGCGTGGAACTGCTCGATCAGCACCTTATGGATAAAGTCGCGCCAGTCCATATGCTGCATCTTCTCGTCAAAATGAATGAAGATTACCTCGTCCACGCCGCCGAGCTTTTTGATCTCCTCCCGCCGGTAAGCGTCCGCCGTGATCAGCGGCACCTGGCGCCCCAGCACAACCGAATCCGGATGGACGTCGAACGTGCATACCGCGCTCACGCCGCCGATCTGTCTGGCGCGCTCCACCGCGCGCTCCATCAACGCCCGATGCCCCAGATGCACCCCGTCGAAATAACCCAGCGCGATCGCGCGCGGCTTTTGAAATTCTTGCATGGGAAACCCTCCCTGAAAAAGCGGCCGCTGCCGGCCCGCGTTTTTTCATCCAAAATTTTTATAGACAAACAGGCCCAGCCCGCCTTTATCGAGTGTCCTTACCTGGCCGAGCATCAAAAAACGCGCCCCGTGGTACACGCGGCACAGCGCGCCCGCTGTTTCGGGCATCCCCTGCGCCATGCGCGGGAATACCACCGCGCCGCGCGCGATGCGTTCCGCGCCCTCGCCCGTCAGCCGCACAGCCGGATGCAGGGGGAACAGGCTGTCGGTCGGTAGCAAAAGCGTTTGCGCCGCACCATTCGCCGCCGCGCGCTCGACCTGGCTGAAGCCGCGGCACTCCCGCAGCGTATAGGCGCCCGATCGGGTGCGCGTCAGGCTGTGCATGACCGCCAGCGTACCAAGCGCTTCGCCCAGGTCGTTGATGAGCGTGCGCACATAAGTACCCTTGCTGACCGTCAGCCGCAGCATGCCCTTCTGGGCGTGCTCGTCAAACTCCAGCAGATCGATCGCGTGGACGGTGATGTCGCGCGCCGGACGCTCGACCGCCTTCCCCCTGCGGGCCAGGTCATACAGCTTCTGCCCGTTCACCTTGACCGCCGAATACATGGGCGGCACCTGCTTCTGCGACCCAAGGAAGCGGCCTGCCGCCTGCTCGACCGCATCCCGTGCGGCGCAGCGGCCGCTGACCTGCAGCGTCCCGCCGGTCACATCCTGCGTGTCCGTATTATAGCCGAGCGTAAAGCCCGCGATATATTCCTTATCCTGCGCGGCCGCGAAATCCGCCGCCCTAGTCGCACCGCCGACAAATACCGGCAGCACGCCGGTCGCCAGTGGGTCGAGCGTGCCGCCGTGGCCGATCCTGCGCGTGTGCAGGATGCCGCGCAGCTTGGCCACCACGTCGTGCGAGGTAAAGCCCTGCGGCTTATCCATCAGCAGGATGCCGTTCAGCTCACTGTTTGGCATGGAACTGCTCCCTCGCGGCGGTCAGGATGGCGGCTTTCGCCTCCTCCATTCCACAGTCCAAGCTTGCGCCGGCCGCGCGGATGTGGCCGCCGCCGCCGCACTTTTTGCAGATCGCTGCGGCGTCCATCTCCTTGGTCGTGCGGACGGACACCTTGACCGTCCCGTCTCGGTTTTCAGTCAGTGTAATGCCGATCTGCACGCCCTCAATCTGCCGCGTGAGCGAAGCAATCGAATCCAGGTCGTCCATATCCGCGCCCGTGCGGTCGATATCCGTGCGCCACAGCAGCGCAACCGCGACCGCGCCGTCCTCAAAGAACTCCATCGTGTCGAACACGATGCGCTCCATCTGGAAGCGCGGCATGGATTTGGTCTCAAACAGCACACGGTTGATCTCACCCCCATCGATCCCCGCAGTCAGGCAAGCCGCCGCTACCGCATGGGTATGCGCGGTCGTGTTGGAAAACTTGAAGCAGCCTGTATCCGTGGACACGCCGATGTAGATGCATTCCGCGATATCCCTGGTGAACCGCACGCCCAGCGCGGCCAGCACATCATACAGCACCTCGGCGCAGCCGCCCGCGTCCGGACGGATCAGGTTTTTGGCGCCAAAGCCCGAATTCGAGCGGTGATGGTCGATCACCAGATCGACCTTTCCCTTATACTGCTCCGCCGTATCCGGAAACAGCTTTTCCTCCGCGATATCGACGGATACAATATACGCAAAGTTAAAATCGCTCGTCGGATAACAAGGTATAATCAGCGGTGCATACCGCTTGGTGATCTCCGGATTCTCCAGAATATACGCGGTCTTGCCGAGCTGCCGCAGCCCGCGGCACAGCGCCCCCGCGCAACCGGCGGTATCGCCGTCCGGGCGGCGGTGCGTCAGGATCAGGATGTTGTCCGCGCCCTGCAGCGCCGCGGCGGCGCCCGCAACGTCCACGGTCATGCGCGGTCCTCCTCCCCGAGCTTGCCCTCGCTTTTCAGCTCGTGCAGCAATTCCGAGATATGCGCGCCATGCGTGATCGAGTTGTCCAGTTCAAACACCAGCTCGGGCGCGTAACGGAGCTGTACCTTATGCCCAACCTCGCGCCGCAGCCAACCCGCAGCGGATTTCAGGCCTTTCATGACCTCTTTCGCCTGCTGCTCGCTGCCAAGCACGGAAATAAAGCACTTGGCATAGCGCAGGTCGTTTGTGACCTCACAGTGTACGACCGAAACCAGCCCGTTCTGCACCCGCGGGTCCTTGACCGAGCGAATCGCCTCGGCCAGCGCCTTGCGCACCTCTTCCGAAATGCGGTCGATTCGTGTAGACATGGTGTAACGTCCTCCTTTGCCTGAGGATGAATGGAAAAATGGCGCGCGGAAAATGAAGCTGCCCCTTACGGCTTCGGCTCCATTCTCCATCGTCCCTTTTCAATTATCTTACGGTTTGACCTCTTCCATGACGAAGCATTCAATTACGTCATTTTCCTTGATGTCGTTATAGTTTTCGATGCTCATGCCGCATTCATACCCGGAAGCAACTTCCTTGACGTCGTCCTTGAAGCGCTTGAGGGTGTTCAGATGGCCCTCGTGGAATACGATGCCGTCACGCACCACACGCACCTCAGCGTTGCGCTGGATCTTGCCATCCTGCACATAGCAGCCCGCAACAGCGCCCGCGCCCGTAATCTTGAACACCTGGCGCACCTCGGCATGGCCGAGCACGACTTCCTTGAACTTGGGTTCGAGCATGCCCTTCATGGCCTGCTCCATCTCCTCGATCGCGTCGTAAATAACGCGGTACATGCGCATATCCACGCCCTGCTGCGCGGCGGAATCGGTTGCCGTGCGATCCGGACGCACGTTGAAGCCGACGATGATCGCGCCGGACGCCGCGGCCAGCATCACGTCGGACTCGTTGATCGCGCCGACCGCGCCGTGGATAACCTTGACGCGGACCTCGTCGTTCGACAGCTTCTCCAGCGACGAGCGGATCGCCTCGACCGAGCCCTGCACGTCAGCCTTGACGATGATGTTCAGCTCCTTCATCTCGCCCTCCTGGATGGAGGCGAACAGGTTGTCGAGCGTGACCTTATGGAACTGCTTGTTGCGTTCTTCCTTTTCCTTATCCTTACGCTGCTCGACCAACTCACGCGCCATCTTCTCGTCGTCCACCGCATCGAAGATATCACCCGCGCCCGGCACCTCGGCCAGACCGATGATCTCGACCGGCACGGACGGGCCGGCCTCCTGAATCCGCTTCCCGTCGTCGTTGGTCATGGCGCGCACACGGCCGACCGCCTTACCCGCGATGACCGTATCGCCCGTGTGCAACGTGCCGTTCTGTACAAGCAACGTTGCGACCGGACCGCGGCCCTTGTCGAGCTTGGCTTCGATGACCGTGCCGTGCGCTTTGCGGTTGGGGTTGGCCTTGAGATCCGCGACCTCCGCGGTCAGAAGCACCATCTCGAGCAGGTTCTCGATGCCCTGGCCGAACTTGGCCGAAATATTGCACACGATCGTATCGCCGCCCCACTCCTCAGGTACGATCTCATATTCGGTGAGCTGCTGGAGTACACGGTCCGGATTGGCGCCCTGCTTATCGATCTTGTTGACCGCCACGATGATCGGCACATTCGCCGCCTTGGCGTGGTTGATCGCCTCGATGGTCTGCGGCATCACGCCGTCGTCCGCCGCCACGACCAGAATGGCGATATCGGTTACCTGCGCGCCGCGGGCGCGCATGGAGGTGAACGCCGCGTGGCCCGGGGTGTCCAGGAAGGTGATCGGCTTGCCGTCCACCGCGACACGGTACGCGCCGATATGCTGGGTGATGCCGCCGGCCTCGCCCTCAGTCACCTTGGTCTTGCGGATGGCGTCGAGCAGCGAGGTCTTGCCGTGGTCAACGTGACCCATCACGACCACAACCGGATCGCGCGGCACGAGATCCTCCTCGCGGTCCTCGCTCTCGTCAAACAGTCGCTCCTCGATGGTAATATGGACCTCTTTTTCGACCTTGCAGCCCATTTCCTCCGCCACGATCGCCGCGGTGTCAAAGTCGATAATCTCCGAAATAGATGCCATCACGCCCAGCTTGATCAGACCCTTGATTACATCCGCCGCGGTGCGCTTCATGCGGCTGGCCAGCTCGCCGACCGAGATCTCATCCGGTATCATAACCTTGACCGGTATCTTCTTGAGAGCCGCCATCTGCTGCTGGCGCTGGAGGCGCTTCATCTTCTCCTGCTCCTCCTGCCGGCGCTTATTGCCGAACGGCTTGGCGCGCTGGTCAGCCTTTTTGGTCAGCTTCTGCTTCTTCTGGCCGCGGGACTCCATACGCTCCGCCTTGGCATCCACCAGCTTGTCGATACGCTCGTCATATTTATCCAGGTTGACGTCTCCCGCGCCGCGGGTATCGATGCGGTGTACCTGCTTGACCTTGGTCGAAGCAGCGGGCGCGGCCTTGCTTTCCTCTTTCTTTCCTGCCTCCGGCTTGGCAGACACCGGCTGCTGGGCTGCCTGCGGCTGTCTGGCGAGCTTCTCCTCCGCTTTCGGCCGGTCGCCGGACGGGGCTGCGGCGGTCTGCCGCGCCGCCATCTGCGCGTTCAGGGTCTCCTCCATGTTGTTTACCTGATGGTGCTGCGTCATATACTCGAAAATGACGGACAGCTCCTGATCGCTCAGCACCTGCATATGGTTTTTCGGGGTGGTGCAGTATTGGGTCAGGATCTCGGTAATCTCCTTTGTGGCGGCGCCAAAATCCTTTGCAACCTCATGCACCCGATATTTATTCTCTATTGCCATGGGCAACTCCTCCTAAAAGAAATTTCGGTTGAAAACACGTTTTCAATCGAGTAAGATGTGCCGCGCATGGCGCGAACACCTCTTATGCGCTGTTTTACGCGCCGCCACACGGCACACAAAACAGCTTTCTGATATCAAAATCGTGATACAGGCTCCCGATTTTGATGGCAAACGCCGCTTTGCGGGGGTTGCCTATTAGAATACGCGCTTTGCGCGTGGGCTTTTGTTCGCTTTGCGCGGGGCGCTGCCTGCGCGGCGCGGCGGCTGCGCCGCCTGAGACTGCGAGGCGCGGGGCTTCTTTTTGCCCCGGCGCGACTGGATGCGCGCGTTTTTTTCCGCAAGCTGCGCGGATACGTCCGCATAGCCGCTGTCCTGCGCCGCGAGCCGCTGCACCGCCGCGGACGCCAGGCCGATATCGGTCACTGCGCATACCGCGCAGCCGCCCTTGCCGATCGCAGCGCCCAGCGTCTGCTTATCCACCGGCAGGACGAGAAACGGTACGTTTGCGCGTTCGGCATAAAACGCGGCCTTCTTCGCCGTACTCTCGCCGGCATCTGATGCAGCCATCACGCAGCGGGCCTTTTTCTCCATGCAGGCCTCGCGCACCAGCTCGTCGCCGAACGCCAGCTTGCCGGCGCGCCGCGCCAGCCCCAGCATCCGGAGGACGGGATCATTCATCATGCGCGCCCTCCTCCATCTGCTTTTCCAGCGCGCTGTACACGTCCTCCGGCACCTCGACCGAAAGCGCACGTTCGATCGCGCGGCTCTTGCGCGCTTTTTTCAGGCACTCCGGCCTGCTGCACAGATAGGCGCCGCGCCCCGGCGCTTTCCCCCTGAAGTCCAGCGAAAGCGCACCCTCCGGTGAACGCACCACGCGGATCAGCTCGCGCTTGGGAAACATTTCGCGGCAGCCGAGGCATTGCCGCATGGGAACCTTTTTCTGTACCATATTCTGCCGCACCCCCGTTTTGTTATTCGCCCTGTGATTCCGGAGCGATGTCAATTTTGCAGCCGGTCAGCTTGGCGGCAAGGCGGGCGTTCTGCCCCTCCTTGCCGATGGCGAGCGAAAGCTGGTCGTCCGGTACAATCACGCGGCAGGACTTGTTGTCCGCCTGCACAGACGCGGAGATCACGTCAGCGGGGGCGAGCGCTGCGGAAACGAACTGCGCCGTATCCTCACTCCACTTGATGATATCGATTTTTTCACCGTTCAGCTCGCCGGTGATGTTGGCGACGCGCGCGCCGCGCGTACCCACGCATGCGCCGATCGGATCGACGTTCTCGTCGTGCGATGTAACCGCGATCTTGGTGCGGTTGCCCGCTTCACGCGCGATCGACTTGACCTCAACCACGCCGGAATGGATTTCCGGCACCTCAAGCTCAAACAGGCGCTTGACCAGGCCCGGGTGCGTGCGCGATACCACGACCTGCGGACCGCGCGTGCCGCGGCGCACTTCGATCAGGTATACCTTGACGCGCTGCCCTTCGGCAAGCTGCTCCCCGCGCACCTGCTCAGAAGCGGCTAGGACTGCTTCGCTCTTTTCGCCGCCCGAAACCACGTCCAGATACGCGTTGCCCGAGCGGGGGTCGATACGGGCGATCACGCCGGTCAGGATCTCATGCTCCTTGCTCTCAAACTCCGAGATCACCATGCCGCGCTCCGCTTCACGGATGCCCTGGATAATGACCTGCTTGGCGGTCTGCGCCGCGATGCGGCCGAACGACTTGGTCGGGATGTCAATATCTATGATATCGCCCACCATGGGATTGTTCTTATACTCGGCCGCCTCCTCGAGTGTGATCTCCTCATACGGCTCATAGAGGTCCTCCGCCTTGACGACCGTTTTGCGCACATACATGCGGATGGTCTTTTTATCCCGATCCGGTTCAACGAACACATTGTCCGTCATCCCGTCGTTGTCGCGCTTGTAAGCAGTAATCAAAGCCTGGCCCACGCGGTCGAGCATGTAATCGACCGGTATCCCCTTTTCCTTTTCGAGCTGCTCCAGCGCGTCAAAAAATTCTGCGTTCACCATTTTTTCCGGTTCATCTCCTTAAATTTCAACCGCAAGTCGCACCGCGGCTATATCTTTGGGTTCATAAACAGTCTGCTGCCCGCCGCTCTCCAGCGTCACGCAGCCGTTATCATAGGCAACGAGGGTGCCTTCCGTCTGCTTTGCGCCGTTTACAGGCTTATAAAAGCCGAGTTCGACCGGATGGCCGATAAACGCCGCGAAATGCTCCGGCCGCTTGAGTCGTCTCGACAACCCCGCCGAGGAAACGCACAGCGTATAGGACGGCATATCGTCGAATTCCTTTTCATCCAGCATGGGGTCGAGCGCGCGCGAAACCTGCTCGCACTGGTCGATCTGCACGCCCTCCGGATGATCGACGGTCACGGTCAGCATATACCGGCCGCCCTCCTTTTCAAATTCCACGTCCCACAGGGAAACGCCGGCCTGCTCGCACAAGGGCTTTACCAACTCTTCCACACGGGCGACGATCTGCTTTGCCTGCAAAGCCGTCCCTCCTTTTCCGATTTCTCTCAAGCAAAGCGTAAGGAGTGGCTTTCGCCACTCCTTACGGTTACTTCTTACTTAACGACAGTAGTATAGCACGAAATCCCGCACATTGCAAGGGGTTTCTGTGTTTTTCTTTTCTGTTTGAAGATATTTCGGCGATACATTCCGCACGAAAGCAAAAAGAAAAAGGTTATCCAGTAAGCACGCTACTGGATAACCTTTTTGCGTCATCTTCCTGCTTCCAAGTGAGCCGTTATCTTACTTAACCAGCTCGATGATCGCCATTTCCGCTGCGTCGCCGCGGCGCGGGCCGGTCTTGATGATGCGGGTGTAACCGCCGTTACGGCTTGCATACTCCGGCGCGATTTCAGAGAACAGCTTTGCAACAACAGCTTCCTTGGTGATGAAAGCCATCGCCTGACGGCGGGAAGCGAGCGTGTTCTTCTTGCCGAGAGTAATCATCTTTTCGGTCAGCGGGCCGACTTCCTTGGCGCGGGCAACGGTGGTCTCGACCCTGCCGTTTTCCAGCAGATAGGTCACCATCGCGCGCAGCATGGCCATACGGTGATCGGTAGGACGGCCGAGCTTGCGATTGTTAGCCATTCGTGTTTACCTCCAAAATAAAGTAAAGGCGGCGGCGCGGCTTTTCGTGCCGCCGCATTATCGGTCTTTCTTATTCGTCGGACTTGGCAAGCGACAGGCCCATGGCCTCCAGCTTGCCGATGACCTCTTCCAGCGATTTGCGGCCCAGGTTGCGGACCTTCATCATGTCCTCTTCCGAGGTGTTGATCAGATCCTCCACTGTGTTGATACCCGCGCGCTTGAGGCAGTTGAACGAGCGCACCGAGAAGTCAAGCTCCTCAATGGTCATCTCAAGCACCTTATCGTGCTGCGCTTCGGCCTTTTCAACAACCGTGGATTTGGAGCCGATCTCGTCGGACAGGTCGACGAACAGGTCGAGATGGTCTCGCAGCACCTTTGCGCCAAGCGAAACCGCGTCGCGCGCGGTGATGGTGCCGTCGGTCCAGATCTCGAGCGTAAGCTTATCATAGTCGGTCAGGTCGCGCACACGGGTGTTCTCCACCGTATAGTTGACCTTGTAAACTGGTGTGTAGATCGAATCCACCGGAATGACGCCGATGGAGGTCTGGTGCTGCTTATTCTTCTCGGCCGGAACGTAGCCGCGGCCCGAAGTCAGCGTGATCTCCATGGACAGGCGCGCATCGCTCATCAGGGTAGCGATGTGCAGGTCGGGATTGAGGATCTCGACCTCGCCGTCAGCGTGGATGTCGCCAGCCTTTACCTCGCCCTCGCCGGCGGCCTCGATGTAGACCGTCTTGGGGCCGTCGCAGTGCAGCTTGGCGATGATGCCCTTGATGTTCAGTACGATCTCGGTCACGTCTTCCTTAACGCCCGGGATGGTGGAGAACTCATGCTGCACGCCGGCGATCTTGATGCTCGACGCGGCCGTACCCGGCAGCGACGAAAGCAGAATGCGGCGCAGGGAGTTGCCCAGCGTGGTGCCATATCCGCGCTCCAGCGGTTCCACGACGAATTTGCCGTAAGAGCCGTCTTCAGCGAGCTGTTCACAGTCAATACGCGGCTTTTCGATTTCGATCATTTGGTACCCTCCTTCACGTTGGTTGGAAACTCTAAGCGGAGCAGGCGGCGCAGGCGCCGCGCAGGCTCCAAAAGCGAGGGTCTGTTACTTCGAGTACAACTCGACGATGAGGTGCTCGGATACATCATAATCGATGTCATCACGCGCCGGCATCGAGGCGATCCTGCCCTCAAAGGAATCCTTGGCCTTGTCGATCCACTTGGGGCATTGCTTCTTGCCGTTCTCCTCCAGCAGGGTCTTGAACTTGGCGGAGCTGCGGGATTTCTCGCAGACCGCGACAACATCGCCCGGCTTGACCTGATAGGACGGGATATTGACGCGCTTGCCATTTACGGTGAAGTGCGCATGGTTGACGAGCTGGCGCGCCTCGCGGCGGGTGTTCGCAAAGCCCATGCGGAATACGACGTTGTCCAGGCGGCGCTCAAGCTCCTGAAGCAGGATCTCACCGGTGATGCCCTGCTTACGTTCGGCCTTCTCATAGTAAGCATGGAACTGCTTCTCGAGCACGCCATAGATGAATTTTACCTTCTGCTTCTCGTTGAGCTGCATGCCGTATTCGGACTGCTTGCGGCGGGACTGCTTGGGCTGGCGCTTGGTGGACTTGGAGTAACCAAGTACCGCGGGGGAGAGACCAAGCGTCTTGCAGCGCTTGAGAACGGGCTGTGTATTCTTAGCCATTGATTGGTTTCCTCCTTATTATACTCTTCTGCGCTTGGGCGGACGGCAGCCATTGTGCGGGATCGGGGTCACGTCCTTAATCATGGTGACCTCAAGCCCCGCGGCCTGCAGCGCGCGGATCGCAGCCTCGCGGCCGGAACCCGGTCCCTTAACGTAAACCTCAACCGTCTTCAGGCCGTGCTCCATCGCGGCGGCCGCGGCGGTTTCAGCCGCGGTCTGCGCGGCGAACGGGGTGGACTTACGCGAGCCGCGGAAGCCCATTTCGCCAGAGGAAGCCCAGGAAATTGCGTTGCCGTTCAGGTCGGTAATGGTAACGATGGTGTTGTTGAAAGAGGAACGGATGTGAGCCGCGCCCTTTTCAATGTTCTTGCGCTCGCGGCGGCGCGTACGGGTCGCCGCGCCCTTTTTCTGCTGTACCTTAGCCATTTATACGTTCCCCTCCTTACTTCTTCTTGTTCGCAATGGTCTTCTTGGGACCCTTGCGGGTACGGGCGTTGGTCTTGGTGCGCTGGCCGCGTACCGGCAGGCCGCGGCGGTGGCGCAGGCCGCGGTAGCAGCCGATTTCAACCAAACGCTTGATATTCAGGCCGATCTCGCGGCGCAGGTCGCCCTCGACGTTGTAGTCGCGGTCGATTACTTCACGCAGCTTGGCGGCTTCTTCTTCGGTCAGGTCCTTGACGCGGGTATCGGGATTGATACCGGTCTTGGCAAGGATTTCGTTGGACGTCTTGCGGCCAATGCCGAAGACGTAGGTCAGGCCGATCTCCACGCGCTTCTCGCGGGGAAGGTCAACACCGGCAATACGTGCCATACTTTATAAAACCTCCGATTTGTTTACACTGAGGCGTGTTGGCAAACACAGTGTAGGGACCGCCTCCGCCCCTGCAGCGCCGCGCGCCCGCGCGTGCTTGTCGTGTTCGCGTAAACCATCATCCCGCGCCATGACGCGCGGCAATTTATCTGGAAACGGTAGAAAAACCGCTTCACACATTCGCGCCGTCCGGCGCATGCAATCAGAAAACGGCCATGCCGTTTTCATCAAAAGCGCGAGCTTCGCCCGTGCTTTTGATTCCCCGACCCAGCGGCCTTGGGCCGCGCTGCTCGGGTATCGAAAACAAGTTTCTCCCGAACTTGTTTTCGTATATAGGGGACTTTTGAAGTCCCCTATAAGATTTTTAGCCCTGCTTCTGCTTATGCTTCGGGTTCTGGCAGATAACCATGACCTTGCCCTTGCGGCGGATGATCTTGCACTTCTCGCAGATCGGCTTAACAGATGGTCTTACCTTCATGACATTTTACCTCCATCAAAAATTTTGGTGGGATGGGACACCGGAAAACCGGCGACCGCTGGCGCTCGGGTCACATACGCGCCTCCGCCCGCTTTTGGGTCACTTGGAACGCCAAGTGATACGACCGCGGGTCAGGTCGTAGGGCGACATCTGAACGGTGACCTTGTCGCCGGGAAGAATGCGGATAAAGTTCATGCGGAGCTTGCCTGAAATATGAGCCAGTATCTTATGGCCGTTGGGCAGTTCCACCTGAAACATCGCGTTAGGCAGCGCCTCTATGACGGTACCTTCGAGTTCGATTACATCATCTTTTGCCATATATGTGTATTACCCTCCTCGGTCAATTTGCGTCCTCGTCCCCTGTCCAAAGGGAAAGGGCCTTGCGTATGTCGCTGTTGGTCAGGCGGCCGGACTCCAGCAGCTTGCGCGCCGTACGCCCGTCACTCGGTCCCTGGTAGCTCACATGCTTGCGGCGCTTGCGCTTGGGACTTTCCGCCCTGCGCGCGCGCCCGTTTGCCAGCAGAAGAAAATCCCCCTCTTCCGCCATGACAAGCATGAGCCTGCCCTTGTCCCTGCCGGTCAGCGACAGCACGATATCGGCTGTGTGGGCCTCCACCATTACAACACCTCACCGTCGATGCTGGTTAGTATCTCCGGCTCGCCATCCGTAATGGCGATCGTGTTCTCATAGTGGGCGGACAGCTTCCCGTCCCTGGTTTTGACGGTCCAGCCGTCCGGCAGGACCTTGACGTCATACACACCCACATTGACCATGGGTTCCACTGCGATAGTCATACCACGCTGCAGCCGGATTCCATGGCCCGGATGGCCGAAATTCGGTACTTCGGGTGATTCGTGCAGGTTCTCCCCTACGCCGTGGCCGACGTAAGCGCGCACCACCGAAAAGCCGTTTTTCTCCACATAGGCCTGCACGGCTGCGGAGATATCGGAAACGCGGTAGCCCTCGCGGGCAAATTTGATACCCTCATAGAAGCTCTGCCGGGTCACTTCGATCAGACGCCTAGCCTCCTCGGACACCTCACCGCAGGGTACGGTGCAGGCGCAGTCGCCGTGGTAGCCGCCAATATAGGCGCCAACGTCCACTTTGACGATATCCCCCTCCCGCACCACATGATGCTTTGAGGGGATGCCGTGGATGACCTCGTCGTTGACCGATACGCAGGCGCTGCTGGGAAAGCCGCCGTAACCGAGGAACGAGGGCTTCGCGCCCGCGTCCTCGATCGTCTTGCGGACGATCCGGTCGATTTCGCCTGTCGTGACGCCGGGACGGACCGCGTCCGCCGCCGCTTTCCGCGCAAGCGCGGTAATGCGGCCGGCGACACGCATCCGTTCGAGCTCTTTTTCTGACTTCAAATGGATCATAGCTTACAGACCCAACGCCTGAACGGCGATCTGTTCCGTCTGGCGGATACCCTGCGTACCATCGATGCTTTTGAGCTTGCCCTGCTTACCATAGTAATCCTTGAGCGGCTCGGTCTGCTCATGGTAGGTTGCCAAACGGTGCTGCACCACATCCGGCTTGTCATCCTTGCGGATATGCAGCTTGTCGCCGCACACATCGCAGGTGTCCGCCTGTCTGGGCGGGTTGGCCTTGATGTGGTAGGACGCGCCGCACTTGAGGCAGACACGGCGGCCGGTCATACGGCCCTCGATCACCTCGTCCGGCACTTCCAGCGAAAGCGCGCAGTCGATCGTTGCGATCGTATCCAGCGCCTCCGCCTGCGGGATGGTGCGCGGGAACCCGTCCAGGATGAAGCCATTTTTACAATCCGGCTCGGCAATGCGCTCCTTGAGCATGCCGATCACGACTCCGTCCGGTACAAGCTGCCCTGCATCCATAAACTGCTTGGCCGACTGGCCGAGCGGTGTGTTGTTCTTGATCGCTTCGCGCAGAATATTGCCGGTCGATACGCTCGGCACCCCCATCTTTTCCACAAGATAGGACGCAAGCGTGCCTTTGCCGGCGCCCGGAGCGCCCAGTAAAATCAGATTCACTTCAGTATGCCTCCAGCATTATTCCAAGAAGCCCTTGTGGTGGCGCATGAGCATCTGTGCCTCCAGCTGCTTGACGGTATCAAGCGCAACGCCGACGACGATGATGACCGACGTGCCGCCCAGAGCCACATTG
Organism: Agathobaculum ammoniilyticum; assembly: GCF_025567315.1. Lineage (NCBI taxonomy): Bacteria > Bacillati > Bacillota > Clostridia > Eubacteriales > Butyricicoccaceae > Agathobaculum > Agathobaculum ammoniilyticum. The sequence goes on from NZ_JAOQJE010000014.1 coordinate 44,416, forward strand.
GAGAGGTTCGGGGAGATTGCGCCGACGATCAACGGCAGAATCGCAACAATTCCCAGGAAGATCGCGCCCACAAAGGTAACCTTGCCGAGCGCCTTGGTGATAAAGTCGCTCGTCGGCTTGCCCGGACGAAAGCCCGGAATGAAGCCGCCGTTCTTCTTGAGGTTGTTGGAAATCTCGATCGGGTTGAACTGGATGGAAGCGTAGAAATACGCGAACGCAAGGATCAGCAGTCCGTATACAATAATATAGAACGGGTTGGACTGCGAGAACAGGTTCAATACATGCCAGCCGACCGTGCCGGCCGCCGGCTGCCAGAACATCGAAACGGTCTGGGGCAGCGACAGGATGGATGACGCGAAAATGATCGGCATAACGCCGGACGCGTTGACCTTGATCGGCAGGTGGGTGGACTGGCCGCCGTACATCTTGCGGCCGACCACGCGCTTAGCGTACTGCACTGGAATGCGGCGCTCCGCGTTGGACATGAACACGATGAACACGACAACGGCCAAGCCGATGACGATCATCAGCAACGCGGAAATAATGCTGCCGCCGCCCTGCTTGAACAGGTTGTACAGCGTCCGGATCAGCGACGGGCCGCGGGAAACGATGCCCGCAAACAGGATGATCGAGATACCGTTGCCGATGCCGTTCTGGGTGATGTGCTCGCCCAGCCACATGATCAGCGCGGTACCCGCGGTGAACGTCAGGATGATCGCGGCCGCGGCAAGGACGCTCGTGTTGGACAGGAATCCGTTGCTGCGCAGCAGCGCATAGTAGGAGAAGCCCTGCAGAAGGCCGAGGACAACCGCGACATAGCGGGTCCAGGAAGCGATCCTCTTGCGTCCCTCCTCGCCGCCTTCCTTGACCATACGCTCAAGCGCGGGGATGGCAACGGTCAGCAGCTGCAGGATAATGGACGCGTTGATATACGGCGTGATGGACATGGCGAAGATCGTCGCGTTGGACAGACCGCCGCCGGTGAACATATCAAGGTAACCGAGCATCGACCCCGCCACCTGCGACTGCTCAAAGTAGGTCGCCAGCAGCTCGGTGTTGATGAACGGCACGGGGATGCAGGAGCCAAAGCGGAAGATCAGCAGGATAAACAGCGTATACAGGATCTTCTTGCGCAGCTCCGGCATGTTCCAGGCGTTTTTAAGGGTTTGAAACACCTTAAATCACCTCGGCCTTTCCGCCTGCGGCTTCGATCTTCTCCTTTGCGGACGCCGAGAACGCCGCGGCCTTAACCGTCAGCTTCTTGGTGAGCGTACCGTTGCCAAGGATCTTGATGCCGTCGAGAGCATTCTTGACGATACCGGCCTCGCGCAGCGCTTCTGCGGTGACCTCGGTGCCATCTTCAAACTTCTCCAGAGCGGAAACATTGACCGGTGCGTAGGTGGTGCCGAAAATATTGTTGAAACCACGCTTCGGCAGGCGGCGCGCCAGAGGCATCTGGCCGCCTTCAAAGCCCGGGCGGACGCCGCCGCCGGAACGAGCCCACTGGCCCTTGTGACCGCGGCCCGCGGTCTTGCCGTTGCCGGAACCAGCGCCGCGGCCCTTGCGGTAAGCGGGCTTTACGGAACCTGCGGCAGGCGATAATTCGTGAAGCTTCATGGGTTACGCCTCCTCTACAACTTCGAGCAGGTAACCGATCTGCTTAACCTTGCCGCGCGTCTGCGCGTTGTCCGGCTGAACGGTTACATCGTTGATCTTCTTAAGCCCCAAAGAATGAGCGGTCGCAATGTGCTTATCCAAGCGGCCGACCAGGCTCTTTTTCAGGGTAATCTTCATGTTAGCCATTGTGAGTTACCCCTTTCTTACAGTTCTTCTACGGCTTTGCCGCGAACCGCCGCCACCTGGGCAGCGTCGCGCAGGCTCTTCAGGCCTTCCATCGTCGCCGTAACGACGTTCTGCGGGTTGTTGGAGCGCAGGCACTTGGTACGGATGTCCTTGATGCCGGCAGCCTCAACGACCGCACGGACCGCGCCGCCGGCGATAACGCCGGTACCGGGGGCAGCGGGCTTGAGCAGAACGCGGCCCGCCCCGAACTCGCCGATAACCTCGTGCGGGATGGTGGTACCCTTCAGGGAAATCTTGACGAGGTTCTTCTTGGCGTCCTCGATGCCCTTGCGGATCGCGTCCGGAACTTCGGATGCCTTGCCCAAGCCGAAGCCGACCGTACCCTTGCCGTCGCCAACGACGACCAGCGCCGCAAACTTGAAGATACGGCCGCCCTTTACGGTCTTGGCAACGCGGTTGAGCGCTACGACGTTCTCGGAGAACTCGTCCTCGCGCTTATCGTTTCTATTAAACTGAGCCATGTTTTACCTCCTCCCGACTTAAAACTGCAGGCCGCCCTCACGGGCGCCCTCCGCGAGCTCCTTCACGCGGCCGTGGTACAGATAGCCGCCGCGGTCGAACACGACGTTCTCAATACCCTTGGCCTTGCAGCGCTCGGCAACCAGCATGCCAATCTTCTTGGCCGCTTCCTTGTTGCCGCCGTACTCGGTGAAGTCCTTCTCGGCAGTCGAGGCGGAGACTAAGGTGACACCGGCGACATCGTCGATGACCTGTGCATAAATATTCTTGGCAGAACGGTAAACGTCCAGACGCGGACGCTCGGCCGTGCCGCTGATCTTTGCGCGCACGCGCTTGTGGCGCTGCAGACGCGCCTTGTTGGAATCCTTCTTCGAAACCATTTTTCGCCTCTCCTTTCCTTACTTCTTCTTCGCGCCGGTCTTGCCTTCCTTGCGGCGGACATACTCGTCAGCGTAGCGGATGCCCTTGCCCTTGTAGGGCTCCGGCGGGCGCTTTTCGCGGACTTCCGCAGCAAACTGGCCGACCTTCTGCTTGTCAGGACCGGAGATGATGATCGTGTTCGGGTTCGGAACGTCGATCGTGATACCGTCGGTTTCGCTCATCGTAACCTGATGCGAGTAGCCGAGGTTCATAACCAGATCCTTGCCCTGCTTGGCGACACGGTAGCCAACACCCTGCACGCTCAGCTCCTTTTTGAAGCCGTCGGTCACGCCCACCACCATGTTGTGGATCAGGCTGCGGGTCAGGCCGTGCAGCGCGCGGTTCTGCTTGTCGTCGTTCGGACGGGTGACGAGGATTTCATTTCCCTCCACCGCAACATTCATATTCGGATGGATTTCGCGGGTAAGGGTTGCCTTTGCGCCCTTCACCGTTACGACGTGGCCGTCGATCTTGACCTCCACACCGGACGGGATGGCAATCGGCATTCTACCAATTCGAGACATATTTTATACCTCCCCTTACCATACAAATGCGAGAACTTCGCCGCCGACGTTCAGCTCGCGGGCCTTTTTGTCGGTCATGACGCCTCTCGACGTGGAAATGATGGCAATGCCGAGGCCGCGGAGTACCTTGGGAAGCTCCTGTGCGCCGGCATAGACACGCAGGCCGGGCTTGGATACGCGCTTAAGGCCGGAGATAGCCTTCTGGCGGCCGTCCACATACTTGAGCGTGATGCGGATGATGCCCTGCGTGTTGCCCTCGAGCGTCTCAAAAGACTTGATATAGCCTTCGTCGAGCAGGATCTGGGCAATTGCCTTCTTCATTTTGGACGCGGGTACGTCCACGCTGGCATGACGAGCATTGCCGGCGTTGCGGATACGGGTCAGCATATCCGCGATGGGATCAGTGATCTGCATAAATGCTCTCCTTTTCAAGAAGTTTGGGGGTAGTGCAGCAATCGGAGCGGGGCTGGGTTGGGTCCCCTCTTGATTGGCCTGTTTGCCTCCCACTTTTCTTTACACTGCCTGTGGCCCTTCCACAGACAGCGGCCGGGGAAACTGTTTTTTTATAACAGCCGATAAGCCCGCAGAGCGGGCTATCGACTAATTATAGCATGTTTTTGAACGTTCTGACAAGCAACAAAGTGCATATTTTTATCAAACTTTCGGCTTTCGTTCCCGTCAAAACGCAATAAAAGTGTCTTTGCCGACAAAATACGGCAAAGTCTGCAAAAAAGCGGGCGCATAGCGCGCCCGCTTTCGCAATCTTCTCGCGCGAAAGCGCGCAGTTAGGATAGAAAACAGAAGCAGGCTTCTGTTTTCATCAAAAGTCAGGGCATATGCCTAACCTTTGATCGACGCAAAGCTTACCAGGAAGCCTTGCGCACGCCCGGGATCTGGCCTTTGTAGGCCAGCTCGCGGAAGCAGATACGGCAGATGCCGAAATCACGCAGGTACGCGTGAGGGCGGCCGCAGATCTTGCAGCGGTTGTAAGCACGGGTAGAGAACTTCGGCTTCGCCTGCTGCTTGAGGATCATCGACTTCTTAGCCATTTATCATTCTCCTCCCTTACTTCTCAAACGGAGCGCCCATCAGCGTGAGCAGCTCTTTCGCTTCTTCATCGGTCTGCGCGGTGGTGCAGATAACGATGTCCATGCCGCGGACCTTATCGATCTGGTCGTAGGAGATCTCCGGGAAGATCAGCTGTTCCTTGAGGCCCAGGGCATAGTTGCCGCGGCCGTCGAACGCGTCGCCATTGATGCCGCGGAAGTCGCGCACGCGCGGCAGCGCAACATTGAACAGACGATCCAAAAACTCCCACATACGATCATGGCGCAGGGTGACCTTGACGCCTACCGGCATGCCCTCGCGGAGCTTGAAATTCGCGACCGACTTCTTGGCGTGAGTCACGACCGGCTTCTGGCCGGTGATCGCAGCGATGTCGCGAACAACGGACTCGATGACCTTGGCGTTACCGTTGGCCTCCTTGCCGCAGCCGACGTTGACGACGACCTTGTCGATCGTCGGGATCTGCATCGTGCTCTTGTACTGGAACTTCTTCATCAGAGCAGGCGCAACGTCCGCAGTATACTTCGCTTTCATATTCGGAACCATTTATTGCAACCTCCTCTTCTTACAGCGTCTCGCCACAGTGCTTGCACACCGTCAGCTTCGCGCCGTTCTCGGCAAACTTGTGCGCAACACGGGTCGGCTTGTTGCACTTCGGACACACGCGCATGACCTTGCAGGCACGCAGCGCGCCCTCGCGCTCGATGATACCGCCGGTCTCGCCCTGGCGGCGGGGCTTGGTGTGGCACTTGATCATGTTCACACCCTCGATCACGACCATCCCCTTCTTCGGGTTTACGGACAGGACCTTGCCGCGCTTGCCCTTTTCCTTGCCGGAAAGAACGACTGCGGTGTCGCCCGTCTTTACATGCAAATTATTCATTTGTTGGCGACCTCCTTACAGTACTTCCGGAGCAAGCGACAGGATCTTCATATAGTCCTTGTCACGCAGCTCACGCGCGACAGGCCCGAAGATACGGGTGCCGCGGGGGTTTTTATCGTCACGGATGATAACGCCGGCGTTCTCGTCAAAGCGGATGTAGCTGCCATCCGCGCGGCGCAGGCCCTTTACGGTGCGGACGATCACAGCTTTGACCACGTCGCCCTTCTTCACGCCGCCGCCCGGAGTGCATTTACGCACCGAGCAGACGACCACGTCACCGATATTGCCGTACTTGCGTGCGGAGCCGCCGAGAACACGGATTACCTTCAGTTCCTTCGCGCCGCTGTTGTCAGCCGCGCGCAGAAAAGTTTCCTGCTGAACCATGTGCTCTCCTCCTTACTTTGCCTTCTCGATGATCTCGACCAGGCGCCAGCGCTTATCCTTGGACAGCGGGCGGGTCTCCATCACCTTTACCTTGTCGCCGATGCCGCACTCGTTGTTCTCGTCGTGCGCCTTCAGCTTATAGGTGTGCGGAATAACCTTCTTATACAGAGGATGCGCTACGCGATCCTCGATCGCGACGACAATGGTCTTGTCCATCTTGTCGGAAACGACCTTGCCGACTCGCGTTTTGCGTAATGCTCTTTCGCTCAATTCGTTTCCCTCCCTTTACGCCTTCTCCGCGAGCTGCTTCTCACGGATTACGGTGTTGACGCGCGCAATGTCGCGCTTGACCTCGGTGATCTTGTTGGTATTGTCCAACTGGTTGGTAGCGAGCTGAAGACGGAGGTTGAAGAGGTCCTTCTTCAGGTCGCCAAGCTTTGCGGCGAGCTCCTCGGCCGTCAGTTCTCTGATCTCAGATGCCTTCATCATGCTTCACCGCCATTCTTGGTCTCACGGGCAACGAACTTGGTCTTGCACGGCAGCTTGTGGCTGGCCAGACGCAGCGCTTCGCGGGCAACTTCCTCGGAAACGCCGGCGATCTCGAACAGCACGCGGCCGGGCTTGACGACAGCGACCCAGTACTCGGGCGAACCCTTACCGGAACCCATTCGGGTCTCGGCCGGCTTCTCGGTCACGGGCTTGTCGGGGAAAATCTTGATCCATACCTGACCGCCGCGCTTGGTGTAGCGGGTCATGGCGATACGGGCGGCCTCGATCTGGTTCGAGGTGATCCAGCACGGCTCAGTGGCCTGCAGGCCGTACTCACCGTTGGATACAAAGTTGCCGCGCATGGCCTTGCCCTTGAGGCGGCCACGATGCACGCGACGGTATTTCACTCTCTTGGGGAGCAGCATTAGCGGTTGCCTCCTTCCTGGCGGGGCGCGCGGCGCTCGCCGTTACCACGGTTGAAGTCGCGGCGGCCGCCACGGCGGTCGTCACGGCCACCGCGACGCTCGCGGCGCTCGAAAGCGGGCTTGGGAGCCTCGATCGAACGGCCCAAACGCGGACCGCCGTGGAGGACCTCGCCCTTGTAGATCCAAACCTTTACGCCGATGCGGCCATAGGTGGTCGCGGCCTCGGCAAAGCCATAGTCGATATCCGCGCGCAGGGTCTGCAGCGGGATGGTGCCTTCATGATAGTGCTCGGTGCGGGCGATTTCCGCGCCGCCCAGACGGCCGCCGCAGGAAACCTTGATACCCTTGGCGCCCATGCGCATCGCACGGCCCATGGACTGCTTCATCGCGCGGCGGAAGCCAATGCGCTTCTCAAGCTGCGCGGCGATGTTCTCCGCGACCAGGGTCGCGTTGGTGTCCGGATTCTTGATCTCGATGATCGAGCAGCGGACCTTCTTGCCGTACTTGCGGGTCAGCTCTTCCTCGAGCTTCTTGATATCCTCGCCACCGCGGCCGACAACCATGCCGGGACGCGCGCACTGGATCATGATTTTGATCTCGTCGTTCTTACGCTCGATTTCGATCGCCGGAACGCCTGCGTCGTACAGACGCTTCTTCAGTTCCTTACGAATGTTGTAGTCTTCCACGAGGAGGTCGCCGAACACATTGTCCTTAGCGAACCAACGGGAATCCCAATTCTTGATAACGCCGACACGGAGACCGTTCGGATTTACTTTCTGGCCCATTGATTACCCTCCCTTATTCTTTCTCGCCAAGAACCAGCGTGATGTGCGAGGTTCTCTTGAGGATTCTGAACGCACGGCCCTGGGCGCGCGGCATCACGCGCTTCATGATCGGGCCGGGACCGACGTGTACTTCCTTGACGTACAGCTTGTCGGTGTTCATGTGATGGTTGTTCTCCGCGTTGGCAACCGCGCTCTTGAGGAGCTTCTCCATCGGCTCGCAGGCCGCCTTGGGGGTATTCATGATAATGGCCATCGCCTCGCCCGCATCCTTGCCGCGGATCAGGTCGCAGATCAGCTTGACCTTACGCGGGGTCATGCGCACGTTGCGTACAATAGCTCTTGCTTCCATGTTTCCTTAACTCCTCCTTACTTGCCGTTATTGGAGGTCTTGCTGCCCGCGTGACCCTTGTAGGTACGGGTGGGAGCAAACTCGCCCAGCTTGTGACCAACCATGTCCTCGGTGACATACACCGGAACATGCTTGCGGCCGTCATGCACCGCGAAGGTGTGGCCGACGAACTCGGGGAAGATCGTGGAAGCGCGGGACCAAGTCTTGAGGACCTTCTTCTCGCCCTTTTCATTCATTTCAACGACTCTTTTGATAAGCTCAGGAGCCACAAAAGGGCCTTTCTTGACACTTCTGCCCATATTACGTTAACTCCTTTCTTACTTGCCGTTACGACGACGCACGATCTGCTTATCCGTGCGGTGGTTCTTCTTGCGGGTCTTGTAGCCCATCGCCGGCTTGCCCCACGGGGTAACCGGAGACGGACGGCCGATCGGGCTCTTACCCTCGCCGCCGCCGTGCGGGTGATCGCACGGGTTCATAACAGAACCGCGGACGGTCGGGCGGATGCCCATGTGGCGGGTGCGGCCGGCCTTGCCGATCTGCACGTTGGCATGGTCGGAGTTGCCCACAACGCCGATCGTCGCCTTGCACTCGAGGCGGACGTAGCGCAGCTCGCCAGAGGGCAGACGGACCATCGCCTTGCCATTCTCCTTCGCCATCAGCTGCGCGCCAACGCCAGCGGAACGGACCAGCTGCGCGCCCTTGCCAGGATACAGCTCGATGTTGTGGATCATGGTACCGACCGGAATGAACTCAACCGGCAGGCAGTTGCCGGGCTTGATGTCGGCATCCTTGGAGGAAACGACCTTGTCGCCGATCGAGAGGCCGTCCGGCGCGAGGATATAGGCCTTTTCGCCATCCTCATACTGGACGAGCGCGATATTGGCCGAGCGGTTCGGGTCGTACTCAAGCGTCATGACGGTCGCCGGCATATCCAGCTTCTGGCGCTTGAAGTCAATGATGCGGTACTTTTTCTTGTTGCCGCCGCCGATGTGGCGGACGGTGATGCGGCCATAGCTGTTGCGGCCGGCGGTCTTCTTGACCTTTTCGAGAAGGCTCTTCTCGGGCTTCACCTTGGACAGGCCCTTGTAGGACAGCACAGTCATATTTCTGCGTGAGGGCGTCGTCGGGTTGAAAGTCTTGATAGCCATTTGGATTTTCAACTCCTTAATAACTCTGTATCTTATCGGGGTGGCATCCCCATACACACGCGAACCATGTCCGCGTCATTTCATCGCGCCGCGGCGGCGCGTCCTCGTCCGCTGTGCAGACGAGAGGGAGTATCGTGAAAAGTTTCTTCGAAACTTTTTACATATATAAGGGGGACGGAGTCCCTCCTATACGCTTTTACATCATGTTCTCGAAGATCTCAATCTTCTTGGAGTCAGGGGTCAGGGTGACGACCGCCTTCTTGACGTCCGGACGCTTACCGACGTGGACGCCCATGCGCTTCCACTTGCCCGGCAGCTTAATGGTGTTGACCTTCATGACCTTGACGCCGAAGATCTGCTCTACGGCCTTTTTGATCTCAATCTTTCCTGCGTCGGCAGCGACCTCAAAGGTGTACTTGTTGTCCTGCAGGCCTTCCATCGAACGCTCGGTGATAACCGGCTTCTTGATAATGTCGTAAGCGAACTTCATTATGCGTACACCTCCTGGAGCTTCTCGACAGCCGCCTTGTCGATGATGAACTTGTCGGCGTTGAGGATTTCATATACGTTGAGGGTGGACGCGATCGTCGTGCGGACGCCCGGGATGTTGGCCGCGGACTTGACGACGTTCGTGCGGACCTCGGGGGTGACGACCAGGCTCTTGCCGGTAGCCTCGACAGACTTGAGGAAGCCCGCGAAGCTCTTGGTCTTGATCTCGCCCATATCCAGTCCGTCGATCACAATGATCTCGCCGGCAGCCGCCTTGGCGGACAGGGCGGAGAGCATGGCCAGGCGCTTGGTCTTCTTGGTCAGGCTGTAATTGTAGGAACGCGGCTTGGGACCGAGCGCGATACCGCCGTGCGTCCACTGCGGAGAGCGGATCGAGCCCTGACGCGCGCGGCCGGTGCCCTTCTGGCGCCACGGCTTGATGCCGCCGCCGCGGACCTCAGCGCGGGTCAGCGTGGACTGCGTACCCTGGCGCTGGTTGGCCAGGTAATTCTTGACCGCTGCGTGTACAACCGCCATGTTGGGCTCGATGCCGAATACGGCCTCGTTAAGCTCCATCTCGCCGGTCTTCTTGCCGGTCATATCAAAAACTGCTACTGTAGGCATTCGTTGCTCCTCCTTCCCTTACTTTCTCGCGGAAGCCTTTTGCGGGTTCTTGCTGATGCCAGCCTCGCCCTTGGCAACCTTGTTATTCTTGACGGTGTTCTTGAGCACTACGATGCCGCCCTTGGGACCCGGAACCGCGCCGCAAACGGCGATCAGGTTAAGCTCCGCGTCAACCTTGACAACGTCCAGGTTCTGAACAGTGACCTGCTCGGCACCCAAGTGGCCGGGCATCATTTTGCCCTTCATGATCTTGGACGGGTCGGAACACGCGCCCATCGAACCCTGATGACGGTGCATCGGGCCGGCGCCGTGGCTCATCGGGGAGCGGCCCGCGTTAAAGCGCTTGATAACGCCTGCGTAGCCCTTACCCTTGGAAGTGCCGGTCACGTCGACGTAGTCGCCTTCCACGAACATGTCGGCCTTGACCACATCGCCAAGCTGGAAAGTGGAGCAGTCCGCGAAGCGGAACTCCTTGAGATACTTCTTCAGAGACTCGCCCGCCTTCTTCAGGTGGCCTTTCTCCGGCTTGTTGAGCTTGCGCTCCTTGATATCCTCAAAACCGAACTGAACCGCGTTATAGCCGTCCTTTTCCTCGGTCTTGAGCTGGGTGACGACGCAGGGGCCCGCCTCGATCACCGTGCAGGGGATGACCTTGCCGTCAGCGTTGAAGATCTGGGTCATGCCGACCTTCTTGCCGATGATTGCTTTCTGCAGCATAGTGTTTTTCCTCCTTAAAGGTTATTGGTTGACGGCATTTGGCCGCCAACATGACCTCGCCGCGCGTATCGCGGCAGGGCTTCAAGCAGCCGGTTGGGTTAGTCCGTCTGCCTGTTGACAAAAGGAATCATAAGATGAAACCGCCATGCGGTTTCCCGTAAAAAGTCCAGCTTTGCCGGACTTTTTACACCCCGACCCAGCCGCCCTGGACGGCGTCATTCGGGTAACGAAGATCGGTTTCTTCCGGAACCGACCTTCGTATATAGGGGGCTTTTGAAGCCCCCTATAGGGGTTTAGAGTTTGACCTCAAACTCCACGCCCGCCGGCAGGTCGAGGGTGGTCAGCGCCTCGATGGTGGCCTGATTCGGGTTGATGATGTCAATCAGGCGCTTGTGGGTGCGGCGCTCGAACTGCTCGCGGGAATCCTTGTACTTGTGTACCGCGCGCAGGATGGTGACGATCTGCTTCTCGGTCGGCAGCGGGATCGGGCCGGAGACCTTCGCGCCGTTGCGCTTGGCGGTCTCGATGATCTTCTCCGCGGACTGGTCGATCAACTCGTGGTCGTACGCCTTGAGACGAATGCGGATCTTCTGTGCGTTTGCCATTTTGGTTTTCCTCCTCGTATGTGTGCCATACATTAAATAATGTTTTGACTCGCTACGGAGAGAAACTGCAACCCCGCCGTGCGTATCACGGTCGGGCATGAAAATAACCGGGGCGCACTGATAGTGTAACGATCCGGTCACAATAAGAAACGTAAGTGGTTCAGGCCATCGGCTTTGCGGCTCACGCGCCGCAAGTCCCGAATTTACGCAGGAACATTGCGTTTTTGCCTGGAGGCACTCTGTCCTCTCGGCTGATAGCAGTTATCTCAACCGCCCGATTGTCGGACCTACTCCGCCGAAGTTACCTGCACAGGGCAGCAATCTCCGGCATCATCGCGTTTTACCTGCTTTTGCAGGTGCCTTTATAGATTACTACAAGCATTTCCCAAAGTCAAGCGTTTGAACAAAATTTCTGCAATTTTTTTGTGAAAGCCTCCAAAATTTAATTCCCTGCGGCCGCAGGCACAAAAAAATGGCGGCCGCACCGCCATTTTTCCGTATCCCCCCTTTTCCGCAGCCGCCTTATCCGACGGTCACGATCAGGAGCCAGCTTTCCGCTTTGCTGTCCAGCGTCAGCCCCAGCCCTTCGTACGCGGAAACTTCAAAGCCCGCTTCCTCCAGCGCCTTAAAGGTGTCTTGGATCGTAGCCATGCTGTTGTCCAGCAGGAAATAAGATACCGTTTCATCCGTGGAGAGCAGTTCCCCGCCTATGTCCGGCAGCTCGCCCGTGCCGCTTGCCAGATAGCAGTGCGCCACACTTACGCCGCTCAACGCTTCCGGCAACGAAAATGCTTCCGTCTCACCGCCGGCCTGCATCACCGCCGGCCCCGAATCCCGCGGCTCGACCGCGCCGCCGCCAGCCGGCACGGCCGTGTCCGCATGGTCCCCGCCGTCCTCTCCGGCCGGATTCTCCGCTCCGCTTTCCGGAACGCTGTACGATTCCGGCGCCGCCGGTTCCGCTGGCGGCGCTTCGCCGGCGTCTGCCGACGCATCCGCCGCCTTCTCCTCCTTCGCCAGCGCCGCCTGGTCCGCAGCATCCTCTACGGCCGCACGCACGCCGCCGTTCATGTCCAAGCCCTCCGTAGCGCCTGCCGCCGTGGAGGCGTTCGAGGCGCTGACGCCCGCGCCCATGTTCACCATGCCGAACACCTGTCCCACGCCGCCGCCCAGAACCGCCAGCACGACGACCGCCGCTGCCGCGACCATAGTGAATACCGGCAGCCTGCGCGCCGGCTTTTCCGGCTGCACGACCCGCAACTTCGCCTCCTGCTCCACACACTGCATAATCTTTTCGTGCAGCCCGTCCGGAAGCGCCGCTTCGGTCGAAAACAGCGCGTGCATCTGCTCCAAATCCTGTTTCAGCGCGGCGCACGAGGGACATTCCGCCAGATGCGCCTCCAGCTTTTCCCGTTCGGAATCAGTCAGCGTACCGTCAATGCTGTTTGAGCAGAGCTGCTCATAATATTCCTTATCGCTCATGCGTCCCCGCCTCCTTTCGATTCATTAGACGCGGTAGACGGCAAAAGGTTCCCCCGCCGCAGCAAAACCGTGCGCAGCGCAAGCCGCGCGCGCGACAGGCGCGACTTGACCGTTCCCTCGCTGATCTCCAGCACCTCTGCGATCTCGGTGTAGCTCAAGCCGGATACATCGCGCAGCAATACGATCTGGCGATGCTCGCCGCTCACTTCGTCCAACGCGGCGGCCAGCTCGCGCCCAAGCTCGCTGTTCTCCAGATGCTCCTCCGGCGTGGGGGCGGTATCCGGTATCGGGCGCTCCGCGTCGTCCTCTCCCACAAGCGGCTGGGTCTGCGGCTGCGCATGCTTGTGTCGCGCAAAATCGACGCACAGGTTCATCGTGATCCGGAACAGCCAGGTGGAAAACCCGCTGTCCCCCCGAAAGGACTCGATCGACCGCCACGCGCGCAGGAACACCTCCTGCACGATGTCCGCCGCGTCCTCCGGCGAGCCGGCCGAACGCAGGGCGACCGCGTAAACGCGCTTTTCATACAGCCGCACCAGTTCTTCAAACGCCGCCACCTCGCCGCGGCGCGCTCTCGCCAGCAAATGTTTTTCGTCCATGGGCTCCCGCCCCCTTCCTGATGTCAGGCCCCGTCACGCCTGCACAGCGCGCTTGAGCTCCTCGGCCAGCGGATAAAGCTCTTCCAGCCGTTCCAGCGCGCAAATGCGTGTTTTGAAGGCCTTGAGCCCGCTCTGCCGTTTTAGATAGCAGTTTACATGGCGGCGCGCCTCCAGCATGGCGACGCGCTCCCCCTTTTGCTCCGCCGCCAGCTCGATCTGCCGCACCGCAGTATCGATCCGCTCCGCAAACGGAGGCAGCGGCGGGCAGACGCCGGTTTCCAGCAGCGCGTTCGCGCGCTCGAAAAGCCACGGGTCGCCCAATGCGCCGCGGCCGATCATCACCATATCCGCGCCGGTATGCCGCAGGATGCGGACCGCATCCTGCGGCTCGGCCACATCACCGTTGGCGATGACCGGTATGGAAACCGCCTCCCGAACCGCGCGGATCGCGTCCCAATCCGCCGTGCCGCTGTACTGCTGCGCGCGCGTTCGCCCGTGTACCGTGACCGCCGCCGCGCCACACCGCTCGGCCATGCGGGCAAAGTCCACGCAGCACACGCTCTTCTCGTCCCATCCCTTGCGGAACTTGACCGTGACCGGCACATCGACCGCGCTGACGACCGCTTCGATTACGCGCGCCGCCAGCGCGGGGTCGCGCATGAGCGCAGCCCCGTCCCCGTTGTTTGCGATCTTGGGCGCGGGGCAGCCCATATTGATATCGATGATATCGCAGCCGGACACCGCGCGCGCAATCCGCGCGCCCTCGGCCATGGTTTCCGGCTCATGCCCGAATATCTGCGCCGCGGCCGGATGCTCGTCTGCCGCCAGCGACAAAAGCGCAGGCGTTTTCTTATCCTGATAGCAAAGCGCCTTGGTGGAAACCATCTCGGTCACGGTAAGCGCCGCGCCGTGTTCCCGACAGATTTGCCGGAATGCGCGGTCGGTCACTCCGGCCATCGGCGCCAGGACCAGGCGCCCGGCGAGCATAACAGAACCGATTTGCATGTCTCTCCCCCACTGCGCATAATTTGACGCAGTATATTTTATCACAAGCCCCCACTAAATGCAAATTGCAAAGTGGTGACAAAACAAAAACCCCCTTTCGGGAGTTTTTACAGCATGGATAATATTTTTTCGCTAAAGAAATAGCCGAACGAGATCAGCACGGTGTTCCACGCCGCGATGCCGATTGCGGACCAGCCGACAAACCACTTGACCGGCATCCGAATCAACCCCGCCGGAATGGAAACAATGGTGCGCAAAACCGGAATGATACGGCAGAACGCCAGGCCGCGTCCATGCTGCGCGTCAATATACGCATGGCATCTTTTGACGAAGGAGCGGAATTTCTCGCTTTTGCCGAACAGCTTTTCCATGATCGGCTCGCCACCCCAATAGCACAGGCCGTAAATCACCAAGCTGCCGAGGAGGCCGAACACCACGCTCAGCACGATCGTCAGCACCAGAGACAACTCGCTCTGCGCGATCAGCACCCCGATGGATGGCATGATTACCCCCGCTGGAAAGCCGGGCAGATTCATATATTCGCAAAAGATTACCGCACAGATCAGGATCAACCCGTACTGGTGGAAAAGGTCAAAAAATACCTCGGCCGTCATACGCCCGCTCACTCTCCAACGCTTGATTAAGCATAGTATAACAAGCGGCCCCTGCCAAAACAAGTGACAGAGGCCGCAATTTTCAATCTATTTACAAACGGACCGCCGAAGCGGCCCGTTTCCGCGCCCGTCCGCTTATGCCGGCTCAAATTCATCCTTGCCGACCGCGCACAGCGGGCATACCCAGTCCTCCGGCAGGTCCGCGAACGCGGTACCCGGCGCAACGCCGTTATCCGGATCGCCCTCGGCGGGGTCATATATATAACCGCAGATCTTGCAAACATACTTTGTCATTTTTTGATCTCCTTTATCTTTTAATATCTATTATTAATATAATCTTTATGCTATCTATTGTCTACCGTAAAAATATACAATAATCCGGCGTATTTTCCAGCAGTTTTGACCGATTTGTCAAGCCAGCAGCCAAATCACCGACCAGGCCGCGCTCGCAAGCATGCAGCCCGCTGCAAAAGCGCAGGCGATCTGCCAGAACGCAAAACGCCGTTTGTACCGCGCGGAACGTCCCGCCACATACCCGTTTGCAATCCTGCACGCTTCGCGCACCACATCGCCGCGCGGAACCGTGTAATCCCGCACCAGAAAAATCGCCTGTTCGAATAAGCCGTGCGCATCCGGCTGCACGACCACCACGCGCCGGCTCACGCCCTTGACCATGGTAAATCCCTCCCTTTTGCAGCAAGTATGCCCAAAAGGGAGGGATTTAACCATATCCCGCCGTATTTTTACAGCTGCGCCCGCTTTTACCTCACAGCCGTTCTATGCGCATCACCAGCGCGGTCCGGTCGTCGTCATGCCCGCGCCCTTTCGCTTCGGTCACCAGGCGGGCTGCCAGTTCTTTCGGGCTTTCCCCCGCATGTCGGACCAGCAGCTCGCGTACCCAGCCGTCGTCCAGACCATCCGAAATCCCGTCGGACAGCATGATGTACAGGTCGCCATGTCCCAGGCGCAGCGGCACCGGCTCGCCCAGCGCGTCCTCTTCCGCCAGGCCGACAGGCAGCGCCTTGCCGGAAAGCATGGTCCACTGACCGCCCGCGCGCAGATAGGAGGGCGCGGCCCCGCATTTGAGACTTTCCGCCTTTCCGCTGAACAGGTCGACGGTCAGCACGTCAAGCGTGACAAACCGCGTCCCATCCGACCGCAGCCGCAGCGCGGGCGACACCGCTTTCAGCGCGTCCGCCGGCGTGATCCCCGCACGCAGGAACCGCTCCATCGAGGTGACCAGCATCCGGCTGTCCTGCGCCGCGGCCGCGCCCGAGCCCATCCCGTCCGCGAGCAGCAGGCAGGCCACGCCCGCGTCGGTCAGGAAATAGCATCCGCTGTCTCCGGAAACCGCCGCGTCCTCCTTTTGCTGCCGCCCGATACCGACGACCGCGCGGAACGGCGCGCGCTCACGCAGCACCAGATGCGGCCCCAGCTCGTCCTCCAGCCGTTTGGGCTTTGTCAGCCCGACGCCCAGCAGCGCGGACAGACCCGCGGAAAACCCCTCGCCCTGCTCCAGCACATCCCGAATACCATCGCCGTACAGCTCCACCACCAGCCTACCTTGCGCGTCCCGCACCACACAGACCCGCTCGATCCATCCGAACGCGGCTGCGTACCGGCGCACCTGCTTCTCCATCACCGGCTGCGCGGCAACGTCCCGCGTCGCCTCCGCGCCAAGCTGACGGAGGATATCCGTAATGCCCGCGTACTGCCGGGCCAGCAGGCTTTGGTTTTCCTCCTGCTGCCGCCGAAGGCTCTGGCGCTCGCGGAGCGCAAACAGCGCGCTGTTGATCGCGCGCATCAGCTCGGGCAAATGCACGCAGCGCGACGCAAAATGGTACGGGAAGTCGGACAGCTCGGCCCTGCCCCGCTTGAGCATGGGCTGAGTCACGTCGTTGAGCGCGGAAAGCGTGGTCACATAGTCCCGCTGCCAGCACTGCGAGCAGAGGACGCAGTTTTTGCACACCCTATCGCTCGCGCGGTCGAATACCGCCCGTACATTCTGATCCCCCGCCGCCTTCCCCTCGGTCACGCCGTTGAGCATGGCCAGATACATTTCGTAAAACGCCTGCGCGGCCTCGGTCGCGCACTTGCCCGCGGTCTGCCGCACCTGCTGCCGCGCGGATTCTCCCATCAGCGTGTCGGGCAGGAGCGTCTGCCGGAGCGCGTTCCACACCAGCGGCGGCATTGCGGCGAACAGCCCCACCGAGCAGACCTGCTCGATGACCAGCGGGATAAACAGCGCATGTTCCACGCCCAGCATCGCCGCACAGACGCCGGAGGCGAGCGCGCAGACCGCGAACCACAGCCGCCCCTGGTCGCGGAACAGACCGGCAATCAGTGCGCACAGACCGTAGCAGCAGGTGAACAGCGCACCGTACCCGACCGCGAGATCCATGGCCGCGCCAAACGCCACGCCCGCCGCCGCGCCCGTTGTGGACCCGCCGAGGTAAGCCGCAGCCAGCGCCAGCAGCAGCGCCACGACCCGCGCGGGCGCGAACAGCCCGAACACCGTCAGATCGGAAAGTGACAGCAGGACGGTTGCCGTTACCGCCAGCAGGGTGGCCGGCCGTTTCCAGTCGTTCTCCTCACGCGGCGGGGCAAGCGCCCCGCCATAGATCCAGCAGGCAGCGAAGGTCAGCCCCTGAACGGCGATAAAGGTCAGGAGCGCCGCCGTGTCGAGCGCCGCGCCCGCGGGCAGGAACACAAAGGTACACGCCGCTCCGGACAGAGTTGCTACCGTGGGCGCAAACCACCTCCGCTCCATGACACGCAGCCCCGCGCACACGCTCATCACACATAGCACGAGCAGGGCCGCGGCGGCATACAGCCCGCTTTTGATCCCGCCGCCGAGCAGCATCGCGCCGAAAAACATGCCGCCGATCGCGCTCAGCCCCGCCCCACGCGCCATCAGAGCGGAGGCCATCGCCAAACCAAAAGGGGCATAACCTCCGAGCACCGCGCCGCGCGTCAGCACCGCGCACAGCACAAACCGCTGCACGCCAGTCAACAGCGTATGCAGGTGCTCCTCGTTCCAAAGCTGCGCCGCCCGCGCCGCGGCGCGCCCGATGAGCTGCGGCGCCGCTCTTTTTGTTTTCTGCTTGTCCATTTTCGTTATGCCTCCCTTGTTTTTCCAGTATATCCCAAACAATTTGCAGGCTTTGCCGGAAAATAAGAGGGGGAATAGTATTTTTGCGTATTTTATCCCTGTGGGGCGGAAAACAGGGCGCAAAAAAGAGGGAGGAAAGACCGTTTCGGTCTTTCCTCCCTCTGCTGTCAGTCATTACAGCGCCGCAGCGCGCCTGCAGTGGTCGACAAAGATATCCCCTACCGCGCCCAATTCGCCCAGGCCATACAGATGGGTCTGCACCTGATAGCCCTCGCTCTCCAGGCGGCTCTTCCAACTATCCTCTCCCTCCCCCGCCAGGTCGTTGTGCGCATGGTCGCCTGCAACGATCATCAGCGGCGCAAGGTGAACCTGCGCGATCTCGCGCTGGTGCAGGCGGGACAGCACATAGTCAAGATGCGGGAATCCCTCGACCGTGCCGACATACACACGCTCCGCGCCGTGGTAGCGGAACGTGTTTTCCACCAGCGCGTACGCCGCGTTTGCCGGATGCGCAGAGCCATGCCCCATAAAGAGATAGGCCTCGTCCCTGTCGAGCCGGGGCATGCGGGCGAGCAGGGCTTCGGTCAGGCGCAGATAGTCGCCCGTCCCCCACAGCAGTGGGTCGCCCGCCAACAGCTTCTCAAAACGGCCGCAGAACGGCCGAAGTTGGCGCAGCATCTTTTCATACTCCTGTCCGAAAATGACATGCAGGCTTTGGCACCGCACCTCATCGTAGCCCGCCGCCGCGAGCCGCTCCAGCAGCTCCTCCGGCTGCGGGATATGCACACCCTCCTCCCGCTCGATCCTGCGCGCTACCATCTCCGAGGTAAACGACCGGTAAAAATCATGCGTCGGGAACGCGCACCGCAGCCGCTCCTCCAGCTTTTCAATCGCACGGCGCGCCTCCGGCCAGGCCGTGCCGAAGCTGACGACCACCAGCGCTTTTTTTCCCATATTTAAAATCCCTCCCGTTCAATCAACTGGTACAGCAGCGCGTTGACGATGGCCGCCGCGACGTTCGAGCCGCCCTTCCTTCCCCGCGCGATGATATACGGCGTCTGCCCGCCGATAAAAAGCTCCTTTGCCTCGACCACGTTGACAAAACCGACCGGCACGCCAATCACAAGCGCGGGCGACACCGCCCCCTCCGCGATCAGCTCGTGCAGCCGGATCAGCGCTGTCGGCGCGTTCCCAACGGCGAAAATGAGCGGGCCGTCCAGCAGCGCGGCATACTCCATCGAAACCGCCGCGCGCGTCACGCCGCGCGCCCCTGCCGCGCGCGCCACGGCCCCATCCGCCATATAGCAGACCGCCCGCCCGCCGAGCGCCTGCAGAGCGCCCTTATTCACGCCCGCCAGCGCCATATTCGTATCGGTCACGACGGTCGCGCCCGAAGCCAGCGCTTCCCTGGCCTGTCCGACCGCGCCGGGCGAAAAAGCGAGGCTGTCCGCGTAGTCGAAATCCGCCGTTGTGTGGATGACCCGCTTGACCACTTCGGACTCCCCATCCGGAAACGTCCGCTCCCCCAGCTCGGCCGTGATAATGGCAAAGGAGCGTTTTTCGATATCCTGCGGCCGCATGTGTCCATTCAAAATTCGATCCCCTCCCGCGCGGCCACGCCGCGGTCGAACGGATGGCGGCGGGCGGCCATTTCCGTGATATAATCGGCGCGCGCGCACAGCGCTTCCGAGGGGCCGCGGCCAGTCATCACCACCTCTAATGTTTCCGGCCGTCCGTCCAGGAACGCCAGCACTGCCCGCTCCTCCAGGAAGCCGCAGGATACTGCCGCGCACACCTCGTCCAGCACGAGCAGGCGCGCGCCCTCGCGCACGGCAAAGCCCGCCGCCGCCTCAAACATGCGGGATACCGCGTCGGCGGTCCGGCGCTTCTCCTCCTCCGTCATCTGGAAGGAGAACTTACCCACCGGATTGGCCGCCAGCACGGTCACGTTTTTCAGCCCCGCCAGCGCGCGGCACTCGCCCGACGTCCCGTCCTTCAAAAACTGCGCGAACACCACCCTGCCGCCATGCCCCGCGCACCGCACAGCCAGCCCGACCGCGGCGGTCGTTTTTCCTTTCCCTTCGCCGCAATACAAATGAATCAGCCCTTTCATCCGTTTCCCTCCAGTATCCGGTAAATATACCCCATATCCAGCGCCCGCCGCACGGTATCCGCCAGCAGGTCGTACTGTCTTTCCTTATATCGCGCCGTGTCGCAAGCCGTGTCTGCCAGCGTCACGCCCCTGCGCGCGGCCAGCGCCTGCACCAGCGCCTGCGCCGCGTCCGGCATGTCGAACAGGCCGTGCAGATAGGTGCCGTAAGCGCTGTCCGCCTGGCACCCGTCCCAGAACGACGTTCCGTCCGCGCGCGTCAGCCGGATCAGCGGCAGGGCGCCCGCGTCCAGCGCGGTTTCGCCCATATGGATCTCATAACCGGACGCGCCCGCGCCCGATAAGCCGCGCAGCACGCCCCCGACCGTACCGAACGCGCCGCTTGCCTGCGCCGTGGTCTTGACCGGACGGAACACGGTTTCCACCGGCAGCAGCCCCAAGCCACGCATGACTCCGCCGCCCTCGGTGTTTTCCGGATCGGATACGGCGCGCCCCATCATCTGATAGCCGCCGCACACGCCGAACACCGGCACGCCCGCCGCGTGCCATTTGAGAAGCTGGGCTTCCATGCCGCTTTCACGCAGCCATTTCAGGTCCGCGAGCGTGGATTTGGTGCCGGGCAGCAGGATCAGGTCCGCGCCCTCGAGCTGCTCCGGCGCGCCGGCATAGCGCACACCCACTCCCTCAATCCGTTCGAGCGGGGAGAAATCCGTAAAGTTGGACAGCCTTGGCAGCCGCACGACCGCGATATCCACGAGCGCGGGCGCGCCGCACGCGTCCAGCCGCGCGGAAAGGCTGTCCTCATCGTCGATGTCGAACCGGCCATAGGGTACCACGCCGACGACCGGCTTGCCGGTCAGCCGTTCCAGTTGTGTCAGGCCCGGGCGCAGGAGCTCTACGTCGCCCCGAAATTTGTTGACGATCAGGCCCCTGACGCGCGCCTGTTCCTCCGCTTCAAGCAACGCCACCGTGCCGTACAGCGACGCGAACACGCCGCCGCGGTCGATGTCGCCCACCAGCAGCACCGGCGCGTCCACCAGCTTCGCCAGCCCCATGTTGACGATGTCGTCCTGCTTGAGGTTGATCTCCGCCGGACTGCCCGCGCCCTCGATCACAATGATATCGTACTCCGCCGCCAAGCTGTCGTAAGCGTCCCTGACGATCGGAAGCAGCGCCTTTTTTCCGCCCCAGTACTCGCGCGCCGTGCGGTTGCCGCACGCCTCCCCCATGACGACCACCTGCGAGCCGGTGTCGCTCGTCGGCTTGAGCAGGATGGGGTTCATCCGCACATCGGGCGGGATACCCGCCGCCTCGGCCTGCACAACCTGCGCGCGGCCCATCTCTTTCCCACCTGCGGTGATAAAGGAGTTGAGCGCCATGTTCTGCGATTTGAACGGCGCGACGCGGTACCCGTCCTGCCGGAAGATGCGGCACAGCGCCGCGCACAGCAGGCTTTTACCCGCGTTCGAGCAGGTCCCCTGCACCATGATGCACCTTGCCATCAGCACCCCTCCTTTCGTATTGCGTCCAGCGCGGCGAACAGGCGCGCGGTATCGTCCCCGCTCCTGACCGCCGTGCGGTAATAGCCCGCGCCCAGGCCGCGGTAATTGGCGCAGTTCCGGATCAAAACGCCGCGCGCCGCGAGCTTTTCGTGCAGCGCCGCGTCCCCTGACCGGAACAACAGGAAGTTCGCTTCGCCCGGGCAGACGGCCAGCCCGCGCGCCGCAAGCCCGCCGGAGAGCCGCGCGCGTTCCTCCGCGATGCGCGCCGCGACCCGCGCGGCCCATTCCCGTTCGCCCGCCGCAGCCGCGGCACACGCCTGCGCGACCACCGATACGTTCCACGGCTGTCCCGCACGATACAGCGCTTCGATCAGACCAACGTCCGCAGTCATACACCAGCCGAAGCGCACGCCCGGCACCGCGAACAGCTTGGTATACGCCCGCAGCAGAATCAGATGCGGGCTGCCCGCCAGCAGACCTTTCAGCGTGTGCCGCGCCGCGTCCTGCAGGAAGTCTACAAAGCACTCGTCCACGATCAGGCGCGCGCCGGCGTCCGCGCACCGCGCCGCGACGGCGCGCAGCAGAGCCGGCTCGACCGTGCGGCCGGTCGGGTTATTGGGGTTGCACAGGTAGACCACGTCGGTTTCGGGCGTGATATCGGATAAAATGCGCTCCGTGACCGCAAAGCCCTCGTCTTCACGCAGATAATGGAAGCGGATATCCGCGCCCGCGAGCGTGCGCTCATACTCGGCGAACGCCGGCGCGGTGAGCAGCGCCCTGCGGGGGCGCAGCGCCGCCGCCAAGCGGTCGAGCACGTCCGCCGCGCCATTGCCGCAGTACAGGAAGCCGTCGGGGACGGCCTCGGCCGCGCCGATGGCGCGCCGCGCCGCGCGGCAGAACGGGTCGGGGTAGCGCGCGCAGTCCTCTATCGCCCTGTGCATCGCCTGCCTGACCCGCTCCGGAATGCCGAACGAGCTGATATTCGCGGACAGGTCAAGCGGTTCGCCGCCGTACCGCTCGGCATAGGAATACACATCACCGCCGTGTACATATTCCGGCATCGTCAGCCTCCTTTCCCTTATCCGAACGGCGGCCAGCCGGTGGTCAGCCGCACCGCTGCTCCAAGCGTCAGCGCCAGTGCTGACGCCGCTGTCATCAGATCCGCCGCGCGCAGGATATCGCTGCGGCTTATCTCCTTATCCGGATCGCCGAACGCCGCCTTTTTGACCGTTTTGCCAAAATAGCTCGCGTCCCCGCCCAGCCGGATATGCAGCGCGCCCGCGCAGGCCGCCTCGGTCTGTCCGGCGTTCGGGCTTTTGTGGTGGTTCCGGTCGCGACGGAAGATGCGCAGCGCGTTGCGGTTGTCCATGCCGAGCATGCCCGTACCCGCGATCAGGCATACTGCCGCCAGCCGCGCAGGGATAAAATTGAATATATCGTCCATGCGGGCGGAAAACTTGCCCAGATACTCGTATTGGTCGCTGTGGTAGCCGACCATGGAGTCCAGCGTGTTCACTGCCTTATACAGCAGGCCGAGCGGCGCGCCGCCGAGCAGCATATAGGCCAGCGGCGCAACCACGCCGTCGGTGGTGTTTTCCGCGATGGTCTCGACCGCAGCCTTGATGACGCCCTCCCGATCGAGCGCGCCGGTGTCGCGGCCGACATACATAGCGACCGCCTTGCGCCCCTCGTCCAGCGAGGCATCGAGCGCGGTATAAACGTGCCGCCCCGCGTCCGCCAGGCTTTTGCGCGCAAAAATCAGCCAGCAGAGCAGCGTCTCCGCGCCGAAGCCCAGCCAGAAGTGTACACCCCGCAGCCAGCGCAGCAGGAAGAGCGGCGCGGCAAAGCTCACCCCGCACACCACGAGCCACAGCAGCACGCCCGCTACGGTCTCGCCGCGCGGCGTTTTGGGGAACACCCGCCGCAGCACGCGCTCGCACCGCGTAATCAGCCGCCCAATCAGACACACGGGATGCAGGGCGCTGTTCGGGTCGCCCAGCACCCAATCGAGCACGAAGCCGAGCAGCACGGCGCAGGTCAAATACATGGTCTCTCTCCTTTAATATATTGCGGCAGGCCCGCGGTCACGCGCACAACCGCGTCCGCCTCCGCCGCGAGCGCGCAGCACAGCCGGCCGGCCGCCTCGCGCCAGGTTTCGTCCGCGCGGTCCATCGGCACGATGCCGCAGCCAACCTCGTCGCAGGTTACGGCGCAGCCGCGCAGCCCGCCGAGCAGCGCCATGGGGTCGCGTCCCGCGTCCAGCTCGTCCCGCACGCGCACGTGCAGGCCGGTGACCAACGGCAGGTTCGGATACAGCCGCGCGGCCAGCGCGGCCTTTCCCTGATGCGCGCCGCCGATGAGTAAAACCGTCACAGCACCATCCCTCCAAACGCGGCGCACACCAGCGCCAGCAGCTCCGCAAGTGAAATATAAAAACCGGCAAGATCGCCTGTGATGCCGCCGAAAACATGCACTGTCAAACGGCTATGCAGTATATACCACAGTCCGATCAGCACCAAATAGTGCATAGCGAATATGCCGTTCCCTGTACAATACAGCCACACCAGCAGCAGCACCTCCAGCGCTGCTTCCTCCAGCTTAAGCGTCATATCGACCGCCTTTTTATCGCTGTTTTCCGCAAAGATATGCGCAAGGCCGGTATCTTTGGCGCAGGGTATGGTCACGATCTTGCGTCCCCCGTCGGTACGCGCCACGGCAAACCCAACAAATACCACCGGCAAAAACTGCGGCGTTTGATAGATCTGCGCGAAGCACGCGGTCTCGGCCAGCAGGAACGCCGTCAGCCACAGCGGCCCGAACGCGCCCACATGCGGGTCCTTCAAGATCGCCAGCCGCTTTTCGCGGTCGCCGTAGGAGCAGAGCGCGTCGCAGGTATCGCACAGCCCGTCCAGATGGATGCCGCCTGACACTGCAAGCGGAATAAGCGCCGCGCCCACCGCGTAAAACAGTCCCGCCGCGCCGTATCGCGTACAGAACGCATGCCATACCCCCTCCAGCACGCCGATCAGCACGCCGACAAGCGGCAGAAAGGACAGCGCCCAGCGCATGGTCCGTTTTTCCCACCGCACCTGCGGCACGGGTACGGCGGAATACAGCGAAAACGCGACCAGCAGGCCGCTCCAGGCGCTTTTCAAATCCCTTTCTCCCCTTTCAGCGGCAGCAGGATGCCGCAGACCGATTCGTATACCGCGTCCGCACGCGCGGCAAGCGCGGCGTGCAGCCGCCCGAGCGTGCGGATATAGGCCGCGGTCTCGGGCGGGTAGGCCAGCCCGTCTGAAAACACCTCGTTCGATACGACGACCAGCGTTTCGCAGCAGTCTTGCAGGCGCGCGATGCCTGCAAGGGTGCTGCCGAACGCTGCCTCGCCCGCGCCCGCG
This sequence comes from Agathobaculum ammoniilyticum, assembly GCF_025567315.1. NCBI lineage: Bacteria > Bacillati > Bacillota > Clostridia > Eubacteriales > Butyricicoccaceae > Agathobaculum > Agathobaculum ammoniilyticum. Next base: position 69,467 of record NZ_JAOQJE010000014.1, read on the forward strand.
GGATCGAACAGCTCGTTAGCGAGCAGGTTGCCCAGGTCCTCAAGCAGGATGCCGTCGTACCGCCGGGGCAGCTCCAGCCCCGCGAGGCCGAGCGGGCGTTCGACCGTTTCAAAGCCCTTGTCCCGCCGCAGGGCGCGGTGACGGGCGATACGCGTCTCCGCCGCCGCGCCAAACGGCTGCATGGTCGCCAGATATAAGCGCGCGCCCGCCGCGGACGCGCACAGCAGCCGCTCCGCGTGTGCGGATTTGCCGCTCGCCGCGCCGCCGGTGACCAATATCAGCATAAAAACGCTCCTTTCTCCCTGCCGGATGGACCAGCCCGCCGCCCTCATGCCTGCGGCGTATAGGCTTCGATGCCGGTTTCCGCGAAGCTGACCATGCCATCGTACGCCGCCAGCGTCAGGTCGAGCAGGCTGACCGCTGCGACCGCACCCGTCCCCTCGCCCAGCCGCAGGCCGGCCGCGATCATCGGCGTTTTCCCCAGCCGCTCCAGCAGGAGCTTTCCCGCCGGCTCCTCCGGCCGGTGCGCTGCGATCAGGTAATCGCCCGCCGCGGGACACAGCCGCACGGCGAGCAGCGCCGCCGCACACGAAATCACACCGTCCAGCACAGCGGGCAGGCCGCAGGCCGCCGCGCCGAGGTACAGCCCCGCCAGCCCCGCGATATCCAGCCCGCCGACCTTGTGCAGCACGTCCATCGGGTCGTCCGGATCCGGCCGGTGCAGGGCGAGCGCGGTCTGGATCACGCACACCTTGCGCGACAGGCCCGCAGAGGACAGACCCGCGCCACGTCCGGTGACCGTATACACATCCGCACCGGTGAGCGCGGCGGTCACGGCCGCGCTGGTCGTGGTATTGCCGATGCCCATTTCACCGCCGCACAGCAGGCGGTATCCGTCCGCCGCGCACTGCTCCGCCAGGCTGATGCCGGTCTCCACCGCGCGCACCGCCTCCTCCCGCGTCATGGCGGGCTGTTCCAGCAGGTCCGCCGTGCCGTACCGCACCTTGCGCCGCAGGATGCGGTCGCCCTGCACATCGCGCGCCACGCCGATATCGACGGGAAACGCATCCATGCCGATCCGCCGCGCCATCAGGCAGACGGTGGACTGCCCGCGCCCCATGTTTTCGGCCACCACGGCCGTGACCTCCTGCCCGCACTGGGTCACGCCCTCCGCGACCACGCCGTTATCCGCGCAGAACACCACCACGGCGCGCCGGCCGATTTCTGGCCGACCCGTGCGCTGGATGCCCGCCAGCTGCACCACCGCCTCCTGCAGCAGCCCGAGGCTGCCGAGCGGCATAGCGATATCGGAAAAGCGGCGGCGCGCCGCGTCCATGCTCTCCCCGCACAGCGGCCTGACCAAAGCGATTGTTTGTTCCAGCGTCATCTCCTGTCCCTCCATTCTGCACATTTGCGCACAAAATTTTCCGCGACTGGGGCGGCCGCCCCGAAATACAGATGCGGAAAGCCCGCGTACAGCGTCTCCGACGCATGGATGCAGTCCCACGCGCGGCCGTTCGGCTTTTCCGCTCGGAACGCGTACCCTGCATCGTCCGACTGCGCATAGTGGAACTCGTGCGCGCGCAGGCTCTCCCCCGCGCAGCACAGCAGGTTGTCCCGCTGGGCGGTCAGAGTCACATAGCCGAACGGCTGGAGCTTCTCCGTCATGCGCGCGTCCGCATCCAGCACGCCGGCCATTGGACATCCGTTCAGCGTGCGGTGCAGGTACAAAAAGCCACCGCACTCCGCCACCGTGGGCAGGCCGCCCTGCACCGCCGCGCGGACGCTATCCCGCATGGTGCAGTTGGCGGCGAGCTTTGCCGCGTGCAGCTCGGGGTAACCCCCGCCGAGGTACAGGCCGTCGACCGCCCGGGGCAGCTTTTCATCCGTGAGCGGCGAGAATTCGATGAGCTCCGCACCGAGCGTGCGCAGGATGTCCAGATTTTCCGCATAATAAAAGCAGAACGCCCGGTCGCGCGCGACCGCGATGCGCACCGGCCTATCCACGGCTGGGACAGGCCGCGCGCTTTCCCCAGTGAGCGGCGGCGCAGAACGCGCGAGGGCCAGCAGCCCGTCGAGGTCAACCCCCTGTTCGGCCGCGTCCGCGAGGCGGTCGAGCTTGCCTTGCAGCCCGCTGACCTCGTCCGCGGCCAGCAGACCGAGATGGCGGCTCGGAACCACCGCTTCCGGCACGGGCGGCAGAAAGCCATAGACCCGCAGGCCCGCCTGCTCCGCAACCGCCCTGTAAAACGGGTACATCGCCTGTGATATCCCGTTCAGCAGCACGCCGCACAGGGTGTTGGGTGCAAAGTCCCGAAAGCCCCGCAGCACCGCGGCCAGGGAAAGCGACTGCCCCCCCGGCCGCACGATGAGCACGGCGGGCGTATCGGTCGCGCGCGCGAGGTGCGCCGCCGAGGCGCGGTCGGTCGCGCCCGATCCGTCCAGCACGCCGTCATAAAAGCCCATGACACCCTCGATCACTCCCAGCCCGTCCGGCGGAGTGTGCCGCGCAAGCTGGCCACGCACCGCCGCCGCCTCTGCAAAAAACAGGTCGAGGTTGCGGCTCGGCACGCCGAGCGCGGCGGTGTGGAACATGGGGTCGATGTAATCCGGCCCGCACTTGAAGGCCGCGAGCGGCACGCCGCGCCGCTGGAACGCGCGCAGCAGCGCGCTGGTCACGGTGGTCTTGCCGCAGCCCGAGCCGGTACCCGCCAGCAGCAGGCGGGGCGCATTACTCTGCATGGCCGTCCCCTTTCCCCGACAGGATAAACACCGGATTGTTCGCAGTCATCATGGTATACGGTCCGACCACCCGGCCGCGCGCGGCGGCAAGCTGGACGACCTCGATCTCCGCGAAACCCAGCTCCGCCAGCGCGGCCTGCGCCGCGTGCAGCGTTTCCAGCGCGATGGCGTTGACTGCCACGCGCACGGCTGGATTCTTACGCTTTGCGGCTTGCAAAATGCACCGCATCGCGCCGCCGCTCCCGCCGACGAACACGCAGTCAGGCGCGGGCAAGGCTTCGAGCGCCGCCGGCGCCGCGCCATCGATAATGCGCACATTATACCCGCCGAGCCTGCGGCGGTTTTCCCCGAGCAGCTTTACCGCGTCCGCGCTCCGCTCGACCGCATACACCAGCCCGTCGGACGCACGCCGCGCCAGCTCAAGCGTTACCGCGCCCGTGCCTGCGCCCACGTCCCACACGGTGTCGCGCGGCTGCACCGCGAGCTTGGATACGGACACCCAGCGCACCTCCTCCTTGGTCATGGGTACGTCCCCGCGTGCCAGCATCGCGTCACGCACCGGCTCGCGGGCGTTTGCCGCGTCCGGATGCTCGATCAGCAGCACGGCCAGGCCGCCGCAGGGCTTGCCCGCCAGCACCGCCGCCGCGCCGGTCTCGATGCGCTCGTCCGCCGCGCCGAGGTTTTCGCCCAGGTGTACGGTCAGGCCGCCCAGATCCGCGTCCGCGAGCGTCTGGCACACGATAGGCGCGGCCTGCGCGCCTCCCGTAAGCACAAAGGTCCTTTTGTGGTAGCTCACCGCGCCGAGGATGCTGCCCGCGCGGCCGTGCAGGCTGCGCACACACACATTGTCATACGGCGCGCCCAGCTTTGCGCAGAAATACTGCAGGCTGGACAGGCCGGGTACCAGCTGCACCGTGCCGTGCGGCGCAAGCTGTCCGCGCAGCCGTGCGGCTGCGCTGAAAAAGCCCACGTCGCCCGACACCAGCACGGCAGCGGTCTGCGCACCCGCCGCAACAGCCTGCGCCGCCAGCCGGTCGAATGGACAGACCGCCGCGCGGCCGCACACCGCCGCCAGCCGTGCGGTAGCGAACACCGTATCGGATGCGTCAAGCACGCGTCGGGCTTCGCCGGTCAGCCCGTCCGGCGCGCCCATCCCCACGCCGACAATATAGAATGTGCGGGACATAAAACACCTCTTTGCAACCGGAGTGTTGGAACGTCTTTTCGTATAGGATGCTTTTGAAGCCCTCTATGCGAGCGCAGCAATACTCTCCTCCACCGCCTGCACCGTGCAGGCCAGGTCGTTCTGTGTGTGCGCCGAGGAAACGAACATGGCTTCGAACTGGCTGGGCGCAAGATACACCCCTCGCAATAACATCTCATTAAAATACTTTGCGTATAATTTTGTGTTGCTTTCCTGAGCGGCGGCAAAGCAGTCCACCGGCTGTTCTGTAAAATACGGACACAACAGCGAACCGATCTGGTTGACCTGCAGAGCCACGCCATGCCTTTTCGCGCTCTCGCGCAGGTGGTTGGCGATATACCGTGCCCCGGTCTCCATCACCGTGTACACCTCGGGATGGTCGGCCAATATCGTAAGCTGCGCCAGCCCCGCCGCCATCGCGACAGGATTGCCGGACAGCGTACCCGCCTGATACACCGGCCCGCAGGGCGCGACCTGCTCCATCAGCGCGCGGCTGCCCGCGTATGCGCCGACCGGCATGCCGCCGCCGATAATCTTGCCGAACGTAACCAAGTCGGCGCGCACGCCAAAATATTCCTGCGCGCCGCCCGCCGCCAGTCGGAAGCCGGTGATGACCTCGTCAAAAATGAGCAGGCTGCCGTGCTTGTCGCACAGGCGGCGCAGTCCCTGCAAAAAGCCGTCCTTCGGCGGGACGACGCCCATATTCGCCGCGACCGGCTCGACAATCACCGCCGCGACCTGATTCGGGTTGGCATCCAGCAGGCGCTCGACCGAGGCAAGGTCGTTGTACTGCGCCATCAGCGTATCCTGCGCCGCGCCGCGCGTGACTCCCCTGGAATCCGGCTCGCCCTGCGTGAGCGCGCCGCTGCCCGCGCCGACCAGCATCGCGTCTGAATGGCCGTGGTAGCAGCCCTCAAACTTGATCAGCTTGTCCCGTCCAGTCGCGCCGCGCGCCAGACGCACCGCGCTCATCACCGCCTCGGTGCCGCTGTTGACCATGCGCACCATCTCGATGTGCGGCACCATCCCAATCATCTTTTCGGCCATCTCTACCTCGAGGGCGGTCGGCGCGCCGAAGGACAGTCCGCACACCATGCGGTCGTACACCGCTTTCAAAATATCCGGATGGCTGTGGCCGAGCACCATCGGCCCCCAGGAGCCGACATAGTCAATATATTCCAGCCCGTCCTCGTCCAGCACGTGACTGCCCAGGCCCTTGACGATAAAGCGCGGCCTGCCGCCCACCGCGCGGAACGCGCGCACAGGCGAGTTGACCCCGCCGGGCAGCACCTTTTGCGCGCGTTCAAACCATTCCTCCGATCTGGTCATCAGCCGATATCCCCTTTCCGGATCGCGTCCGCCAGCTCGGGCGCATAGTAGGTGATCAGGATGTCCGCGCCCGCGCGGTAGATGCACACCGCGCTCTCGCACATCACGCCGTATTCGTCGATCAGGTCGGCCTTTGCCGCCGCTTTTATCATCGCGTATTCGCCGGACACCTGATACGCCGCAACCGGCAGGTCGAACCGCTGCCTGCACCGGTACATCAGGTCGAGATAAGGCATGGCGGGCTTGATCATCAGGATATCCGCGCCCTCGGCCGCATCGAGCGCGCATTCGCGCATGGCCTCGCGGCCGTTGTGCGGGTCCATCTGGTAGGAGCGCCGGTCGCCGAACGCAGGCGCGGAGCCTGCCGCCTCCCGAAACGGCCCGTAAAAGGACGACGCGTATTTGGCGGCATAGGACATGATGGGTACATGGATAAAGCCGTTCTCATCCAGCGCCCTGCGGATGGCCGCGACGCGGCCGTCCATCATGTCGCTCGGCGCGACCATGTCCGCGCCCGCGCGCACATGGCTGACCGCTGTTTTCGCCAATACCTCGAGCGTTTTGTCATTGTCCACGTCATGACCGCACAGGATGCCGCAATGCCCGTGCGAGGTATACTCGCACATGCACACGTCGGTGACGATATACATTTCAGGGGCGAGCGCCTTGATTTTGCGAATGCCCTGCTGGACCACGCCGTTTTCATCCCACGCGGACGAGCCGCGCTCATCCTTATGCGCGGGCAGGCCGAACAGGATGACGCGGGACACGCCGTGCGCGTGCGCCCGCTCGACCATGCGCCCAAGCTGGTCGGGCGAATAGTGGTACTGGCCGGGCAGGGATGGGATCTCCTCATAAACGCCCTCCCCTTCGATCACGAACACCGGCCAGATCAGGCTTTCGGGGGAAATGCGCGTTTCGCGCACCAGCCGGCGCAGGTTATCCGACGCGCGCAGGCGGCGGGGGCGGATGGTTTGGTCAAACATATTCTTATACTCCCTCCAATAAACAGGCGATCATATCCTCTATCGTCGCGTTTGCCGCGACTTTTACGTTCATCCCATATCGGCGGG
>NZ_JAOQJE010000015.1:0-59071 GCF_025567315.1 Agathobaculum ammoniilyticum
CTCGCCAAACTGCAGAATCTTCTCCGGCGCTTCCTCCAGAATATATCCCTTGTATCCGCTCGCTTTTATTCTTTTGTAATTTAGTTCTTCCATCTTTAATATTTCACTCCTCAAAACGCATTACCAAAGGTTGCCGTCCTCGTCAAAGGGCAGGTATTCCAGCTCGGACTCGATCTCCATCTGCGGATTGTTTTTTGCCTCCTCCAGATAGGATTCGGACAGCATGATATGCTCCAGATGCAGGCTGTTCGGGATGCGCACCACGCGCGGGTTGGATTTGTCGATCTCGTTGCAACTCTTGATGCAGACCTGGATCGTCTCCTTATCGCTTTCCATCACAATCGGGATGCGCACGCCGCCCAGCACTGTGCAGGTGATCGCGTTCGGGTACATGGACGCGAGATCGAGCTGGTCAAACACGCGCTTGGTCGTCGCGCTGGAATAGCCCAAGCCGATGCCGTTCCCATGGGTTTCCGGACTCAGGTCGAGTACCGCCACGCGTTGCGCGTCGATACCGCCGGTTGCGTAAGGCGTGCAGAATGTGCCTGTGATGTTCGGATCCATCCCGTCGCCGCTGAAATTCTTGCCGATCTGATCGACAATCAATACGTCACACGAATCGACAAGGATGCGCGGCATATAGGAAAACGCTTCCTTGAGCAGCTCAGGCTCGACCGCGTCGATATCCTCCGCCGCGACCGCAACGATCTTGCAGGTCTCGTCGAACGCATTCTCAATCGTCGGTACGCCGAACAGGATGGGTGCGTTTTTCAGGATGCAGCGGCCGAACAGCGGCACGTTTTTCGCCATGTTCTTGAAGCCCTCCGCATGGCAGACCTCCGCGCCGTACTGCTTGCCCAGGCCGATCGCCATCATTTTCATCAGACCGCTTTCATACGGCCCGCGGAACGCAGTGTGCGGCTTGACGCGGCAGCCCAGGATGATGCCGTCCGCCTCCGCCGCGTTTTTGTCAATATATACGTCGCCGCCCTCGTCGTTGACGCCGATCTTCTTGACCTCCATCGAGGAGATGATCGGGCAGCCGACATACTCCTCCACAATTCCGTAGCCGGCCAGAATCTCCCGCTGTCCCTCGGCGGTTGCGCCGCCGTGGCTGCCCATCGCCGGCACGATAAACGGATGCGCGCCGCGGGATTTGACAAAATCCGCGATGCACTTGGTGGTCAGCGCGACGTTCGCCACGCCGCGCGAACCTGCAGTGATGGCAATGCGCATACCGGGCTTGACGCGCGAGGCGAATTTCTCCTCGCTGAGCAGGCTGCGGATGATATCCGGTATATCCGCCGGATCGATGCGCGGACGCGGGAATTTCTGACGCACGCGGAACATCTTCGGCACAAAAGTATCCTTCACTAAATCAGCGACCAACGGCCGTTCTCTCATGGCAAAGCCCTCCATTCAAACAGCGGCAAAACCCGGCCTTCTCCAGCGCGCAATCGCGGCCGCAGCAGCACCGGGTCTTAGCCAATTTGCTATCAATTTTTCTCTTAGTAGATCAGATTAACCAAGAACGTAGACAGTGGCGGGAAGTATGTCAGCAGCAGGATATCGGCCGCGAACAGGATATAAAACGGTACCGCTTCCCTGATAAAGTCCTTGGTCGGACACTTGGTAATACCGCAGGTGACGAACATCAGCGTACCCATCGGCGGGGTGAACGCACCGATTGTGCAGTTGAAGATATAAACCATTGCAAAGTGGACCGGATCAATGCCGAACGCCAGCGCAACCGGATGCAGCAGCGGCCCGAGCACGATCATCGACGCATTACCTTCTACGAACATGCCCACGATGATCAGGAAGATGTTGACGACCAGCAGGAATATGTATTTGTTGTCGATGGCGTTGGTCATCCAGTTGGCAAACGTCTGTGGAATCTGCTCGCGGGTCAGCACCCAGGAAAAGCAGGACGCCGCCGCGACGATCAGCATAATCGAGCTGGTGGTGGTGACCGTTTCCTTGCAGCCCTTGGCAAAGTTCTTGAGCTTCATCTCATGGTACAGCACGCCGAGCGCCAGCGCATAAACGATCGCGACCGTGCCGGCCTCGTTCGCGGTGAACACGCCGATACGCACACCGCCGATAATGATGATCGGCAGCAGCATGGGCAGGATCGCCGGACGGATCGCATCCCATTTTTCATGCGCTGATATCTTTTCCGTCTGCATCGGCTTGTAGCCTCGCCTTTTGGATACAAAGTGCGTGAAGATCATCAGCGTGGCGGTCAGGAACAGGCCGGGGCCAATGCCAGCGACGAACAACTGGCCGACCGAGATGTTATTGATGCAGGCGTAAATAATCAGGCCGGTTCCGGGCGGAATCAGCGGCACGACCATGCCGGAGGCCGCGGTGATAACGGTCGAGAACGCCTTGGAGAAGCCGTGCGCCTCCATAGAGGGAACGAGCATCTTGGCTTCCATCGCCGCGTCCGCGAGCGAGGAGCCGGACAGGCCGCCCATCAGCGTGGACAGCAGGATGTTAACCTGCGCCAGACCGCCGGGCATGCGCGCGGTCAGAACGGCGCAGCAGTCCATGATGCGGCGCGTAACGCCCGTATAGTTCATGAATACGCCCGCCATGACGAAGAACGGGATCGCCAGCAGGGACAGACCCTGTGCGCCGGCCAGCGTCTGCTGGGCGAAAATCGTTGCGTTGGTTGCCGGATTGCCGAGGAAATAGATCGCCGAGGCCGCCAGCACCGAGATATACACCGGTACTTTCAGGAAAAGCATGACCAGCAAAAGGATGCAGGAGATACCAATGATATTCATTCTTTCTTCGCCTCCTCGAACTCTTCCTCCGTAATCGCTTCAATGGTTTCCTGCTCGGAATAATGGAAGAAATTCACCAGCACAAAGTTGAAGATCTGCCAGATGCAGGATACCGGTACAATGCAGTAAATTAAAATATAGGAAATGTGCAGCACCGCGGTGGTGCGGCCGCTGTTTGCGAACACCATCATGTACTGTATGGACAGGTAGCCCAGGAACAGCAGCGTGACAATGGTCACGAGCAGGATCAGGATGTTGATTATGTTCTTTACCGCTTTGGGGAAAAACTCAAAAAACACCTCGATCGCCGCATGGTTGCCGGTGCGGAACGCAGCGCCGGCCGCACCAAAAATCACCCAGACGATCATGGCCGCCTGAATCTCCTCAATCCAAGTAAAGGGGGAGCCTAAAATATAGCGTGCAACTACGCCGGCAAAGGTAAGGCCTACCAGCACGCACATCGCAATGGACGCGATCGCTACATCGATGTTGAGCAGCAGAAATCTCCAGTTGCGCTGTTGCTTCATGCGTTTTACCTCCGATCTCTCTTCTATTAACGCATCTTTTCGCACATATTCCGTCCCCGCGGGGAGGAGAAGCGGATCAGCGACCCGCTTCTCCCAGCGAAGAAAACAGATTATGTGTTGTTGTCGGATTATGCAGCGGCGCCGGTCGAAATCCCTTTCACGGTGTCATACAGGCCTTCGGTCCAGCCCAGGGTGCTGGAGGCTTCGTCGAAGAACTTCTGCGCAGCCTCAACCCACTGTGCCTTCTCGTCGTCGGTCAGCTCGATAACGGTTACGCCCGCGTCCTTCATGCCCTGCTCGGCTTCTTCCGTTGCCGCGTCGTACAGCTCGTTGTTATACAGACCCGCTTCGTCCGCGCATTCCATCAGGATCTGCTGCTGCTCTTCAGTCAGGGTGGTGAAGAAAGACTCGCCGCAAATCCACATCGAGGTAGCCAAGATGTGCTCGTTCTTGGTCAGGTATTTGGCAACCTCTTGGAAGGAACGGTTGTAGAGGGAGGTGATCGGGTTCTCAACCGCATCGATCGTGCCGCCGCTCATGGCCTGGTAAACGTCGCCCATATCCATGCCGACCGGCGTTGCGCCCAGGTCCTCAAAGCTTCTGACCGACAGGTCGTTGGAAGATACGCGCAGCTTCAGGCCGGACAGGTCGGACGGGGTGCGAACCTCCTTGATGGAGAGGATGTCGCGCGCGCCGTAAATCCAGTTGGAGGTCAGAACACGCAGGCCGCCGGTGCTTGCCAGCTGGTCGCACAGGTCAGCATACCAGTCGCTGTCCAGCACAGCCCACAGTTCATCCCAGCTCTCAAATGTATACGGCGCATAGAAGATACCGAAATCCGGCACGCCGTAATCTGCGAGGAACGCGCCGTCCGCAACCGTAATCACGCTTTCGCCCATCAGCATCTGGTCGATCAGGTCGTTTTTCTTACCTAACGTAGAGTTCGGGAACAGCTCAAGCTGAATCGAGCCGCCAGACTTCTCCTCAACCAGCTCTTTCCACTTCTCAGCCGCCTGTGCCGCCGGCTCGGTGGTCGCGTTCTCATAGCCAACATTGATTGTAACGGTAGCACCCGCATCATTCGACGCAGGCTCGTCCCCCGCCGTACCGTTCGCCGTCGTGTCCGTGCTGCTGTTGCCGCACGCCGCAAGGCCTGCCATCATCGCTCCGCAAAGCAGGGTGGCCATCATCCTCTTTGTCCATTTCGTTTTCATGCTGATTCTCCTTTTCTCACTTTTTTATTTCACTTCACCGCCGCATATCGGTTCTTCAGGTGAAGTCGATCACAACTTTCAGCATTTTTCCTGCGTTAGCGGAAAACTCCTCAAACGCCTGCGGCGCGTCCGTCCACTTGTAGGTGTTGGTGACGATCTTCTCCAAATCGATGCCGCCCGATTTCACCAGATCAATCAACTCCACAAAGTCCTTTTTCATCGCGTTGCGCGAGCCGTAAATGTTCAGCTCTTTTTTCTGGATGATCGTAAAAAAGAAATTGTCTAAGTTGCGCTTGGATACGCCGATCAGCACCACGCGCGCGCCGAAGCAGGCCGCGTCAATACAGTTCATGAACGTCTCCGGCATGCCGACCGCCTCGATCGTCACATCGAACCCATTCCCGTCGGTCAGCGCGGCGACACCCTTTGCGAACGCCTCCGGCGACTCGTTGAGCAGCTTGTGGTCCAGGCCGAATGTCCGGCAGGCATACTCGAGCTTGTCCGGTGCCACATCGCAGATCGTGACCTCGGCCCCCTTCGCCTTGGCCGCGACTGCGGCCAGCACGCCAATCGTGCCAGCGCCGACCACCAGCACCTTTTCGCCCGCCTTGACGTTTGCCCGCTGCACGCCGTGGTAGCTGATGCAGAATGGCTCGATCAGCGTCAACACCTTGGGGTCCAGCCCCTTGCCGTCGTAAATGCGCTCGACCGGCATGGTGATGTATTCGGCAAACGCCCCCTCGCGCTGCACCCCCATCGTCTCGTTGCCCGTGCAGGCATTGACCAAGCCTCTCCTGCACGAATAACATGTCCCGCAGTTGAAATACGGATTACAGGTTACGATCATGCCCGGCTTAAGCCCTTCCTCGTTTTCGTCGATCTCCACGATCTCCGCCGAAAACTCGTGTCCTGGTATACGCGGATACGATACATATGCGTTCGCACCCCGATAGGAGCCGAGGTCGCTTCCGCAGATACCCCCGTACAGAAGCTTGAGCAACGCTTCCCCCGGCTTCCTTACCGGTTTTTCAATTTCTTTGAGGACGACTTTCCCTGGCTTTTCTATGCAGATTGCTTTCATCTTTAACGGAATCCCTCCAAACCGACATTTTCCGGATCTCGGTGTCCGGACGCTGCACTGCGCGCGCCGCAGTTTGGGCTACAACTTGTATCCCAGATGTACCTTACGCAACCATTTTATTCCCCTTTCCCATTATTGTCAATGACACTTTATCAAAAACAAACAAAATTGTAAGATTAACCAATTTGTAAGCAAGCATTATGTCTAAATTAACAATTTATTTTTACTTGTATCCCTATTGCATATTACTGAAAAGCGCAATATAATTAATTTATATACTCTTTCGGAGGTGCGGATCATGGCGGTCCAAAAAGAGCCCTCAATGCAGTCCAAGGCTTACCATTTTATCAAAAACAAAATCACTTCGTGCGAATATGCTCCAAACCAGCTGCTCAGCGAATCCCTGCTTCAGGAAGAGCTTGGTTTTTCCCGCACGCCTGTCCGCGAGGCGATCAGCCGCCTGGCGCAGGAGGGTCTGCTCAAGGTGTTTCCCAAGCGCGGCATCGTTGTGTCCGGCATCACCGTCAGCGATATCCGCATGATTTTTGAGGTGCGCACCTTGGTCGAGCCATACGCGCTGCGCACCTGCGGCGATAACATCAACCAGCATGAGATCGAGCGCTTCTCCCAAATCTTTCACGATTTTGAAACGACCAATAATTGTCCGGATTTCTATGAACTGGACGACCGATTCCATCTTTTCCTGATTTCCGCCCTGCAGAATGATTATCTGCTTGACCTGTATGCACGCATCCAAACGCAGAATATCCGGCTGCGCATCATGAGCGGTCAGTCCATCGACCGCCGCCTGCAGGAGTCGATGGAGGAGCATGCGCAGATCGCTGACGCCTGCCTTGCGCGGAACTGGGAGCTTGCCGCATCCGCGATGCTGCAGCATCTGGAATTTTCCAAGCAGTCCGCTTTAACCACGATCCTGCGGTTCCGCAGTGACACAGATATTATTTAATTTGCTGAGAGGAGCAATTTCCAATGGACCATGCAACAGAACAGTCTTATTACAAGCGCTTCCGCGCAGCGGCGATCCGGTTTGAGGTTATCGGCGGCGCATTGCTGGCAATCGGCATTGGCGCCAATTTCATTTTCGGCACCTCCATGCTGGCTGTCAGCCTGATTTTCGCAGGTCCCGGCGCCCTTCTTTTGATCCTCGGCGGGTCCAGCCTGCGGCCGCACAACCTCGTAAAAGCGTTTGCCCAGCAATGCATGCGCGAACCGAGCCGCGAAATGGCCCAAGGCCTTCTGGATGCGCTGCACTCGTCAAAAAGAATCCGGCTGATGGGACGTTCTATCCAAGTGGTCCAGGCCGCGGTTGAGGTCTATGCCAATACCGAAGACGCGGATCCGGATATTGTGGACCAGCTTCGCCGTACAGTGGCGGACAGTGTGGTTAAGAAGATGTTTTAATCAGTGTTATGCTACCCCAGAGATTCGCATTTCTACTGCAAAAAAAAATGACATTGAAAACGAGCCTCGGTATAATAATTTTAAAAGGAGTGACTGGTAAGAAAATCAATCCGAGCTGTGTAGACTACGGCATTATGAACTGCCGTACGCTGGACAAACACTGGCCTGATTTTTGTCTGACGACCAATCTGGAAGAGGGGGAGTTAGACCGTATTCTGGAGCGGTATATGGAACCGGACAACAGTAAATATTCCTTGGCTTCAGCCGAGGTAGAGTACGAGGGATACCGTCTTCTGACGCGAGTTGAGGAAATCATCGCTGTAGCCCGTAAAATAAGCGCTTAAAAACGGGGATCGCTACTTGTGACGGTCTAATTGAGGGATCTCGTATTTTGGCGCGCATTTTGCATGTACATGGGTTTGATGTATATGGTGTTATCTGCAAAGTCGGAGCTACGTCCAAAAGCTGCATTGGAATTCCGAAAGAGTGTGAGGAGGTTGGCGTTTCTATATGCAACCCTATCATGCGGGCGGAACGTCTCAACAAAGCGCAAACCGATTTGAATATCGTCGTTGGTTTATGTGTTGGCCACGACAGTCTATTCTACAAATATTCCAATGCGTTTTGCACAACTGCTATTACCGAAAACCGTGTTTTAGGTCACAATCCTGCCGCTGCTCTGTATGGTACATCGTGCTACTATGCTCGGCTATTGAAAGGCGACGAGGACAAATAAAACAAACCGTCTTTGCCTGTGTTTTATACAGCAGGTAAAGACGGTTCTCCATTTTTATTTTATCCGTTGTTTATGAAGGAAAACCTTCGTACACTTTTGGTCGGCAGGCGTATTGAACGCCGACATATGACCTATACTTGGCGCGATGTTGCATTATATCCCTTGGCCGTTGGGTCTAAGGAAGATAATCTTCAGTACACTAAAACACTTCCTACGTTCAGCGCACTTCCATACTGGGGTACCACAAACATTTCTCCTCTCCTGCCTCGCCCCGAACCGGCAGCTTTGTTGGCTGATAAATTTATCCACAGCACAGTCGCCCCTCTTCATTGCCGATCGAGAAGCTGCCCTGCACGATATCCGCCTGATACTTGCATCGGTCTGGGTGTCCACAGCAGGAGGTATGGTCTGATCCGTGTCACCGCCCGTTTGCCTCTACACCATCGTATAAGAGATCGTTGCCCCCCTCGCTCTTGGTTCCCTTCGAGGTGTAGGCCTGTCCTACGGACAGCGGCAAAGCGATATAGGCGACTGTGCGTGCGAGCGCCCCCGCCTGATCAAACTCCTGAATCGTCACATCCAGGTTGCCGGCGCCGTTTCCGACATAACGGAAACCGTACTGTGCATTGTCATAGAACAAAAAGATCTTCTGGTCACCCTCGACAATAACCGAGATCATGCTTCCTTCGGCGCAGACGGGCTGGTTATCCTCCACCCACGCTACCGGATCCTGTTGGCCGTTTTGGTATACATAAACGGCCAACGGACAGGCGGCGGTATACTTTCTGGCCTGCCATTCTTCCAGCCGCTTATATTGCTCATACAGATCACGATGCTTCTCATTGTCTTTCAAAAATTCGATCTAGCCGGTTTGGGGTTCCTCAAAGCGTGCGGCATAGCCATCCTTTTTCCCGCTCACCTGCTCGATTAATTTGTCAAACGTTTCATCCCCCACGAAAAGTGCATCCCAACAGATTTCGTAATAGCGGATGGCCTCATCACAATCTTAGAGCAGCGCGCCGTATCCCAGATCGACGGCGGCCAGATAATTTGGGGCAAGCCTGATGTTTTCTTCTTCATCCGCCTGTATTCCCGTCAGGAATTCGTTTTTTGTGTCCGAATACACCTGATTTAACAGCGATTCCACGATCACAGTAGCCGCCAGCTTGCTCATCTGTTCAATTTTCTTATCATTATCCGTCAAGAAATTGACGATAAACCCCATCCCTTTATAGGCGGCATGGATGGTTTCCAGTTCCGGCAACATTACCAGCTTGATACCTTTCCAAATGAACTCATTCAGTAGATAGCCGGCCTCCTAGATACTGGCTGTCACACAGCTCTTTCCTATAAAATCGGTCAATGCGTCCCCCGTGCAGCTTTTCATGGCAGTTTTCCAACGCTGTCCACCACTTAGCGGAATCGACAAAGCCGCCCTCCTCCAGAAGCTGAAGCAGGGTTTCACCGGGGGGTATCGTTGTAGAGCAGGTCGCTATATGTGGTTTGGTCCTGGAGGCTTCCATCCTCCTTTTCTGCAAACTGTATCGTGGCGCGGCACAGACTCAGCTCAAAATCCGGCGTTTCCTGCCCGACGACAAGGCGGCAACCGGTCGCCGATGTTATCAATTGCGCAGGGAACCACGCTGCTGCCTGCATTTCCACAGGCGATTTTGACTCCGGCCAGATACCGGTAGCCCAGCGCGGCCTGTTCTTCCTCGGTCAGTTCCAGAAAGCTCTGCTGCTCCGGAACAAGCGGCGCGACCGTTTCATCTGAGGAATACCACTCGATATCCGCCTGCGTCAGCTCGACCTCCGTATCGATCTGCATGAACATCGAAATATCCACGGCATATTCCGTCTGGCTGAATTCCGCTGCGCCGATCGGCCGGTCCGGCGTCGTCATGGGTACATACTGCACATAAACTGAGTAGTCGATCGTGGAAATCAACGGATAGCCGCTGTTGTAGTAGCCAGTGTCGCGGATCCAAACATCGTCGTCGCCGTTCAGCTCATGCACGGTCTTCCGCTTTTTCAACTCGCGGGCGGTTCTGGCCTGCGCGTCGGTCGCTGTACCTGTTTCATCCAGATAGCAGGAGTAATTCAGCGCGGCGCTTGCGCTCAGCATAGCCACAGGCTCGCCCTGCACCGTGCCGGCATTATAAACGCCGTTCAGGCGCACCGATCCAGCGATTGATGCAACGATGCCTGCCGGCGTTGAAGTAGCGTTCGATTGCCACGTCGTTGCCAGCCCCTTGGCGGTATGTTATCGCACTGGCAATGCCGCCAACACTTTTGGTGCGGCCGGGCACATTACCCAGATTCCAGCAATCACTGACGCTTTTATGTGCAAGCCCCATGATCCCGCCAACATCATGTTCACCGATGATCGTGCCAACATTATAGCAGTTTTTTATCCGGAATATATCACAATAACCAGTGATACCACCCACATGGATATTGCCGGTTATTTTCCGCTGTTTGAGTTTTTATCAATTATAATCTCACACCAATTATCTTCCATGCCGCCAATAATTCCGCCTGTACGGTCACCTCCCTGCACGGCAGCGCTATGGCAATTGGAAATGGTTGAATAGTTTCCGCTATTTGACCACCTTGCATAACCTGCGATACCCCCAACATTTTCCTTTCCGATAATCAGGGATTCTTCCAGTGAAAGATTTTGTACATTCGTCCAGCTCTATTCAACTTTCGAATAACCCCAAAAGCCTGACTTTTTCCTGCTCCGGTAAATTGATGTACACACTGCGGACGGCATAGCCCCTCCCATCCAATTGTCCACGAAAAGTATTGGTTACATTGCCGATCGGCGTCCATTGGTTTTTCGACGCGGTGTCTTCATCCCAGCTCTGCCGCTCACTCGTATCATTGAGATAGATATCATTGGTCAGCGCCGCATAGCGAAGGCCAAATGTACCGTCATTGACCGCCTGCTCGAATTTTGCCAACTGCGCGCCGTTTGCGATCAGGTAAGGAGCGCTTTCTGTGCCGCTGCCGCCAGCATAGCTTTCCGCAGCCGTGCCGTCCCAGATCTCCGGCTGCGCGCGCTGGTATGCCGCGAACGCCCACACCAGCACATGCCAACCAGCAGGGCGCAGGTCAAAATCAGGCTGATTACTCCTTTTTCACCAATTATGCCCCCACATATGCTTGTTGCTGACCGTATCGATCAGCCCCCTCTCCGTCAATGAAATAACCGCGCAACACCCCATTCATGAGGAAATATACGTTGGTCTGCATATCCTCTTCACGGATCAAAAGCTCGCTCTTTTTCAGGTGGCGCATATATACAGGCGGAAGCAGCCGCTGATTCAGTTCATCATCCTGCAAAAGCATTGCATCGCTCAGGAATTCCAGGATCGTCATTTCCAAATCCCTCTTTGCTTGATTCACAATATCATTATAATCGAATCATTTTCGGCCAGCATTATTATAAGATAATTATTTCTCAGCAGCAGCGAAAAAATATTATGTCATGGCGGTGCGCAAACAAAAAAGCCGCCTGTTTTATCAAACAAGCGGCTTTTCGTGGTACGCCCGATGCGATTCGAACGCACGGCCTTTGGAGTCGGAGTCCAACGCTCTATCCAGCTGAGCTACGGGCGCGGGTACAAAAAGTATTATACCAGCTTTTCCGCAGTTTGTAAAGCATCCACTTCCGGCTTTTTCTTTTTCGGCTTCTTTTTATAGCGGTCTTCTTCCGAGAAGATGCAGCCGCAGTATTTCTGCATGTACAGGCCCAGTTCACGCGCCCTGTCCTGCCCCTCGCGGAAGCGGGGCGAAAAGTCCCTGTGCAGGTACTGCACGCCGTATTTTTCCGCCGCCCGCTCGGCCGCCTCGCGCATGAGCGCATGGTTCTGGTACGGGCTGACGAACAGCGTGGACGTGAACTGGTCAAACCCATGCTCCGCCGCATAGCGTGCGGTTTCTTCAAACCGCAGAGTATAGCAGAATGTGCAGCGGTTGTCAAAATTGGGGTACACCCCCTCAATAAACCGCCGCAGGCCGTATTCATTTTCGATCTCCAGCTTGAGGTCAATGCTTTTCGCATACTCGACCAGCGTATTCTTGCGCATCTTATATTCCGTAAACGGATGGATATTCGGGTTGTACCAAAATCCCACCGGCTCGATGCCCTCCTGCCGCAGCGTATCGATGCAGGCGATCGAGCAGGGCGCGCAACAGATGTGCAGCAGCGTTTTCATGTGCTATCCCTCCCTCTGTTTTGTTATTCTATCATATTCCGGCCGCTCTTGCAAAGCCCGTCCAAAGCCGTTATACTGGAATCACAGAGAGAAAGGAGGCTTCCCCTTATGAAAGATATTGCCTACTACAATGGCGCGATCGGCCGCATCGACGAGATCCGCGCACCGATCACCGACCGCGGCCTTTACTTTGGCGACGGTGTTTACGACGCCGCTATGGTGCGGAACAAAAAAATATTCGCGCTCGCGGACCATCTTGACCGCTTTTATAACAGCCTGGCGCTGCTCCGTATCGATCCGCCAATGGAGCGGGACGCACTCGCCGCCGTGCTGAACGACCTTGTCGCCCGTCTGGATTCGGACGCGCCGCATATGCTCTACTGGCAGTCCACCCGCGCGGCGGCACACCGCATGCACGCGTTCCCCAAGGGTGCAAAATCCACCCTGATGGCTTTTTCCGAGGCGTGCAGCCTCGACAGGCAGGACAGGCCCTACAAGCTGATTACGGTTGAGGACACCCGCTTCCTGCACTGTAACATCAAAACGCTCAACCTCATCCCCAACTGCATGGCCATGCAGCGGGCAGCCGAGGCCGGCTGCGACGAGGTCGTATTCCATCGGGGCGAGCGCGTGACCGAGGGCGCCCATTCCGGCCTTGCGATGCTTAAGGACGGTGTGTTCTGTACCCCGCCAGCGGACGAGCTGATCCTGCCCAGCATCACACGCAAGCACTTCCTCGAGCTGTGCGGTAAGCTCGGCATTCCGTCGCGCATCGCGCCGTTCACGGTCGATGAATTGCTACAGGCAGATGAAATCATGATCCTGTCTACTGGCTCGCACTGTATTGCGGTCAGCGAGATTGACGGGCGGCCGGTCGGCGGCCGCGACGCCGACCGGCTGGACAGGCTGCAAACCGCTTATCAAGAGTGGTTCGACGCACAAACCGCCGGATAAACGAAAGGAGCCGTTATGCCATCTATCCTCATTGTCGGCGGCGGGCCGGCCGGACTGAGTGCCGCAATCTATGCCGCGCGTGCTAATATTCCAACCACCGTACTGTATAAGGATGGCGGCGCGCTGGGCAGGACGGAAAAAATCGAGAACTATTTCGGCTTTGTCGAGCCGCTTTCGGGTCCCGACCTACTGGCGCGCGGCCGCGCCCAGGCCGCCCGTCTGGGCGTGACCCTTACCGAAGCCGAGGTCACCGGTATCGAATACGCGGAAGTCGGCTTTTCTGTCAAATCCACAGGCGGCGCGTTCCCTGCGGACGCGGTTATTCTGGCAACGGGCGCGCCGCGCGCGGTCCCCCCAATCCCGGGCGTACTGAAATTTGAGGGGCGCGGCGTCAGCTATTGTGCGGTATGCGACGCTTTCTTTTACCGCGGCAAGCCGGTCGCTGTGCTGGGGCAGGGAGAGTATGCACTGGAGGAGACTCGCACCCTGCTGCCGGTCGCGTCCTCTGTTACGCTGCTGACAGCGGGCGGCGCGCTACAGGCGGCTGTCCCCGCCGGCCTGTCGGTCGATACCCGTCCGGTCACGGCGGTCGAAGGTACCGATCGGGTGACGCAGGTCGTCTTTGAAAGCGGCGAACCGTTGCCGGTGGACGGTGTGTTCATCGCCTACGGCACGGCAGGCAGCGCGGATTTTGCCCGCAAGCTGGGCGCTCAGCTTGAAAACGGCCGCATCCAGACCGATATCGGCATGGCAACCGCAGTCCCCGGCCTGTTTGCGGCCGGAGACTGCACGGGAGGGCTACTACAGGTCTCCAAGGCCGTATCGGACGGAGCGCAGGCCGCTATGAGCGCGGTCAAATTCCTCCGCAAATAATGCTGTTTAATCTCCCCCGCCTGCCGGCGGGGGATTTTTCATTGACAAACGCTGTTCCAACCGTTATAATATTAGTAAATTAGTAATTTAGTAAATTCAAAGGAAGGAGCTTCCCATGGAAAAGCAGCAGCGGCGCAAAGCCGTGGCAGCCTACAAGGCGCGCCGCCAGCGGGGCGGGGTTTTCCAGATCCGCAACACACAGACCGGACGCATCCTGCTACGCCGCACGCTCGACTTGCGCGGCAGCGAAAACCGCTTCCAGTTCGCGCAGATGACCGGTTCCTGCACCGACCACGCCCTGCAGGCGGACTGGCAAAACGGTGGCTGGACATTCGTTTTTGAGGTGTTGGAGGTACTGACCCAAAAGGAGACGCAGACCGAAGCCGAATTCAAAAGCGATATTGAAGCGTTGTTCGAGCTATGGCAGGAAAAGCTGGCGGACGCACCGCAATACTGAAAAAGGAAACGCCCCACCTCCCAGTCTTGTTTTTTCCAAAACCGCTTCGACGCTTGCGGTTTTGGAAAAACGGTGCGCTTTCGGGTGAAATTACTGTCTTACTTTGCGGTACGGTGCGTTAAAATACATTGATTGTCTTGTTCCTATACAAAACTTTGAGGGGGAATAGCGCCATTATATTTTTAGGGGAATCCCCCTTGTGCGAGATCCCCCAAAAAACGAAATATGTCTCAGAGTTAGATTGCATAGTGGCTTGGAACCTTCAAACAAGTGTTGAGCAGATACGAAACAGAGCAACGTGTGCCCCAAATTGCTCTTGTTCAGTCATTTGCACAAAAATCAAAATTTACACAGATTACTTGCTGGGAGGTTCTTCTGAAAAAGCCACATTTAATCCCCTGTGTGGCCTTGACTGACCGCCTTTTTACAGAATCTTTTTTGATGTCACAGTGCAATTGCAGCTCGATGCTCCATGCCTATCCTGTGTAATCGATTTGATGAACAAACAGGTCCGAAACAGCATTTTCAAGGTGTAAAAGGATGCCGCTCTGCAATGTATTGTGGCTTTGGGATACGTTTAATGTATCACTTGAAGTACGAATTAACGGTACGGCGTATCATCCCAAACAGATTTCTGTGGAAGTGCATGAAGTAGTCCATACCTACATCAACGAAAGGCAGGAATACCGTTCGCATAGTGGAAACTTGGAACCAACAAAGAATGTCAAGTTCTAAATCTCCACTTCGTTAAGATTGAAAGTAGCTACTCCATCCCCGCGTATGCAGAGCCTATCATTGGAACATATTTCCTACAGCGCATACAGGTTTCCTTTGATGATATGTCGTGATACTGTCCGCCTCGAATGCTGCTGAGGTGGTCGTCTCCGCCTTATATAAATCTGCAATATCATATACGAATGACAACTGTTTGCCGGCGTAAATAAAGCCACGCCCTGGAGAGCAGCCCAGCGATACGATTGCAGCATGGCACAAGCCATACCATAAGCATCGCATCGGCTTCCGACATCGCTTGATTGACCGGACCCACCATATCACAATCCTGATTTTTGTAGAAACGCTTATTCCACTTAACGCCAGTTATACGGCGGGCAAGCTCATACGCTTTACGTACGCGGATCCCCTCCATGCCGCGAATTTGCTGCAAGGTCAGGTGATCTGTTTTTACTTTTGGGAAGCGGAGTGCGTACATCCGCCTCACCGCCTGCATATGCAGTTCTTCATCCATGAACAGAGCAGATTCTTTGCGCTTCTCATCTCTCCAATTCCCGCCGCATAAAACAGGTAGTTCCTTCACCGCACCAGATCGCCATACATCCATTTTCACAAATTGCACGAACACCGCATGGGTCACGCTTGTTCCCGATCCAAGCAACAAGCAGGTCATGGCTGCAATCGGAATAGGAAGTCCATCTTTTGGAATGGCAATAATAGCAGCATCATTCTGCTCAATAGCAGCATGCTCCAAGTAGAGATATGTAATGCTGTCCCTTAATTTCGGCAGTTCCTGCAAATTTTTCATCCTTGCCTCCGCAACAAAGGCATTCCCATTCCATATGCTTTTCCAGCACCAATGCATTCTTCCGCCTTGCTCCCGCGCATGATTTCCCATCATGTGGACGCTTTCCTTCTCGTTTGCCTGCAACAGATCAAATCCGTATTGCGCCGCCTTGTGCAAGGGCCATTCCAGCCGCCCTGTTTTTTCACGCAGGATCCGTCGGCGGCTGTTTTAATGTCCCTCCGCCGCCACTTTTTTAGTTGGGGCAGTCAGAAGATCCCCCCTCCAAATCTGCCCTAATTCCTTTAACCAATCTGTCAGATCCCGTTCGCCGGCAAAAGCCATCCCTGCAGTCAACGCGCTCTGATCTACTGGTGTAGTTGAATACAGGTACTGCGCCGTCATCCCCCGATCAGCACGCAGGCGGTATAGGATTTCAGATTCTTTTCTGCCGCTTTGAAACAGTCCGCTTACCAGACGGCGCATCTGCTGGCAGTCTCCCATCGCCCGTTGAATCGCGCGCACTTGCGGGCGCAAGTCAATTCTTGTCAGATACATCATTCTCCTCCTTGCTATCACGCCGCGCCACACGCGTCTCTGCTCAAATTGACGGCTGCCCATCTCCCCCCTGCCATCCTGGCGCGTCATCAATGTCAAGTTCGACTACTCCGGTTCGCACTCGTAATGCGACGGAAACTGCGCCCCACCAAACATGCAGATTTTTGGCACGCCGGTATCGTCACGGTTCAAATTGGTCGGCGGATAATTCTTAATCATGTGGATTTCATACAGCATCAGGTATTTTCTCCTCGTATAATGTATTTACAGACAAAGAATGACCGGAAGGACAGCTTCATTATCGCCCAGATCATGCGCTTCGGACAGTTCTTCGTCACGAATCTGTCACTTGTTTTCAGACACCTTTGGCGCTGCCTCCCCAAAAATACTCTCCCAATATCCCACGCCGGAGGAGTTGTTGTCCGTTTCCACCCGCATACTCTCTAATCTTCTGGCGAAAGCCAGCCACGGCCGATTAGGAAAAGAGAAAGCTGCGGCAGCCGATTCTTTCGGGGTGAACTTTGCCAAGGACGCTTTTGTATTTCAGAGCCGGCAACTCATTGAACATTGGCGTTTCTGGAGGGACAAATCGTGGAGCTGGAGGCTCAAATATCCTCTCTGCTGAAGCAGACCGGCAGCTACATCACTACCATTCCTGGCATTTAGGACATCCTTTATTTTGAGCAAAGCTGGAGACATCCACCGCTTTGACGCCCCCAACAAGCTGGCTGCCTTTGCCGGGTTGGATGTGCGGGTCACACAGTACGGAGAGTTTATCGGAACCCGGCAGGAAATTTCCAAACGCGGTTCGCCCTATCTCCGGAAGGCTGTCTGGCTTGCCGCCTCAAGGGCGGCTTTTTACGCCCCCGTTCTCTCAGAGTATTATCAATCCCTCCTTGCCCGCGGCAAACACCATCTCACCACCATCTGCTCTGTTTCCAGAAAGTTATGCAACACCATCCACACCATCCTTAAAGAGGAAAGGCTGTGGCAGCCGGTACCACCCAGAGACAAAACGTGTCGAATAATACCGAACAATAGCGACAAATAGCGCTTTTCCTGTTTTAGGAAATCTACATGGAAGCTGCTTTACACTTTCACTGTCAGTGGACTACTGTAGAGCGCAGTATCCGAACCGCTGTGGAAAGGGCCTATAAGATCAATCCCATCCTGTTGTGCAAGATAGCTGGCTATCCCCTGACCTGTATCCCTACCGCCTCTGAATTTATTGAGATCATCGCTTCTTACATACTGCATCCCTCTCAACCGCAGACTGCTCCGCGGCACCTTATCATACCCTGATCACTTCTCATCTTTCTTCCACCTTTTTCGTACTAACCTCTTGACCTTTTATAGCTGGTCTTGCCCCTCCCCTATTTTCGCCTACACATTGATGGGATTTTACTATTATAGTTAATTGTTAAAATTTCCCTAACAGTGCATCCCAACTGATCTGTCTGGTTAATATTTATTTATCATTTCCCAGCTTTATTATTTCAACTCAATCCGCCATTCTTTTCCATACTATAAATGTTCTCAGTTTTTTGAGCATTTCCATGCAGCATCCGTTTGCAAACCATTTATCGTTTGTCAGACATCATCTCACTTCGTATTCCTGACGCTATTTCATATGGCTTTCTTATAATCCAGCAATATAAGAGCGCCCTCAACCAAATCGTTCAGGGCGCTCCGTTTTTCCATATATGCCAATATTGTCACAATTCGTTTATGGTTTCTGTGATCGCCATACGGCGTATCCGTTTGGACGGCGCATAGACCGCTGCGGCCGTCGCACTCAGCACAAACAGCAAAATGATACAAAGCGCCGGCACCGGCAGGCTCCATGTGTGATAGGGGAAATGACTGGTAATCAACTTGTCATACAGCAGCCTGCTCAGCGACAGCCCTGCCGCGCAGCCTATGATACAGCCGGAAAACGCATAGGTAGCCGCTTCCGCCGCTATCATCCCTGTCAACTGTCGCCCGTCCATCCCCACCGCCCGCATGGCGCCATATTGCTTCATCCTTGCGGACACGCTCATGGAAATGCTGTTGACGATATTGAACACGGTAATCAGGGCGATGACTGCCAGGAACCCGTAGATAAACAGGCTGAATGCCCAATAGGTGCTTCGGTCGCCCTCGTCCCGCCTGTCTGTAAATTCGTACCGGCCGTTTACCAGATCACGGATTGCAGCTACATCCTGGTCGGCCGCGCTCTTCGCCACCTGTATGTCGATGATCGCATAATCCCGCATGCCTGTCAGCCGCGTAAAGGTTTCCTCGGAGCAGATGAGGATGATCTCCCCATCCGTCCGGCCGCTGTTGGAAAACGGGCTGTATTTCAGCATACCGGCGATCTCCACCTCGAAACCGCCGAGCTGGATTTTGTCCCCGACATCAAGCGGAACATCCTTATCCCAGATGGCCAGCACATAGCCGCTGTCCCCATATACCTTGGACAGGTCGCTCCCCTTCCGCAGCATATCATCGTCTGGGAGCCAGCCCAGTTGTGACTCGTCATAAGAAATCAGATCCACCGTCGTCTGCTCTGTATCCACATCGAATGCTGCCGGAATATTTTCCGCATACATCCGCCCATACGCATGCGTCACGCCTTCCATGCCGCTGATTGTGTCTACCAGCGCATGGTTCACCGTATTGGAGTAAGCACTACTTGCGATCGTCAGATTGGGCGCGGACAGCGACGTCGGCAGCAGGCACCCCAGCAGCTCCACCAGCACGGAAAAGCACAGGAACAGGATGATGCTGAGTGCGAACGAGCCCGACATCAGGAACAGGTTTTTCTTTGCCGAAACCGCATGGGAAACACCCAGCGAGGACTCGATCTTCAAAAAACGCGCCTTTGCCCTGTGCGGTTTGCGCTTTCCGTCCGCCGCATTGCCGGACACCGCTGCAATCGGCGAAACCCTTGCTGCGCGCTTTGCCGGGGATTGGGCCGCGATCCAAACCGTCAGCACGCCGAGCACCGCACCGCTGACAATGCCGACTGCGCTCACCCCGAACACCGGAATTTCGGAAAATTCGCCGCCGACCAGATACCGCAGCACCGCGTTCAGACCCCACGCGAGGCATGTGCCGAGCAACACGCCGATCGGCACGGCTGTTTTGCACCAGTTTAGCGCCTCCAGCCGCACGAAGCGGACGACCTGCTGTTTGCTCATGCCGACGCAGCGCATCATGCCGAAGAACTGCGTCCGCTGGGCGATCGTGCTGTTCAGGCTGCCCGAAATCATCAGCACGCCTGCGATCAGCACCAGCAGGAACAAAATAATAACCAGCGGATACACGTTTTTCACCAGCGTATTGTCGCTCAGCCCTGCCAGTCCCATGAGGATAAAGTTCTGCTGGACGTCCGCATCCGCCAGACCGCACTGTTCCTTGATCTCCGCGATCGCCTTTTTCATGTTGGCATGGCTGCCAAACTGCACATAATACGAGGCGCTGCCCGTATCGCCGTTATCCTGCATGATCCTGCGGAACGCGGATATGTTCATGAACA
The DNA here is from genome assembly GCF_025567315.1 of Agathobaculum ammoniilyticum. Classification (NCBI taxonomy): domain Bacteria; kingdom Bacillati; phylum Bacillota; class Clostridia; order Eubacteriales; family Butyricicoccaceae; genus Agathobaculum; species Agathobaculum ammoniilyticum. The sequence continues at coordinate 19,877 of NZ_JAOQJE010000015.1, forward strand.
CGCCGACCTGATCCTCATCCACCAGCAAGGCTGTCGTCTCGCCGCTGCCGTTGTTGTTGGCGTACCGACTGTCGTCGCTGCGAAAGCCCGTTACACGGAATGTATAGCTGCCGGCAGGCGTGTCCAGTACCAAACTGTCGCCCACTGCTACGCCGAGCAGCTCCTTCGCATTCGGTGTGAGGATGGCTGCATCATCCGCCTGCACACTGGAAGCCTCGTCAAAGTAGCGCATGATATCCGTTCGGAAGGGTTCTTCGATACCGCACAGGGCAGCCTGCCTGCCGTCGATCGTATATGCCCTGCTCTGATCAAGGTTGACCACATCATACCACGATGCGGCGGCCACATCCGTGCGCGTGCGGATCGTTTGCGCGTCGCTTTCCGTGATATTCTGGATCTGGATATGCCAGTTCCCGTGCGTTTCCTTTGTGTGCATGGTCTCAGACTGCACCAGCATATCCGCCATGCTGAAAATCGCCGTGACAAGGAACACCGCAAAGATGATGCAAAGCAGCGTCATGCGGTTTTGCCGCCGGTGCACCTTTGCCGAGATCGGGATCAGGCTGAGATAGCTCCTCATTCCCGACACCTCCCGAAATCGGTCAGCACGCCGTCGGATACCCGCAAAATCCGGTCCGCAGTCTGCGCAATGCTCCGGCTGTGGGTAATCAGGATAATGGTCTGCTCATAGCTTCTGGAAGCCTGCTTCAGCAGGGCAATGACCTCGCTGCTGTTCTGCGTATCGAGGTTGCCCGTCGGCTCGTCGGCAAGGATCAGCGCAGGACGGGTGATCAGCGCGCGCCCGATCGCCGCGCGCTGCTGCTGGCCGCCGGACAGTTGGCTGGGCAGATGATGGCGGCGTTCCTGCAAATTGAGCACAGTCAGAAGCTCTTCCAGATAGGCTTTGTCCGGCTTCCGATAGTCCAGCAAAACGGGAAATTCGATATTCTGTTCCACGGTCAGCTCCGGGATCAGGTTAAAGCTCTGGAAGATAAAGCCGATGTTCCGGCGGCGGAAAATCGTCAGGCTGCGCTCCTTCATGGAGAAAATATCCCTGCCGTCGATCCATACCTTGCCGGAGGTCGGCGTGTCCAGCGCGCCGATCAGATTGAGCAGCGTGCTCTTGCCCGATCCGGACTCCCCGACCACGGTGACAAATTCACCTTTGGGAACCGTGAAGCTCGCGTTTTTCAATGCGTGTACGGCAGCTTCGCCGCTCCCATAGGTTTTGCAAACGTTTTGCACCTCTAATAGATCCATTCGGTCTCACACCTCTTTCTGATTCGGTATAGAAAGAGTACCATGCGCGCCCTACTGCAGGATGACACACAGCCTACAATTTTGTAGGAATCAGAAAATTCATGGTAAAGGTCGTGCCGGCGCTCAGCTCGCTGTCCACCTCGATGGTGCCGTTATGCGCTTCCACGATCGCCCTGGTCAGCGCAAGCCCCAGCCCGATCCCCTGCGTATCCTTGGAAAAGCGGCTGCGGTAAAAGCGCTTGAAAATATGCGGCAGGTCCTCCGGGTGGATGCCGCTGCCGTTGTCGCGCACCACGATCTGGACAACCGACGCAAATGCCCGCCATGTGATGCGGATTTCATCACCTTGGGCGGTATGGTCCAGGGCGTTTTTCACGAGATTGCCCACCGCTTCCATCAGCCAGTTCCGGTCGCACCACAACGTTGCCGTATCATCACCGGACAAGATCAGCGTTTTCCCCTCCTGCTCCGTCCGGTAGGCAAACTGTGTTTCGATCTTGCCCATCATTTCGGATATGTTGTGCTCCGCCTTGTCAATCACGATCGTTCCCGCATCCAGCTTGGTGATTTTGAGCAGGTTCTGGACCAGCGTTTCGATCCGGTCGAGCTCCTGCTCGGACAGGGATGCAAATTCCCGGATGGTTTGTGCATCGTCTGCATCTTGCTGTATGATGCCGTTATAGATATTCAGCGCAGCCAACGGGGTTTTCAGCTGGTGGGAAATGTCCGAAATGGTATCCTTCATAAACCGTTTGGCGCGTCCTTCGTTTTCGGCATGGGCGTTCAGGACAGCGACAAGCGAGTTGACCTCGTGGAACAGGCGGTACAGTTCGCCTTCTTCGTCGCATTCGATCCGGGCGTTCCGATTCCCCGCGATGTAGTCTTCGATCTGCGCCGCGGCGTTTTCGATCATCCTGCTCTGCGCCCGGAAATACAGATACAACGCAGCGAAAACAGCAATCCCCATGCCGGCACACGCCAAAAGCACATAAACCGCCGCATGCTGTAATTCCATCGCAGCACAGGCAACTGAAAAGATGGAAAATGCAGCGATTATCAGCAGTACTGCGCAGAACAGCCGCTTGATTTTCCGGTTCACCAGTATTTTCATCACGCATCCCGCCCTGCTGTATTCCACTTATAGCCCATCCGACGGACAGTCACGATGTTTTGCGGATTGGCAGGGTCGTCCTCGATTTTCGTGCGCAGCCGGCGGATATAGACCGTTAGGGTGCTGCTGTCGATATAGTTTTCCTCGCAGTCCCACAGCCTGCCCAAAATCTGCTCCGGCGAAAGCACGATGTCTGGGTTCTCCATGAACAGGCACAGCAGCTTGTATTCGCTGGCCGTCAGGTCGATCGGTGCCCCGTTTTTATAGACCTCCCGCTTGAGCTGCAACACCTTGATGCCGTTGGAGTTGAGTTCTGGCTCGGTCTGGCTGAAGTTTTCGCTCCGGCGAAGTAGCGCATTGACGCGGGAAAGGAATACCGCCAGCTTGAAAGGCTTGGTAATATAATCGTCGCCGCCGATGTCCAGCCCCATGGTGATGTCGGTCTCCTCGTCCGCCGCGGTCAGGAACATGACCGGCACCCTGGATGATTCCCGGATCTTCCTGCACAGATCATAGCCCGAGCCGTCCGGAAGTGCCACGTCCAGAATGACCAGATCATAGGTTCCATCCTGCCACAGTTGTTCCGCTTCCATGCTGGTTCGCGCGATGTCGATCTCATATCCCTGCTTTTTCAGGGCAAATGACAGGCCGCCGATCAGACTCAGGTCGTCTTCTACAAAAAATATCCGCTTCATTGGCTGCTACCATCCTTATCCAATATCCTCCGCCTTTTCATTATACCGCTTCCGTTGGATAATACAACGAACGCGCTTTTACAACGCCGCGGCAGTCTCAGCCCCCAATGTCCACGCGATCCGCTTCAGTCCCGTCCCCAATCCCTCGAATCCCACGCACCGGCCCGGACGGACGTTCACGGAATAATCCAGCAAGGGCTGCGCCTGGCAGCTGGTATCCAGCCACAGATCGAGTGCCAGCACATCCTCCCACGCCCGATTGAGAAACGCCACTTCCCGCCGGCCATGGGTGCGGGTGGCATACGGCTCCCCCGCCTGACCGAGATACTCCTCAATCCGCGCTGCCGGAAAACCGGCGGCTGTGAGGCTGTCCGTCAGCCCGATACGGAACAGTGCGGGGATATCCGCCCACTGAAAGGGCATCGCATCATAGCGCACGAATGCATAGCGGCTGTGACAATGGACCACGAGCAAGCATTTCCTGCCCCGCAGATCTATCACATGCAGATCCCAGCAAAAGCGCCGGTCCGTCTGTGTGCCGTAGTCGGGCGCTTTCATTTTCAGGAATCGCTGCAGGGGGAAGGTCAGTCCCAGTTCCATTTCACTTCACCTCATGGGGCATGCTGATTTTTCTCCGTCCGAATCCGGTCGGCCGCGCGTTCCGCTGTCCGTACAAACCGCTCCACATCCGGACAGGGCGACGTGGCATAAAGCAGGCCGTATGGAACAGCGTACTCCCACTCCACCGGAAGCGAGACCAGTCCCGGGTGGACATCCTGCCAGCATTCCAGCGTAAGTAGCGCATGCCCTGTTTCCGCGCAGCGGTTGAACACGGAAATATCGTAAAACCGAGGGGTGTCCTCCACCTGGATCTGCGGATGGTTCTTTCGCAGCTCCGCGCGCAGCCTGTCGTTAAGGCCTGAATCCCCCGCCTTCACCATCATCAGGGTCTGCCCATGCAGGTCGGAAAGCGTCAGCCGCTTCTTTGCGGCCAGAGGATGCTCCCGCCGTACCGCCACCATGCATTTATAGGTACCCAGCGCCAGAAAACTGCATTGGTCCAGCCACGCGCGGGAGTCGCACACCCCCACAAGGAAGTCGAACTTCTCTCCCAGTCTGCCAATTTCGGCAAGGATACCCTGATGGTCGTCCTCAAAAGGGACCAGATGGAGCTTGTAGCCGGGGAACGCCCGATTGACCTGGTACCACAGATCCATGAATGGTTTGGCAGGGTTGAGCAGCGAGGTCCCCACGCAGAAGGTGGTTTCCGCATCGGCTGTCGCAGCCCGGGCGCTGTCCACCGACCGTCTTGCGTAGTCCTGTAAAAACCTCGCATCCCGCGCAATCATTTCCCCCGCCGCGGTAAGGCGCACGCCGTGCGGGGTGCGTTCGAGCAGCCGCAAATCCAAATGCGCTTCCAGCACGTCCATCTGTTTCATCACCGCCGTGGCTGAAATAAACAGCCGCTTGGAGGCACTGGTAAAGCTGCCGCAGTCCGCCACCGTCAGGAAGGTAGTAAGTAATGGGTTGAGCATAGCCCCTCCTTATGTATTAACAATAGGTTGATACCATGCTAACACATTGGAGATTCCCCGTCAAGGCTGCCGCTGGTACAATAGAGGAGGACGAACAATTGGCCACCACTCCCACAGAGCACTTGCTCTCCCTCCTCCGGCATCATCGTCACGCCTCTGGCGCTCGACGAATTTAATGGCCCGTGCGGGGATTTTTATAAGAACATGTTCACCAACTGCCCGGCAGACCGCCCCGGCACATCGGGCGAGGTGACGGGTGTGGCCGAGCTGCTCATCGGCAGCCGCAGCGCTTTCATCACCGGCGCGGACTTTCTGGTGGACGGCGGCGCGACCGCCCCTGTATTTTTACGGACCGCTCAAAACATAATTACATCGATCAAAACAGGAGGAAACACCATGGATTATGTAACATTGAACAACGGGGTCAGGATGCCCCAACTAGGCTACGGCGTATATCAGGTGGCCGCGGCTGAAACCGAACGGTGCGTGGCCGACGCTATCCGCGTGGGCTACCGCTCCATCGACACCGCCCAGGCCTACGGCAACGAGCATGGCGTGGGCGACGCCTGGCGCAAGAGCGGCGTCAGCCGTGACGAGCTGTTCCTCACCACCAAGGTATGGATCGCCAACGCCGGCGAGAAAAAGGCTGCTGCTTCCATCGACGCCTCCCTGCAAGCCCTTCAGACCGATTATGTGGACCTGCTGCTCATCCACCAGCCCTTTGGGGATTACTACGGTACCTATCGGGCGATGGAAAAGGCCTACCGCGACGGCAAGGTCCGCGCGATCGGCGTGAGCAATTTCTACCCCGACCGCTTTATCGACCTGACCACCTTTGCCGAGGTAACGCCCGCGGTCAACCAAGTGGAGACCCATGTATTCCAGCAGCAGAAGGTCGCCCGTGAGGTGCTGGCGAAGCATCATACCCAGATCGAATCTTGGGGTCCCTTTGCCGAGGGCCGGAACCAGATGTTCACCAACCCCGTCCTGACCGAGATCGGCGCCAAATACGGCAAAACCGTAGCCCAGACCGCGCTGCGCTTCCTGCTCCAAAGCGGTGTGGTAGTCATTCCCAAGTCTGTCCACGTCAAGCGGATGGAGGAAAACTTCCATGTATTTGACTTTACCCTGAACGAGGACGACATGGCCGCTATCGCCGCCCTGGACACTGCTGAGAGCGCGTTCTTCTCCCACTATGATCCGGAGACGGTGGAATGGTTCATGTCGCTGATGCGATGAGCGTTATTGGAAAGGAGCAGTTCCGCGTGACAAGGCCGTATATTTTCTGCCACATGATGACCTCTCTGGATGGGAAGATCATGGGCAATTACATGAACCATCCTGCCGCCGCAGAAGCCGGCGAAGCCTTTTATCGCATCGCCTTTGGTGAGAAGCCCTATTACCGGCACCAGGGCTGGCTCTCCGGACGGGTGACCACTGATGACAACTTCACCTTTTATGAAAAGCCCGCGCTGGAGGAGAACGCGCTCCCCGTGCCGGACGGGGATTTCGCGGCCCAGCCGGACTTCGGTATGTACTATGTGTCCATCGATCCTGCCGGCCGCCTGGGCTGGAAGGATGCCGTGCTGCACTACGAAACGACCACCGCCCATGTGATCGAGGTGTTGACCGCACGGGCGTCCAACACCTACAAGTCTTTCCTGCGCAGGCTGGGGATTTCTTACATTATCGCCGGAGAGGAAACGCTTGACGCGACCCTGGCTCTGCAAAAGCTGCGCGCGCTGTTCCACATAAATACACTGATGCTGGGCGGCGGCGCGGTACTCAACTGGTCGTTTATCCAAGCCGGCCTGTGCGATGAGGTGAGCGTGGTCATTGCGCCCTGCGCCGATGGTTCCGCCAGCGCCCAAACCCTGTTTATGGAAAAGCCGGGCATCAGCGACGACACTGCCGCAGGCTTTACCCTGCTGGAAGCCAAATCCCTCCCCGGCAGCGCCGTATGGCTGCGCTATAAGGTGGAACGGCAAGGTATACCCCAAGGATGACCATCCCGCACGGTACGCTTCCAGCATCTGGGATGGTATATGCACCCATAAATAATTTGGTAAAACCACAGGGAAAGCGTCAAGGCTATACGGCCTTGGCGCTTTGTTCATTTTGCTGTTTTCCTCCGGTCGTCCCCCATCGGCCGCTCTTTCCGGTTTACACGCCGCTGTCTTCCCGCTTATCCAGCGGACTGGTCATGCGTGATGCTCTGAACAAATTGCGCTGCGGTGGGTGTGAGGTCGTTCAAATCGTTGGCGAACAGGCCAATCTCAAAAGTGATTTCCAGATTAACCGGATATTTCGCATGCCCTGCCGCCAGCGTTTCCGTCATATATTCCGATTCCAATACCGTCCCGCACCATATTGATCGCGGTTTCCGCAGCCTGCACCTGAAGAACCGCGTCGCAGGCATCGGCTGGCGGATATGGTCCAAAATCGTTTCATATTTTATCCCGGGCGCATCCTCCGGCATCGGCTGTGAAACCACCCGATATTTCGCGGAACACGGCGGGCGTGTCATCGCCACCATGCGTAATCCGCAAAAGGCCGGCAGTCTTTCCCGCAGTAAAAAAGCAGGTCGGGGAAAACCATCCCCGGCCTGCTTCTTATTGTGCGTTTTTCGCCTTGTATGCCTCGCCCCAGTTCCACATGACATCCAGAACCGGCTTGAGGCTGTATCCCAGGTCGGTCAGCGTATACTCCACATGGGGCGGCACCTCCGCAAAAACCCTGCGGGTCAACAGTCCAGTCGCTTCCATCTCCCGAAGCTGCGCGGTAAGGACCTTCTGCGTTACATGGCCGATGGACCTTTTCAGCTCTCCAAACCGTTTTGTTCCCGGCATCAGGTCACGGAGGATCAACACCTTCCATTTATCGCTGATGAGGGTAAGCGTCGTTTCCACAGGGCAGGCCGGCAGTTCCCTTACAGGCTTCCGGCTCACCGGCTTCTCGGCTTCCATCCGTATCCCTCCCTTAGTATCCAAATGGTAACTATGGCACAATATTGTACTTACTTTACAGCAGGGCTGTATGGAAGTATTATAATAGCAGCGGAAGCAAAAAGCAACCCATTCCCACAGAAAACAGTTTGGAGGTCAAAAAAATGAACGAAGTTGTAACATTCCTGAACGAGAATCCGGTGCAGTATCTGGCCACCGTCGGACGGGACGGGAAGGCCAAGTGCCGCCCCTTTATGTTCGCTGGGGAGATGGACAGCAGGCTGTGGTTCTGCACCAACAATCAGAAAGAGGTCTACAAGGATATGCAGGCCAATCCCTGTGTGGAGATCAGCGTCTCCAGCCCCACCTACGCCTGGATCCGCCTGAACGGCAAAGCGGTCTTTGAGGACAGCCTGCCCGCTAAGGAGATGTGTCTCCAAAACCCCATCGTCAAGAGCCAGTACCAAACCGCTGACAACCCCATTTTCGAGGTATTCTATCTGGCCGGTGCGCACGCTGTGATCGCTGATTTTTCCGGCAACCCACCGCGGGAATATGACCTGTAAGCCTGCGGACAGCCCTCGGAAGCCGGTCCAAGCCGCCCCGCACAAGCGCTGGCGGCTTGGACCGCGCGTCCGTTTTCCGTAACCGCCTTTCCGCTTTCACTAGGAGACCGCGCAATGACAACGCAAGAGATTTTGACAACCCTTCAGGCGGACATCCATTCCACTGTGTTCGCCACCCTGGATACGCACGGCCTGCCCCAGACCTGTGTGATCGACCTGATGCTGGCGGATGCCGCGGGTCTTTATTTCCTGACCGTCAGGGGCAAAGCCTTTTACACCCGCCTGACGGCAAAGCCTTTCGTAGCGTTCACCGGCATAAAAGGCCGCGATACGCTTTCCACCTTGGCGATTTCCCTGCGGGGTGCGGTGCGCAGCATTGGAAAGGAACGTCTGGCGGAGATTTTTGAGAAAAACCCTTATATGGCCAAAATCTATCCTACGGAAAAAGCTGTGACGCGCTGGAAGTCTTTCGGATTTACAAAGGCGAGGGGGAGTATTTTGACCTGGGACAGCTTCCTCCCTATCGCCAGTGCTTTTCCTTTGGCGGCGGGGCCGCACGGAAAAGCGGATACTGCATCGATCCGGACAAGTGTATCGGCTGTCAGGGGTGCCGCATCGTCTGTCCGGCGGGCTGTATCAGCGCTTCGTTTCCCCGCAGCATCGACACCGCGCACTGTCTCCATTGCGGCAACTGCTACCGCATCTGTCCGGCTGGGGCGGTGGAGCGGCGCGACGGGTAAGCCTTTCGCAGAAGCAGGTCGTACACGGTGCGATAACCGACATTTCGGATAAGATGGCAGGGGGATATCACCCGCCTGAACGCAGACGCCATTGTAGACGCGAACAATAGCGGTCTGCTTGGCTGCTTTGTCCCCTGCCACGGGTGCATCGATAACACCATCCACTCGGCGGCGGGCCTTCAGCTCCGAGATGAGTGCCACCATCTGATGGAGCAGCAGGGCCGTCCGGAACCCGCAGGGCGAGCCAAGCTGACAAAAGGCTACAACCTGCCCGCCCGCTATGTGCTGCACACCGTCGGCCCCATCATACAGGGCCGTGTGACCCGACGCGATCGGGAGCGGCTGGCCGCCTGCTACCGCGCCTGTCTGGAACTGGCGGCGGCGCAGTCCCTGGAAAGCGTGGCGTTCTACTGCATCTCCACGGGAGAATTCCGCTTCCCCCATCCGGAGGCGGCGGCTATCGCAGTCCGCACGGTCAAAGCATTCCTGCAAACACCTACTTCCATCAGAACGATAATTTTCAATGTTTTCAAGGATATTGACGCAGACCTCTACCGCAGTCTGCTCTGAACCGTTTGCGCAGATACGGCGGGCCTGACCTATTCCGGCCAGCGCTTCGAAAAACACTTCGGGGATTTCATCCGGAAGTATGGCATCCGCGATATGTATACCAGCGGCTTCTATCCTTTCGGAACGCCGGAGGAATATTGGGCCTGGTGGAGCCGCCACATCATGATCAACCGCTACGAAAGGGCTCCGAAACCGGTCTATGACACGCTGCTGCGGCTGGTGAGCGGCAGGGACTACTTTGTGCTGACCACCAACGTGGACCATCAGTTCCAGCTTGCCGGATTTGATAAAGAGAGGCTGTTCTATACCCAGGGGGACTACGTGTTCAAAGCCCTGCTGCCAAAAGACCTGGGACAATGAAGAAACCGTCCGCCGCATGGCCGCCGAACAAAAGGATATGCGTGTGCCGGCGGAGCTGCTCCCCCGCTGTCCGGTGTGCGGACGGCCCATGTCCATGAACCTCCGCTGCGATCAGACCTTTGTGCAGGACAGCGGCTGGTATGCCGCCGCCGAGCGATATGAGCGCTTTCTCCAGCAGCACGAGAGGCTGCGGGTGGTGTATCTGGAATTAGGCGTGGGCGGCAATACGCCGGCCATCATCAAATACCCCTTCTGGCGCCTGACCGAGCTTGGCGAGCCCGCTCTCGGACTGCACAACATAGACATGCTGCTCCTACAGGTTTTTGGCCGTAGGAGCCAGCCGGCCGGCCGCTAAAACCGCTTCCAGCCGGTCCTTTTCCACCGCCCGTCCGTCAAATTATTTGCATGAATACCGTTTTTTGACCGCTTCAAAAAATCCATTTTGTATGTTTCCCTGCAAGGCTTCCTGCCCATACAGCGCCTGTGCGGATGGGTTTTTCTGTTTCTCCGGAGACGGCTGCGCCGCTCCGCACCTCAATAGGATAAGCCGCGTTTTCCGAAATGTAAAATACCTGTGTTTCATGGCTCGTGATTCATTTTCCGTATTTCTGTTTTATGCCGGTCTGACAAACTGTAAAAAGGCGCGAACCGCCCGCGCCAGAACCACTCCGTTATGCAGCACATCATAATTGGCGCAGAAATCCTTTTCTTTCTCATATTCTCCCGACCATGCCGTCAGGGGCGCATGAACCGGCGTATCGATGTGTATGGTCACGCCCCTTGTCCCGACCAGATCGCCCTGCCGGATGCAACGCGCTCCCGCCAGCGAGTGTTCCCTTTGGAGCAGAGCGCCCTTCCGTTCCTTTGTCTGATGCGGATGTACGCATAGCGCGCGGCATGGAACAGCTCCAAAAACAGCCCCATATCCATCGCTTTCCCTCCTGCCCTTATCATACCGCGGCACGTGGTCAAACGCAATAGAGCGCACCCCCGCGAAGCCGGAAAGGGCGTGCCGCCTGGCGGCACGCCCTTTTTCTGCCTGTCCCGTCCAGCTCTCTGCGGCGTCGGTATTTATCCCAGATACGCCTGGAAAAATTCCGTCAGCTTGTCGAACGGGATGGCGTTTTTGCCGCCGCCGTCGTACAGGTCGGTGTGGACGGTATCGGGCAGGAGCAGCAGCTCCTTGTTGTCCGCGTAGGGACTGCCCTCGACCATGGCGGCGTATGCGTCCCGACTGAAGTAGCAGGAGTGCGCCTTTTCGCCGTGTACCAGCAGCACCGCGCTGCGAATTTCGCTACTGTACTGCAAAATCGGCTGGTTTAAGAATGACATGCAGCCGGTCACGTTCCAGCCCCCGTTGGAGTTGAGCGAGCGGGGATGGTAGCCGCGCGGCGTTTTGTAGTAGTCGTAGTAGTCCTTGACAAAGAAGGGCGCGTCTGCGGGCAACGGATCAACCACGCCGCCGCCGAGCGCATAAGCGCCGTTTTTGCAGTCCTCGAGCCGCTGGGCGTTGAGGGCCTGCTTTTTGGCGTAGCGCGCGTCGGCCGAATCCTCGGCATCAAAATATCCATTGGCGTTCACGCGGGCCATATCGTACATGGTCGCGGCCACGGTAGCCCGCACGCGGGTGTCCAGCGCGGCCGCGTTGAGCGCCAGCCCGCCCCAGCCGCAGATGCCGATAAGGCCAATCCTGTCCGCGTCCACCTCCTCCCGCAGGGAGAGGTAATCGACCGCGGCCTGGAAGTCCTCGGTATTGATGTCTGGCGAGGCCATGTAGCGGGGCGCGCCGCCGCTCTCGCCGGTGAACGAGGGGTCAAAGGCCAGCGCCACAAAGCCGCGCTCGGCCATGGTCTGGGCATACAGGCCCGCGGCCTGCTCCTTGACCGCGCCGAACGGCCCGCACACTGCGATCGCCGCCCTCTTGCCCTGCCCATCCTTGGGGACGTACACGTCGGCCGCGAGCGTGATGCCGTAGCGGTTGCAGAAGGTGGCCTTGCTGTGCGCGACAGACGCGCTCTGCGGGAAGGTCTTATCCCATTCCTGTGTCAGATGCAGTTCTTCCATGAGGGTATCTATCCTTTCGTTATGGCCGGAAATGTTAGTACCAGTCGTGTTTTTCGTTGCGGTCCAATACTTTGATCTGCACCAGCTCCTCGTCGGTCAGCGCAAAGTCGAACAGCTCGGTGTTCTCCCTGATGTGGTCGGGGTTGCTCGAGTCCTGAATGACCACCACGCCCTTTTGCAGGCTCCAGCGCAGGATAGCCTGAGCGGAGGGCTTGCCATGCAGGCTGTACATACCAAGCCGTAGATGGGCATTTCGTAGCCGCTGTTCAGGGTGACGCGGCGGGTGTCAAAATCAAACCGGCTGCTCTCGGCCGTAGCAGGGGTATGGGAGTATCCAGACCTCCCATCCAATCCTCTGGAACATCCCCGCGCAGGCGCTCAGGGTCAGGCTGTAGGCCAGCAGCTGGGACAGCCGGCGTTTTTTCACAGCGTTTCCTCCTTTCGGAGGGGCCGCAGAATACGGGCGGGTACGCCGCCCACCACCATCCCGGCGGGTACGTCGCGCGTGACCACCGCACCGGCGGCCACAATGGCCCCGTCCCCAATGGTCACGCCCGGGGTAATGGTCGCATTCGCGCCGATCCACACCCGCTTGCCGATGACGATGGGCTGGGGGATGAGCTCATCGCGGCGGGCAGGGTTCTCGTTGTGGTTGAGCGTGGCCAGCACCACGTTGTGACCGATGAGCGCCCCGTCCCCGATGGTGATGCCGCCCTGGTCCTGGAAATGGCAGCTCGTGTTGATGAACACGTTCTTGCCGACCGTGATGTTCTGGCCGTAGTCGGTGTAAAAGGGCGGGAACAGGCAGAACCCCTCACCCACCGGTTTGCCGGTGAGTTCGGAAAACAGCCGCGCGACCTCCTCCGGCTCGTGGTAAGAGAAGTTGAGTTCTGCGCTCAGCTTCATGGCGCGTTGAGACGCGACGCGCATGTACTGGTAGACGGGCAGGCCAGCCCGTTTTGCCTGTTCTTCGATTTTTGTCTCGTGCATTAGTTACTTCCTTTCTGCGCGGAATGTCTCGCTGTACTCAAGCTGGTAAATCAGGTAATCCAAACAGTCGATTCTCCGCTGTTCCGCATGGCAGCGCTCGAGCAGAAGGCACCGGTGTCTGGCCAACAGCGCCGCCCCTTCGCCGTGCCTTCCGCACTCGAACAGCCGCCAGAATTCCCGGGCGAGCGCCTCCCCGCAGCCCGCGTCCAACAGGTTCTGCATCACGCGCCGCCGAAGCTCCTGCTCCTTCATAATCTCGCTCCCTTTCCCTGATTTGAGTATAAACCGCCGAACAACAAATAGCAAATATATATAAAGAATACATTATTATTCTTGAAAGATATAATAAGACATGCTATACTACCCACAGAAGGAGGGATCGCATGGACATTCGGGTTTTGGAATATTTTCTCGCAGTCGCGCGGGAACAGACCATTTCCGGCGCTGCGATGTCGCTGCACATGACCCAGCCCCCCCTGTCCAAGCAGCTCATGGAATTGGAGCGCGAGTTGGGCAAGCAGCTTTTCCTACGCGGTAAGCGTCGTATCACGCTGACCAAGGAGGGGATGCTGCTGCGCAAGCGCGCCGAGGAAATCGTCTCGCTGGTGGAAAAGACCAAGGCTGAGGTCAGCGCGCCGGACGAGGGCATCAGCGGCGACCTGTACATTGGCGGCGGGGAAACCGAGGGCATGCGGCTGATCGTACAGACTGCCCAGCAGGTCCAGCGCCGGTATCCGGCCATCCGCTTCCATTTTTCCAGCGGGGACGGTTATGATGTGACCGACCGGCTGGACCAGGGGTTAATCGACTTTGGTACGCTCATCGAACCGTTCGACATGGGCAAATACGACTACCTGCGCCTGCCCAGTCCGGATACCTGGGGACTTCTGATGCGCAGGGATCATCCACTGGCGCGGCTGACGCGCATCCGTCCGGAGGACCTGCCCGGCGTCCCGCTCATCGCCTCCCGCCAGTTAGAGGGGGAGGACGGGCTTTCCGGCTGGCTGGGCTACGGCTATGAAAAGCTGCGGGTGGTGGCCACCGGCAATCTGGTCAACACACTTGTCCTGGCTGTGGAGGAGGGCATGGGCTGCCTGTTCACGCTGGACAAGCTGGTGGACCTGTCGGGCAGCCGCAGCCTGTGTTTCCGCCCGCTCGAGCCGCGGCTTGAATCCTGGATGTATCTGGCTTGGAAAAAATACCAGGTGTTCACCCGCGCGGCCGAGGTGTTTGTGCGCGAGCTGAAGCGCGGCCTTTCCACCGCATCGACCTGAGGCGGATTCTCATATTTTTCTGATTGGGGCTTGACGCACCACCCTGGTCGGCTGATATAATAAAGTGTAATGTATACTGTATCCGGAAGCAGGTTCGGTCGTATGCGATCCGGCGGCTGTGGACCGGTGCCAGAAGGCAGGCCGGTCCCATAGCCGCCATTGAATCCCCATCAGAGGAGGCAGACCAATGAAAAAACAACAGTCCCGCCGCGTGCTGGTTCTGGACGGACAGGGCGGAGGCATGGGGGCGCAGCTTATCCGCCTTCTGGCGCCCGTTTTGCCGCAGGACTGCGTGCTGCGCTGTGTCGGCACCAATGTTCTCGCCACAAACGCGATGCTCAAGGCTGGGGCGGCGCAAGGGGCGACCGGTGAAAACGCCGTTATCTACAATGCCGCCCGCGCGGATTTGATCCTCGGCCCGATCGGCATTATCCTGGCAAACGGCATCATGGGCGAGGTTTCGCCCGCCATGGCTTCCGCAGTATCCGGGGCAGAAGCCCCTAAAATCCTGATCCCCTCTTCGACCTGCGGCATTTTTGTCGCGGGGACGGAGGACCGCCGGCTTGACGAATACCTCCAGCGCGCGGCGGAGCTGGCGGTGCGGGAGCTGTCCCCATGAGCCTGTCGTTTGCAAGCATCCTGCAGTTCCATAGAGAGCGCTATCCCGCGATGCAGCCGCAGGATTTCGGCAAGCTGGCGTATCAAAGCGAATTCGGGCCGGAGCATCTGGTCTCGGACCGGACCGCGGTCCAGCAGGCGCTTTTCCGCGAGTGGGAGACGCTTGCCCCGGATGTCTGCGCCCCCGCGCCCGATCCGCTCGGGAACGGCCTGTCACGCTTCCATCTGGATTACCGGTTGGGTACGGCATCGACGGTCCCCCTGTTGGCCGATCTGGTCCTCCGCACGGCCGCCGCGCACCACGGCTCCGCAGACGGGCTGGCGCGGCGGCTGGACGCCCTCTCCCCCCTGCCGATCCCCGGCATGGCGGGCTGGGTGGCAGCCTACCGCGCTCAGGGCTGCCCGCCGCCCCGCCACAGCGAGGCGTTCCGCGCCGCCTACCGGCCGCATTACCGCTTGCTTCGCACCTCCTACGCGGGCTACTTCCCCGCCCTTTTGTCGGTACAGCGGCTGACGCAGAGCGGCAGACCCGCTATCGTTGCGGTCGACGGCCGCTGCGGCAGCGGCAAAACCGGCTTCGCACGGCTCCTGCAGGAGCTGTTCCCCTGCCGCGTGGTACATATGGATGATTTTTACCTCCCGTTTGACCAGCGCCCGCCGGATTGGGCGGAGCAACCGGCTGGGAATATGGATCTCTCGCGGTTCCGCGAGGAGGTCCTGGTTCCGCTCCGCGCCGGCGGCAGCGCCATCTACCGGCCGTATTCCTGCCAGACCGGACAAATGCTCGCGCCGGAAACGCTTGCGCCCGCCCCTCTTACCATTGTGGAGGGGAGCTATTCCCTGCATCCGTCGCTATCCGGCTTTTATGACCTGCGGCTGTTCCTGACCTGCTCGGGCGAAGCCCAGGCCCGCCGTCTGCAGGCGAGGGAGGGCGCGCACTACGCCGCGTTTCAGGAACGCTGGATCCCCTTTGAGGAACGGTATTTCCAGCGGTACCGCGTTGCCTCCGGCAGCGACATGATGCTCGACACGAGCGCGTTCTTCCTTTGACGCACCCCGCCACGAAGGCGGTTTTATCCCCCGCGCTCCGTAAAAAAGCCATGAAGGCCCCGCCCTCAGAAGAGGCGCATATCCAGACTTTTGATAAGGAGTATCCCCGCTATGAAACAAAAAACATCCAAACAGCGCATTTACGACCTGATCCTCGCCGCACTGTGCATGGCCCTCGGCATCGTCCTTCCGTTTTTCACCGGACAGATCCCGCAAATCGGCGGCATGCTGCTGCCCATGCATCTGCCGGTCCTGCTCTGCGGCCTGCTCTGCGGCTGGCAGTACGGCGGCCTGGTAGGCTTTGTCCTTCCGCTGCTGCGGTATGCCATGTTCGGTATGCCGCCAATCTTCCCGACCGGCATCGCCATGGCCTTTGAACTGGCCGCCTACGGCATCATCGCCGGCTACCTGTACAACCACTCCCGCTGGCAGTGCGTCATATCGCTGTACCGCTCTCTGATTGCGGCGATGATCGGCGGGCGTATCGTATGGGGTGTTGTCCGTGTGCTGCTCACCGGCGTGAGCGGCGAGCCGTTTACCTGGCAGCTGTTCCTGTCCGGCGCGTTCCTGACCGCCATCCCCGGCATCATCCTCCAGCTTGTTTTCATCCCCGTACTTATGGTCGCCCTCGACCGCACGGGCATGGTGCGTTTCCGTCGGGAAGATAAAACCGCGGAAACCGTCCAAAGCTGATCCCCCCAATCAAAAAGGGACGTCTTGCAGACGTCCCTTTTTGTATATCCCGAGCTTCTTTTGCGGGCCTGTCACCCGCCCAAAAATGCTGCCAGACGCGGCGCATCGGCCAGGGTGCGCAACACGAAATGCGCGCCCGCCTCACGGAAGCGGCGCGCGGCTTCACGACAGCGCGTCTCCCGTTCCTCCGGTGGAAGCGCGCTAAACTCCTCCTCGCTCAGGCCGAGCGCCGAACTGCCTTCGATTACGCCGGCCGTCCAGACGCCCGCGTTGACGCCCTCCTGCATATCGGACACCGTATCGCCGATCTTGAGTACATTTTTCACTGAGGAGACGCCCAGCCGCCGCATATTCTCAAAGATCATGTACGGATAGGGACGCCCCAGGCCGCCGACGCTGTCCGGACTGAGCCAGAGATCAGGCGCGTAGCCCTGCCGCGCCGCACACGGCGCGACAATCTCCATCATCGCATCTGTGTAGCCGGTCGTCGAGCCGATCCTGACGCCCATATCCCGCAGCGCGGCCGCCGCTTCGCAGACGTGCGGCTTGGGTGCGGTGAACTGCTCCAGAATGGAAAGCAGCCCAGGCTCGAACTGTGCGTAAATCGCTTCCACATCCGCCTCTCCTGCCTTCCGGCCGTACACCTGCCGCCAGGCCCGCGCGATACGTTCCATCCCCAGCATTGTCCGGATATGGTCCTTTTTCAGCAGCCCCATGGGAGTACGCGTCTCCTCCATGGTCGGCTCGACGCCGAACTGACGGAACGCTTCGATAAAGGCCTGTACCGGCGCGAAGCAGCCGTAGTCCACGGTCGTACCCGCCCAGTCAAAAATCACCGCCTGTATCATGCAGTCTCCCCTTTCCTCTCACGCAGAAAATCATAAATAATCGCGGCCAGCTTTTCGATATCCTCCTCGTAAACCTCGCCGATGGTGCCAATACGGAACGTATCCCGCTCGGTCAGCTTGCCGGGATAGATCGCATAACCGCGCGCCTTGATGTACTGGTAGAATTCCGGAAAACGGAACGAAACACCCACCGGATAGCAAAACGTCGTGATGATCGGCGACTGGTGTTCCGGCCCGATGTAGGTGGCAAAGCCGAGCTGCCGCATGCGCTCGATCAGCAGGCGGTTGTTGGCCGCGTAGCGGCGGTGGCGCGCCGGAATGCCTCCCTCCTCCGCCAGCTCCTCCAGCGCTTTGGAAAACGCCAGCACAACATGTGTCGGCGAGGTGTAGCGCCATTTGCCGTCCCGTTCCATGCCGCGCCACTGGTCGAGCAGGTTGAGCGACAGCGAACGCGCCTTGCCCTCGCTGGCCAGCAGGGCGGCACGCCGGCAGAGGATGAAAGAGAACCCCGGCACGCCCTGGATACACTTGTTCGCGCTTGAAATCAGAAAGTCAACGCCCCAGTCTGCGACCGGAATTTCCACGCCGCCGAACGAGCTCATCGCGTCCACGATGAATGTACGGCCCGCCGCCTTGACCACGGCGCCGACGGCCTGGATATCGTTCAGGATGCCGGTCGTGGTTTCACTGTGTACTATAGCCACATGCGTAATGGACGGGTCCCGCGCCAGTATGTCCGCAATCTTGCGCGCGTCCGGCACCTTGTCGTAAGCCTCCGCATAGTGCGCATATGGGATGCGGTTCCATTCGCAGATCTGAACCTGGCGCTCCCCGTAAGCGCCGTTCGAGCAGATCAGCAGCTTATCCTGCGCGCCGACTACGCTGGACAGCACGCTTTCCACGCCGAACGTGCCACTGCCCTGCATCAGCACCGCCGTATACTCCTGCTCGGATACCTGCGCCAGTTCCAACAGCCGGCGGCGTATTTTCTGGGTCACGGCCTTATAGTCGTCATCCCAGGTGCAGCGGTCCACCAGCATTTCCCGCTTGACCGAGTCCGTGGTCGTCAGCGGCCCCGGGGTAAGAAGCTTATAGGCTTGCGTCATAGTCAATCACTCCTGTCTTACGGCTTGGCCGCTTCGGAAAGCGCCTGATGCGCTGAGAACAGCTCGAAGGTCAGCGGCTGGTCAAAGGTTTTCGGATAAGCGGATTTGTTAGCGGAATCCGCGCCCTCCCCCTCGTAAAGCGGGTTGGGATAGGTCTGCTGCAGCGCAGCGCGGCCGTTCTCAATGATGCACTGCGCCATCTTCATGGCCTCCGGATTGGTCGCGTCACCCTTGTCCAGCACGGCGACCGACTCAGTCAGAGAGAAGTTGCCCTCCGTCGGGTCGACGAAATCAATCGGCAGTCCGTCCGCCTTGTCCGCGACCGCCTGATGGCGCAGGCCGAAGCCGATAGCCACCTCGCCCGCGCGGCACAGCTTGAGCGGCGCGGAGCCGGAGGATTCGATATGGTCGCCCGCATTTTCATAGATGCCGTGCAGCACCTCCTGGGCGCCGTCCTCGCCATACGCGGAGACAAGCGCCTGTATCATCAGCCAAGCGGTCGAGGAGGACTGGATATCCGTCACCGCAACCTGTCCCGCGTATTTCGGGTCGGCAAGGTCCTGCAGGCTGGCCGGCTTGTCCAGCCCCGCCTCGGCCAGCACCTCGGTATTGAGGATGATCGCCCCCTCCTGCGAGGTGATCGGCGCGGTGTAGTCCGGCACGGCTTCCAGCGTGTTCACGTCAAATTCCAGCGGCAGGAACATGCCGTTCTGCTCCTGCGCGCTCTGCAGGTAAAAGGTGCTCATGGTCACCAGATCAGCCTCCAGATTCGTTCCCTCGGCAAGCAGCTTGCCACCCAGCTCGGATGTGCCGAACGTCTCAAAAATGTACCTGCCCTCATAGCCGTTGGCGTCCAGCGCGTTGGACATGGCGGTGATTGCCTCGTCGTCTGCGTTGGAGTAGATAATGACCTGCTCATCCGCGGCTTTCGCGCCGCAGCCCGCCAGAACGGACAGGGACAGCGAGCAGGCAAGCCCCAGCGACATCAGTTTTCTCAGTTTTATCATAATCAAATTCCTTTCCGGTCTGTTATCGTAAGCGATAGATACAAAGTTTGTTTGCAGGAGAAACGCCGGCCGCGTCACGCCTTTTTCTTCTGTGAGCTGCGGTTGGCAAGCCAGGAAAACAACGCTTTTGCAATCAGGTTGGTAAACAGGATCAGCAGCGACAGGACGAACACTTCGTTGAACTTATTGACATATTGCAGCTGCTTAATCTCGGTCGTCAGCACCATGGTGCGTGCGCCCGCGATGAAGACCAGCGCGCTGATCGTGACCATGCCGTTGATAAAGTAATAGCTGAACACCTCGATCAGACTGGACAGCGCGTTAGGCGTGACCACGCGCAGAATGGTTTTGATCCAGCTGTCCCCCATGAGCATCGCGGTCGTCTCCCAGCCCGCATTCATTTTGGAAAGCGAGTTCTTCATCATCAGATAGGGCGTGGAAAAATAGTGGACGATGTTGCACAGGACCATCAGCTCCAGCGTGTTCTGCAACGCCGAGCCGGAGAATGAAAACAGGAACGCGATGCCCAGCACCATGCCTGGAATGGTGTTCGTCACAAGCGCGATGCTTTCGACCGCTTTCTTATACCCTCCCGACAGCGAGCTGCGCGCCGTAATCAGCGCGGCGCCGTAAGCCAGCAGCGTCCCGAACAGCGCGGTCAGCAGCGCCATCCAGATGGAACGCGTGTAAATACGGAGCAGGTTGCTGTCGGACAGCACCTCGCGCACATGCTCGAGCGAGAACGCCGTGCGGTACGGCCAGTCCTCCACCAGCGGCACAACAAAAATCACCGCGAACACCGCCAGCACCGCCGCCGCGATCATGACGCCCGACAGCCCCCAGCCCACGTCGCGCACCGTGTTCCTGCGCAGTTCCGCATCCGAAATGCGGCTGTAACGGATATTAAACCGCTCCAACAGCTGCAGCAAACAGATGCTGCCAACCGAGGGAAGCAGCATAATCATGGCGACGACCGCGCCGCGGTTAAAATCCGGTATGCCGCCGAGCATCTGGTTATACAGCACGGTAGCCACGACCTCATACCGGCCGCCGACCGACGCCGGTATGCCGAAATCCGTGAAGCTGAGGAAAAACGCCTGGATGAACGCCCCTGCAAGCGTCCCCAGCAGCGGCCGGAGAACGCCGATCCAGAAGGTGGACAGCGCGCCATCCCCCATCACCCTGGAAACCGTCAGCGTCTTTTTGTCAATGTATCCCATCGTATTGTGGATCAGCAGGAACGCGACGGGTACAGTATAGATGACATAACCGGTCATCAGACCGCCGAAGCCGTAGATATTAAACATTTGGAAGCCGAGCAACTGCGTGATCAGTCCCTGCTTGCCAAACGAGTAGATGATGGCAAATCCGTAGGTGATGGTCGGGAGGAACATGGGCAGCGTCGCGGCCGCCTGTAGCAGCCGTTTGCACGGGCGCGGCAAGCGCGTATAGTGAATCGCATACGCGATCACAAACGCCAGCATTACCGCCGCTGCGGCCGCGGCCGCGGAAACAACAAAGCTGTTGCGCAGGGCTGCTCCAAAGCCCTTTTGCGCAAATACCGAGGCGTAGAATTCCACGGTCAGCCCGTTTGCCCCCCAAACGGATTTAAGCAGAAGCTGCAGCGCCGGTATGACAAGGAACACCGCGAACAACACGACGATTCCAAGGAATACGATCCGCAGTTCCCTGTTCTTGCGCATCATACCGAATCACACCGCCTTGCCGCGCGCCGCCCCGCCTCCAAACAGCGCATAGATATTGTTCCGCTTGATCTCAAGCTGGTTCAAAATGAATTTCCGCACAAAATCGTTCTGCGGCCGGCAGATGATCTCCGCTGGCTGCGCATACTGCGAAATACTTCCCTGATCGATAATCAGCACGCGGTCGGAAAGCGTGAGCGCTTCCTCCGGATCGTGTGTGACGATGATGGTTGTCAGGTGGTACTCTTTCGCAATCGTGCGGATACGATCCTTGATCGACTCCTTGATGACTCCGTCCAGCGCAGAGAGCGGTTCGTCAAGCAACAGGATGCGCGGCTTCATCACCATAGTGCGCGCCAGCGCCACACGCTGCTTCTGGCCGCCCGACAACTGATCGATGCGCTTATCCAGGTGCTCGCGCAGGCCGAGCAGGTCGATCAGCTCCTCCACCTCTTCCCGTGCAGAGATCCCCGGCCTGTTTTTCAGACCGTAAATGATATTCTTATAAACATTCAGATTCGGGAACAGCGCGTAATCCTGAAAAACGATGTTAAAGCCCCGTTTTTCCATCACCGTATGCGTCAGATCCTCGCCATTGTAGAGGATCTGCCCCTCGTCTGCGTCCGTGATGCCCAAGATCAGGTTGAGCAGCGTCGTCTTGCCGCAGCCGGACGGTCCCAGGATCGAAACGATCTCCCCGTCCCCTACCTGAATCGAGATATCCCTGAGCACGGGCATCCCATCATAGGACTTTTTGATATGCTTGAGTTCCAGCACAAAAAGGCTCCTTTCCAATCTGCTTTTTGATCTCATTTTCTCGCCTAAGTAATTGTACCGGACCGCCCTGCCAACCGCAACGAAATCCATGTAAAATGAAAGTAAGAATCCGCGCATATTTCCGCCGCCGTTTTATTTTTCCGTTTTCTTTGTATGCATAAAAAGGCAGGGTACGCAAAACCTGCGGTTTTGTGTACCCTGCACGAAACGATTGCTTTTCCCTTTTGCCCGTTAAAACAGCGGCAGATCCCCTGTGATCGGATCGACCTGTTCGGGCAGCGCGGGTTCGAGTGCCAGACAGGTATAGGTCGGCTGCCCATGAAATTCCGTCAATCCGTTATCGCAAATCAGCGCGGACAGCAGGCCGGCCGCTTTTGCCTTTCGGTCGATTGCAAGCAGGTCTTCCTCGGAATCGACATATACGCATACCTTGGCCACGCCTCTTGCAAACCACTCGCTCAGCGGAGTTGCCGCCCCGCCACCCGGCGTCAGCAGGATACCGCCGACTTCCGCGCGCACCTGTCCCATCCGACGCTCCTTTTCCAGCGCTGCGAGCACAGCGGTCACGCACGCATGGCCAGCCTGTGCAGCGATTTTCCCCTTTCGCATTTTCAAGTCGCGCCGCATGACAATCATCTGCTTTGGTTTGTCCATCACGTTATTCCTCTGTTTTCAGGTTTACTTGAATCTTATCACCCTAGCCCGCTTTTGTCAGCTTTATGACCTAAAACCCTTTAGCGCTTTAACCCGCACCATACTTATAACTCTTCCAACTGCTATTGATAGTGTAATCCACCGATAAAGAGACATATATAGGCACGAAACCAGTTTTAAAACCAGAACGCAGCAACAAATTCACACAGTCCATCCGCCGCCTACAGCCTGAATGACAATGGGATTACTACGAAAGCCTGTACGCGAAAGTAGAGTGGATTTGATTCCGTTCAAAATGCTTTCTTCCAAATCATCTTTCACCTGACGTTTCCTCATCACTAATTTTGATGTTTGGGATTGTTTCTCATCAATTGTATCCGCTCCATCTATGCTTATAATACATTGAAAACGGGGTATGTCCGAAAATTTTCTTAGTGCGGATCCAACGTTTTTATAAGCACTTAAAACAACTGGAAAATCATAGATTTTTAAGATATTATAATATAATTATATCACAACAACCAAATCCTGTCACTCGTTTTTACTTTCAAGTGTAATTATGGTGCTTTGAAAGCTTTGTTACCTTACACTCCCTCAAGGATATAGTATAGCAAAAGACCGCCGACAAAAGTCGACGGCTTTTTCAGCGAGCCGAGTGGTGCGACTAAACCCACGAGCCTCGCGCTCCCAAACCGCGCGTTCTATCAACTGAACTACACCCAGATATTCAGTTTTTTGCATAATACCATGCGGAGAAAGAAGAAGCAAGTTTTTCGTGTCTGTGGGCGACGCTGTGGTCAAACCCGATTTTGCGAGCGTTTTTCAACCGTAGGATTTCCACCACAAGCTACTGTCCCAAGGACTTCCGGAATTTCTCTTTTGAGGGGAATGGATAGGTCGTCTATCTTCCCAAATAAGTACTGAAAAGTTTTTTGTATTATTTCCGCTTGTTTTTTTGCTGTCTCCACTCCATCTCATTTGCCTTCTATCACTCTTTGAAAGTGCTGGCACAGAAGATGAGTACACAATAGCCACGGAATATATACGGTAGCCGTCCCATAGCTGGCCGGTATTGAGGGCATTCTCGCTTAACAGCAGAACGCTCTCTTTCGTGTCGGTTGCGGCGGCCTCGGTGTCCAGCACCCGCCATTTCAAACCGCCGTAATAAACATAGTCCTAGCCGTTCTGGCCGTCGTCTGCCTTTTGGTGAACCGGGTAGTTCTGGAGGTTCCCCACCCCGGACAGGGCTACTCTGCCTGTTGCAGGTGCGGCGATAGCTGCCGTGGGCAACAGTCCAAGCACCATCACGATGGTGAGCAGCAACGCCCAGGGCCGTCTAAATCGTTATTTCATCGCTTCTGTTCTCCTTTAGTATGACCCCGTATTGACGGGGTTGCTCAATGCGGCCATCAGCCGCGCTCTGGCCTCCTGCGTGGTTGACGCAGGAGAGGCCTGTGTCAGATAATCCAGCGCGTCGTTCCAGTCGTGGAGGCTGGCTGCGTCTGCTGGAATATTCTCCAGCGCACGCATCAGTCGCGCCCTCTGCCAGCCGGTGGCACGGGGCAGGTCGGAGAGGTATGCGCAGCCCGCCTTATATGCCAGAAAATCCAGCAGGGGCAGGGCAAGGGCATGGCCCATCAACCACTCACCTCCCTCGCACGAAAAATCACTCTGGCCGGACGGGGCTCCGGCTGTGCTGAAATCTGCCGTATGAAGTATGTCGACCACCTCCGTCTGTTTCCCTGCCAGTGACAAACTTCATAGTTTGTCTATCAAAAGGGCGGTGCCAGTTAGCAAAGGTTCCGCCGTATGGCATGAAAAACACCCCATGCGGCACATGGGGCGGTAAATCAGGCGCACAAAATAAGGCCAATCAAAAAAGAGGCTTGATTGGCTTGATTTTCCATGCCCCAAACCAGCGAATCTCTTGCGCTCCCGTGATTTCCATGCTAAAATGTCCCTGTGAATATGTACTCTGCCGGTTGGGTTTCTGCTAATCTAGGACAAACTATGAAGTTTGTCCTATCCTACCAAACCCAGCCGCTCTAACTGCTTTACATGCTCCGTTCCGGTGGAGATCAGGTAGATGCGGGTCGTCTCCATGCTGGAATGACCCAGCACGTCAGCGAGCTTGGCAACGTCCCTGCAAACTTTATAAAATGTCCGGGCGAACAGGTGCCGCAGATTGTGGGGGAACACTTTGGACGGGGCTACCCCAGCCGCTTTACACAAGGCCTTCATCTCTGCCCAAATCTGCTTTCGGGACATGGGCTTTCCGTTTCTGGTGAGGAAGAGCTCGCCGGAGGCGGTTTTGTTTTTTCGGGCGAATTTGAGCAGCTTTTTCCGTAGCTTACCGGGGATGAGAATAGTGCGCACCTTCCCCTTGAGGGCGATCTCCGCCCGCCCTTTCTGCACGGCCTCCACAGTGAGATAGCGTACCTCGCTCACACGGATGCCGGTGGCGCAGATGGCCTCCATGAGCAGGGCCAGCCGCTCCCTGCCTTGAGCGTGGGCAGTAGTCAGCAGGCGGTCGTACTCCGCGCGGGTCAGTTCCCTGCTGTCATCCCGAAACAAGCGACGCTGAAGCCGCAGAGTCTTGACCTGGCAATCCTGCCAGTCCATAAAAGCAAAGAAACGGTTTAGACTACCCAGCATGGCGTTGATGGTAGCAGGGGCGTAGCCTGCCGTCACCAGATACGCTTTCCATCCAGCCGCCACCTCTTTCGTCACCTCTCCTCTGCCCAGCCACGCCGCAAAGGTGCGGACGTGACGAAGGTAGTTCTCTATGGTGCCGGGGCTGCGCTCCTCCTCGTACAGGTTTTGAGAGAACGCTTCGATCTGCTGACTAGTGATACTCATGAGCAAAACCCTCCTGTGAAAAAGATGTCCTTATTTTACCGTAGGGTAGCTTTGCTATGCACTGCGGAATCACCTAGAACATCAATATCGGAACGGTTAAAAATTTGCGCCGCATAAACAATGAAAGACCAGGCTGATTTCAGCCTGGTCTACTTTTACTTTCTTGTGAATAGTCCTGCCCGCCGCCTGTATAGATGGAAAGGCAAAACATTGAGGTATCGTTCTCCTAGGGCTGTGTCCTGTGGAATTGGCGGTGTAAGGTTTCCTGCGGCAGTGTGAAAAACACAAACCCGCCAGTGCTGGCCCAGCATCCAGGCCATTGGCAACGCGGTTGGGATGAGTGAGGATACTGCGCGCAAATACTTCTGGCAACGGAAGGGGGGCCTGCCCCTCCCGACAGCTTGGGGCCGCTGTTCCCACTGCTTGGACGACAAATCTTCGGTCACTCGAACGATTTTCGAGGAACGAAAGATAGGCAGGAGAAAGCCCTGATGCCTTTGTGCGCCTATGCGGTCACCTCCACCCGCAATGCGGGCGGTTTCCGGAGACGGGGCTGACGCTTTTTCGGAACGCCCAAACTGCGATTGACGCTGTTTCCAGAAAAACAGGCGAATATCCCCGCTGTTGAGGGATACTCGCTGACGCTACGACAGAGTTTGGAGGAATTTGACAATGGATGAAAATAGACATAGACACACTGTTTGGATGGACGATAATGTATGGGTTCATGTGGAGTCCCACTACCAGAGGGACAACTGTACGACCAAAAACGAATTTATTGAAAAAGCCGTTCGGTTCTACTCTGGCTATCTGGACGCGGAATCTGCCGCTGCTTACCTGCTTCGTGCCCTATCCGATGTGCTGGAGGGCAAGCTGGGCACCCTGGGCAAACGGATGGGACGCCTGCTAGCGGTGGAGCAGAGTCTCATGGAGAATGTCCTAGCCGCCGGCATAGACACCGGATCTGGATCAGCTGAGAAAAACCCTGGTCCGATGCGCCAAAGAAGTAAAAGAAATCAACTTCGAAGACGCGCTTCTTTTCCAGAGAGGGGGCTGAGTGATGCTGGGACTGCTCCAGAAGCCGGGCTACATCAGACCCTGAAACGGCAGCGACTACTTGGAATATATGGCGGAGCGCCCCCGCTCCCACGGACTGTTTTCCGCTGACGGTCCTGCCGATCTGGAAAAACCATGGAGGAGATCAACGGGCATACCGGGCTGGTGTGGACCTTCGTCAACTCCCTGAAACGGGAGGACGCCCACCGGCTGTGCTATGAGAACAGCGAGAGCTGGCGCCGGTTATTGCTAGCCCATCAGACGGAACTGGCCCAAGCAATGAAAATCTTGCCCAGCAACTTCCGATGGTATGCCGCCTTCCACGACAAGAAGCACCACCCTCACATCCACATGATGGTCTGGTCGGCGGATCCCCAGCAGGGTTTTCTAACGGAAAAAGGTATCGAGAAGATGCGCTCCCAGCTGTCCAATGAGATCTTTCGTGACGAGCTTCCGTCTCTGCATCAGCAGAAAGATCTGTTCTACAGCCAAGTGCGGGACGCGGCAATGGAGGCCATGGGACGGCTCATCTGGAGGATGGAGACAGGCCTGTATCACAACCCTGCCATCGCAGAGCGGATGGATACGCTGGCTGGGATGCTGGAGGACCACAAGGTCAAAAAGGTCTATGGCTACCTGAAAAAGCCAATAAAGGCCCAGGTGAATGCCATCGTGGATGAGCTGGCCAAGGTCCCTATGGTGGCAGAGTACTATGAACAGTGGAATCAGTCTCGGGACGAGGCAGAGCAGGTGTAGGTGCTGGCGGGACGGGCGAGGCATCCTCCCCGATGACCAGCAGGCGGAGCTGTGGTTCCGGCGGGCGGCTGACGCGGGATATAACTTCGCCCAGTACGCATTGGGGAAGCTTCTGCAAAGCCAAAAGAGAACGGAGGAAGCGGTATCCTGGTATGAAAAAACGGCGGCTCAGGACAACGCCTGCGCCGCCTACCGTCTGGGAAAACTGTATCTGGAAGGAAAAGATGTTCCGAAGGACGTACCAAAAGCGGTGGCCTATCTCACTGAGTCCGCATGACCTTGGGAGAGTGGCTGAACCGGTGGATGGAGGACTACGGTGCGGCCACTCTGCGGCCCAACACCTTACGCAGCTACGATCAGTTCATCCGGTGCCATATCAAGCCCTATCTGGGGGATAAGATCGTGTCTTGGGTAGCCCGCATGGACATTCTGAAATTGTATCGAAAGCTGAAACACGAGGGCCGTGTCCTCGAGTACTCGGAATACGGGCACGAGCTGTCAGACACCATGGTACTCCGCATCCACGCCATGGCTCCACCGGTGCCTGAAGGACGCGGAGGCAGCCCATGTGATCGCCCGGGGCCGCGGTGCCCAAGGCCAGCTATAAACCCAAGCAGATCCTCACAAAGGAGCAGGTGGACACCTTCCTGGCGACGGTGGACCGCAACGAGATCTGGCAGGACTTCGACGAGAAGGCCGGACACTGAAGGTCCTTCGGTCGGTGAACGTCCCCAAGGCTGGGGAGTTGGAGATCGGCGAAACAAAGACCAGCCAGGGGCGGCGGACCATCCACCTGCCGCCCAGCACGTCCAGCGGCTACGGGAACGGAAGAAACATGCCATCAGCCAGTGGAGCTTCCCAAAACCTCTGGCTCCGGAGAAGCCAGTGCGCCCAAGCGCCGCCTACTACTGGATGAAGCGGATCTTAAAAGCGGCGGGACTGCCTGCGATTCGATTCCACGATTTGCGGCACACTTTTGCCACCCACGCCCTCACCAGCAGCGTGGACGCCAAGACCCTGTCCGGCATCCTGGGCCACACCAACGCCAGTTTCACCCTGGACACCTACACCCATGTGACGTCGGACATGCAGCAGGAGGCCAGCCACATCATAGGCGGCTTCCTGGAAAATCTCCTGAGGAAAGGCCTGAAACCGCGGCAGAAAAACAGGCCGGAAGGAGGTGCACGCCATGGCTAAACGGCGAAAAAAGGGCGAGAGTTCCGTCCACCAGCGCAAGGACGGCCGCTGGGAGGGCCGGGTGGTCGTCGGTTACGTCGAGAAAGGCCTGCCCAAAACGAAGAATGTCTTGGCTAAGACCAAACGGGAGTGCCGGGAGAAACTGAGGCAGCTCTGGGAGACGGCGACCGCCCCCAGGACAGAAAAGGTCCGGCCGGAGACGCCCTTCGGGGAGTGGCTGGACTTCTGGTATCAGAACTACGTCAAGCCCCAGATCCGCCCCACCACCCAGGTGAACTACAAAACGAAGATCTATCAGCACATCCTCCCTGAGCTGGGGAAGATCCCTCTGAACCAGCTGCCCCAGAAGGACCTCCAGCAGTTCTATACCTGGATGAAAACGGCTGGGCGGCTCATCCGCACGGAACAGTTCGGCAAGGTGCTCTCCGACTCCATGGCGCGCGGCCTCCACGCCGTCTGCCGGTCCGCGCTGGAGAAAGCGGTGCAGGAGGAACTCCGGCGCTTCTTCATCCAGGCTCAGGCGGAGGGCTATTACGAGCTGTTTCTCCTGGATCTGTGTACCGGCCTGGCGGAGGGGCGAACTGCTGGCCCTCCAGTGGGACGACCTGGACTTCAAAACCAGAACCCTGACCGTAAACAAGCAGATTTACGGGGTGAAGGGACAGCTCCATGGGAGCGTCCCGAAGACCCGCGCCTCCATCCGTAGACTGGGTCCTGCCGCCCTGCGTGGTGGGGATACTGCGGCACTACCGAGAAACGGTGGACTCCCGGTGGATGTTCCCCTCCCCTGTCAAAGAGGACGTGCCCATGACACTGGGGGGCGGTGCGCCGGCGACTCCAGATCATTCCGGAGCGGGCAGGGTGCAAAAGAATCAGATTTCACGATTTACGCCAACCATATGTCAAGCTTACTACAAAAAATATATTCTGCAAAAGCAGAAATCCCAAACCGTCAAATGTGATGGCATGGGATTCCTGTTTTTCAACTTCTGGATTGTCGAAAGCAACTTAGTATTTTACACAGATCTCAACGGCTTCATTTTGTGCATCTAGATGACTCTGATAGGGTGGTGTATTCAAGATAGAATAGTTCAGTGGTAGGGACAATGATTACAACATAGGAAAATTGAAGCCCTTCACTAGACGCCTTTGATAGCATCCTGTTCTCGTATTTTCAGGAAATTTCCATATACAGCTAGAACATAACTAGATTTCTTTCAATATACCATAACCTTTTGACCAGAATCCACCTGTATTGTATTTATTTCGTCGACTATCTCCATGAGGGGCCGCTCTATATGCTATTTGTGATATCAACTCAATTAACCATTACAAAACACCATAAATTCGGTAAATGTCTTCAATACTGATCTCTCTGCCCAGTATTGAACATATCTCTTGCGCTCTTGAAAAAAACAATTTTGCGATTAACTTTCTAACATCCTCCTTTTTTCCATAATGAATTTGATTATGACAGTTGCTGCATAGCGAAAAAATGTTTTGCTCTCGGTCTAAATTCACTCCAAAATAGTCGGTAAAAGATATTGGGATCAAGTGGTGCGGCTCCATATACAACACATGCCCATTTCTGCGTAGAAATGATACATGGGATGGATTTGCTTCACACAAATGGTTTGCCCTGCTAAGTGCCCGTTTAGCTACAGCTGAATCACGCGGATAGATAATGCGGCTTCCTGAAATACGCGAAGTACGTTTTCTCTCGGGTTCGTTTGAAAAAGCATCTGGGACAGATACAGAGTCCATATCTTCCACAGCTATCCGCGCAATATATTGTGCTTCTTCATCCTTTTCATCAAGAGCTATACCATCTATGGACAGAGGAGCAGAAAAGAGCTTTTGATAGAATGCCAGTGTAAACAAACGGTTCTCCTCCGGCGGTATATTTTGGGCTTGCTCTATTAGTTTGCTCAGGTACTCCTTTCCTCTCTCTGTAATGATCCAATTCCCATCTCCACCAGCCTTCATATATCCATCAGCGACTAAATGTTGCCGCTCGTATGAAAAATTATTCCGCCATTTTGACTCAGATGGACGTGTTGTACCCAGTACATCATTTGTATCATTTTTATGCCAATAGCTATTGTCGTTAATATGCTGTAATACCAGATGACGCTTTCCGCCGCCACCTATTTCATTCATGGCATAGAGTAGAACCAATTTCATTTGTTCCGATTGCGTCATCATTCGTCACGCCCTTTCTGAAAAAGTAAAATGGGATATGTAATAAACTTATCAATAAAAGCCCAGATAAAATGATTTATTAATTCGCCTAATTCCATATCCTGGTGTTCTTGATTAAAACGAATTACAGAAGACAGCGTTTCCCCGATTGCATGTTGCCACGTCATGCTTCGATAATATAAACGTATCATCGAAAGCTGATGAATGTTGATATTCGCACGAGTTGTATAAACAAAAGAACACCGTTCAATTTCTTGCTGATATATCTTACTGCGAAAGTATGTCGCTATATATCGAGGATCGACCCAGTCGTCTTTTATTGGCCGCAAGCGTTTCAGGTATGCTCCATACACCGCAGCCTGGTCTTTCAACGCTACACTACAGCATGCCAACTCATCTATAGTCTCGCTTGTTCGATTCAGCAGCACATCACCGCGTTTGATATAATATTTGGGAGCATCACCATCCGTCAACTCAACGCAGGCAGGAAGATTTTCCGGTAGGAATATGTGGTGAATCACGGTTTTACGTCTACCATAGGCGTACCCCGCCCAAAGGCTTCTTTCTTTGCGCATACACCTCCAAAAATGTTATATAGCTCGGATAAATACACTTCGTTCCAATCTTTAGGAACGCTTTTTGTCTTTCATTTTTTAATACTTTCACAGAGCTGAGATGTCGGAATTCGGTTGCACAATATATCTACCGACGTGTTGAAATCTTCAGATATCTGCTCAAACGAAGGTAACAAGAGTTCTTTCGGAAGTGTGTACAGATTAGGGCTCAGAACATAGCGTTTTTGAGCAATCTCCGCTATAGATGCTACGGCATACCATTGTGTTGTTTCAAGTTGCTTATCATTCCGATATTGACACAGAAGCGCAGAAATTTTTTTGCCATCCTGCTGTCCAAGAATGTCTAGCTGTCTTGCGTCAACAAAAAGTACCGTATCGTGTGCGGAAGATTTGTTTATAACCCACGCGCAGCAGGGAATCTTCGTTCCATAAAAAAGCCCGTCGGAAGCGCAAGAATTGCTTCAATCCATCCATCAAGAAGAATTTGCTTACGAATCTCGCTTTCTGCAAGATTCTGAGTTGTTAACGTTCCATTCGGTAAAAGTGTAACTGCACGTCCATTGGGGGACAAGTGACTGATGATGTATTGGAGCCACGCAAAATTAGCGTTTTTTTCGTGGTGGATACCCATATTGCCAATGTACATTCCTGTTCGCAGTGTCATTTCCGCACCAATCGGAAGAATTAAACGGCGGATTTGTAAGAATGTCTATTATAAATATTGATCTGCGTGCATATCCTCTATGAGTGTATTGGCAGGACATTTTCCCAAATCCGCAGAAAGACCGTGCAACATAAGGTTCATTTGGCAGATGGAAAAGGATTCCTGATCGAGTGTTTGCCCATACAACAATAGTTTTTTGCTGGGATGAGAAAGGGCTATGCCACACAGCATTGCACCGCTCCCGCAACAAGGATCGTATACTTTCCCGCCATGTCCAATTCCCAGTAGCTCTGCCATCAACTGAACAACTTGTTTAGGTGTATAAAAATCGCCAGCGTTGGGCGAACCGGTCCGTACTTCCCTTGCCAGATTATGCTCAAAAATAGCGGATAAGGTATCGTTATCTGTTGATATATTAGAAAGCAAATGTACAATATCTTTCAGTGGGTACTCGTCCACTGCAACAGTACATAAGCGTTCAGCCAGGTTTGCGGTGAATAACAGATGGGGTTTTATTTGGCCAATAGCATATTTATTGCAGAAAAATATTTCCATCAGCCTTACTCGCCTCTTGCACTATCATGCTCCACATCGTTTCTCCATTGTTGCATTTTATCGCTTTGCTCCAACACTGCTCCTCATCTGGTGTTGCACATATATGTTTGATTAACAATAGACGTTCAATACATCCGGATTTGTACTGGATACAAGTCTTAACATATCTACAGTTAGCAGTTGTCCATCATTCATAGACATCCTCCGTTTATTTTCTATACGCAATCTAAAATTCTATTCTTCTCAGCTAAGACATTAACGGATGAATTCCTTATTTGTTCTATGTTTAAACTCAATCCTAATTGAATTCCATTTATATATTCTATATGGCCCTGTACTGATATAGGACCAAATTGCAGGTCTTTGGTTTGATAAGCCTGACAGGTATCGAGCGGCGTTTCCATATGATGCGATTGTCCAGTGAAAAGTACGAGCCAAAGTCTTTGCTACTGCATCTGGATTTACTTCTACAAACTCATTGAGAACACTACTATATTTCGGCTTTTCAAAAATTCCTCTAAGAACGCGCCGTAATATTCCTGCCTGTACAAGGCGGTTCAAACTTTGTCGTACAGTTGCCGAATCAGCAATATCTGCGAAGTCGGAAATAGCAAAGATGGTTCCGTCTTCTGCAGACAGAATTCGTGCACGTTTCTGTTTCATATATCCACTATCCAAAGAACCACCTCCTGCAAGATGTCACGAATATTATACATAATTCGTGACATCTTTTCAACGTCTGTAAACCGTTAAAGCACATATTTTTATACCAATACGTAAACATGGAAATTTATTAGAGGAAAGAACAGCGCTACCTAATAATTGCCCATTTAGAATTCAATCGCCCATTTGAGAGTAATGCTTTTGTTTGGACATATGATAATCTCATCAATACAGTCCATAATTTCGCTGAGAGCAATTTCTTTGTGACTTGCTTTCAATAATTTGCGAAACAATTGATACAGTCTTTCGTAATCCGTCTTGCTTGTAATCGTATCATCTCTAATTGCTTTTTTTCATTCGCTGCATCTTGAGCTGCTCGAAATTCCTCTTTGCTGATTTCTCCGTCAACAAACCTCTCATAATGACGAATGGCATTCCTAAAAGCCTCTTGATATTGCTGATCAGATTGGGCAATATCTTTGTCAATCCTCTTTATTACCTGCTTATACTATGAATCGGAAATAAAATGTTCGTTTACATATAGCTTTAGTTGATGATAGATAGCATGAAAGACATCTTCCTCCCGCACATACATACCGGTGCACTTGCCAACGCCTAAAAGGTTTTTAGTAATACCGGTAAAAAAGTACCAATCTGCATGATTGGTTCCGCGCTTACGCTGCATTTTCCCACCACAGCACCCGCAAATAACCTTCCCTTTTAAAACATTTTCCGTCGATTGGCTTTTTGTGGCGAGATTAAACGCTTTTGCTTGAAATGACCTTTGAATGGCGTCAAAGGTATCCGTGTCTACCAAAGGCTCATGTGTTGCGGCAACAGCGCTCTTTTCTTTTCCTTGTATGAGCATGCCGGTATAGGTTCGGTTGGTCAGGATATACTTGACTGACCTGCTATTCCAATCTCCGTTGCCATCCTCATAGTTTCCAGCTAATTCCTTTGATCTCGCATATTGGATTGGTGTGGGAATATTTTTCTCGTTCAGATATCGGACTATGGCGGTCACACCAGTGCTATTCGATGCTAACTCAAAGATTTTCCGGACAACAATAGCTGCTTTAGGATCAGGAATGAGTTTATCGTGGTTAGATTCTGATTTTTGATAATCGAATGGGGCTCTTGGCACAATAAATGGTACCGAGTTGTGCTTTCATGTCTAATGTCGCCTCCACTTTCTTTTTTATTTCAATAGATGTTTGCTCATTAAATGCATTTATTATTGGTACGCGTATTCTGGAACTGTAAGGACGTTTTTGATTGTTAATACCGTCAACCGTATCAAATTGATCGTTTACAGAGACAAATCGGACTCCGTTAGCTGGGAAAATGACTTCGATATAGTAACCAGTAGTAATGTAGTCCTTTCCTAGGCGATGGAGATCCTTTACAATAACGCAGTTGATTTTGCCCGCAAGGATGTTTTCAATCATTTTTTGAAACGCAGGGCGATCAAAAGCTGACGTTAGATAACGATACTTTTGAAAACACTGGAAAATCAAGGTTTTTCGAGCGACGGACAAGCAGGGTATTGTACTAAAAACTGAATACGACGCAGAAGCGGCGTTTCTTACTCTCTACATGGGAGAACAGGAACGCCGCTTTTTTATGCCCTTTGTTACGCAGTAGGGGCAGAAAAAGCCTTGCTACAAGCGATTTTGCGGGCGCGTATCTGGCGCGGCAAGGGATTTATACCTTATCCCCCGAAACCGCGCTTCTACTGCGTAACAAATCCACAGCAAAAGGAGTGATTTACTATGGCAGTTTTCAGAGTGGAACGGAACAAGGGCTACACCGTAATGAGCAACCACCACCTACGCAACAAGGAGCTTTCCTTAAAGGCAAAAGGGCTGTTGTCGCAAATGCTGTCACTCCCCGAAGATTGGGACTACACCTTGAAAGGCTTATCCCTTATCAACCGGGAGAAGATAGACGCTATCCGCGAAGCCATTAAGGAGCTTGAACGCGCCGGGTATATCGTTCGGTCAAGGGAGCGCGACGAGAAAGGACGCTTGCGGGGCGCGGACTATGTGATATTCGAGCAGCCGCAGCCGCCTACGCCGGATTTACCTACATTGGAAAATCCAACATTGGATAATCCAACGCAGGAAAAACCAACATTGGAAAAACCTACGTTGGAAAATCCAACGCAATTAAATAAAGATATACAAAGAACTGACTTACCAAAAAAAGAAAAATCAAATACAGATTTATCAAGTACCCATTCCATTCCTATCCTTTCCCCTAACCCCTCTCCTTGCAGAGAAGCGGCTACGCCGCCGGAACGGAAAGGAACGGAAGCGGCAGCACAGAGCGCAGTTGATATATACCGGGAAATCATCAAGGACAATATCGACTACCACATTCTCAAACAGGACATGAAGTTTGACGGGGACAGGCTGGACGAGATTGTAGACCTCATGCTTGAAACCGTATGCACCGCCAGAAAGCGGGTACGGATTGCGGGGGACGACTACCCGGCAGAGCTTGTGAAATCTAAGTTTATGAAACTGGACGGCGAGCATATCCGCTTTGTGCTTGACTGTATGCGGGAGAACACAACGAAAATCCGCAACATCAAGCAATATCTGAAAGCAGCCCTTTTCAACGCCCCGTCCACTATCGGCAATTATTACACTTCCCTTGTCGCCCATGACATGGCAAGCGGCGCACTGTCACCGAAGAAGCCGCAGTACGGCGACCCGGACTATTATTCATTCAAACCGGGCGAAAGCCTGTAAAACAACAAAAGGAGGATTTTATTATGGCACAGAAAATGACAGGAGCATTGGTATTTGACGAGCGCACCGACCGTTACGACATTCGCTTTGACTTAAACAGCTACTACGGGGGCTTGCATTGCGGTGAGTGCTTTGACGTATTCGTGCGGGGCAAGTGGAAGCCGACCCGGATTGAGTACGGCGACAACTGGTATCTTGTGGGTATCAGAGCCGAGGACTTGAACGGGCTGCGGGTGCGTATCTGACCGCCGCCCCATAAAGAAACGCGAAAGGAGGACGCGAGGAATTGCAGGACGAAGTAAACGAAAAGACCATAGCCCTTTACATCAAGACCGGGAAGCTGACCGCCCAGACGCTCCAAAAGGCAATGAAAGCCATACTGTCAAAGGGCAAAAAGCAGCTTGCAAAACCGCCACAGGGAAAGCAGAGCTTAAAGCAGCTTATGAAGCAGAACGCGGGCGTTTCCAACATTGAGATTACCGAGGGCAATATCAAAGCCTTTGAGAGTACGGCGAAAAAGTACGGTATCGACTTTGCGCTGAAAAAGGACGCAACGGAAAGCCCGCCCCGCTATCTGGTTTTTTTCAAGGGGCGGGACGCGGACGTGCTGACCGCAGCCTTTAAGGAGTTTTCCGCAAAGAAGCTGACACAGGAGAAAAAGCCCTCTATCCGAAAGCTGCTCTCTACGCTCAAAGAAGCCGCACAGGGCAAGAACGCGGAACGGGCAAAGGTCAAGAACAAGGACAGGGAGGTATCGCTATGAAGCCGGAAATCAAGAAGCTGCTTATCCTAAATCTCCCGTATCTGCTCTTTGTCTGGCTCTTTGATAAAGTGGGCGCGGCTGTCCGTCTATCCCCCGGCGCGGACGCAAGCGCAAAGCTGCTACATCTTGGGGACGGTTTTACCACCGCCTTTTCCAGTATCGCGCCGAGCTTCCACCCGGCAGACTTACTTATCGGCATTGCGGGGGCGGTCATTGTCCGGCTGATTATCTACACCAAAGGCAAGAACGCGAAGAAATACCGCCGCGGGACAGAATACGGTTCGGCGCGTTGGGGCGGGGCTGACGACATAAAGCCGTACACAGACCCGGTATTTGAGAACAATATCCCCTTAACGCAGACGGAACGGCTCACCATGAACAGCCGCCCGAAGCAGCCGAAATACGCAAGAAACAAAAATATTCTTGTAATCGGCGGTTCCGGCAGCGGCAAGACCCGGTTCTTTGTGAAACCGTCGCTCATGCAATGTACGTCAAAGGATTTTCCAACGTCGTATATCGTCACTGACCCGAAAGGAACACTGATTTTGGAAACCGGGAAAATGTTGCAGCGGTACAAATACCGTATCAAAGTGCTAAATACGATTAACTTCAAAAAATCCATGAAATACAATCCCTTTGCCTATCTGCGGAGCGAAAAGGACATTTTGAAATTAGTCAATACCATTATCGCCAACACCAAAGGCGACGGGGAAAAATCCGGCGAGGATTTCTGGGTGAAAGCGGAAAAGCTCTACTACACCGCACTAATCGGCTATATCTGGTATGAAGCCCCAGAGGACGAGAAGAACTTCACGACGCTGCTTGAAATGATAAATGCGTCGGAAGCCCGCGAGGACGACGAGGATTTCCAGAACCCGGTTGACCTCATGTTTGAACGTCTGGAAGAAAAAGACCCGGAACATTTTGCAGTCAAGCAGTACAAAAAATACAAACTGGCGGCGGGCAAGACCGCAAAAAGCATACTTATCTCATGCGGCGCGAGGTTAGCCCCATTCGACATTAAGGAGCTGCGGGAGCTTATGGAAACCGACGAAATGGAGCTTGACACCATAGGTGACAGAAAGACCGCCCTTTTCGTGATTATCAGCGACACCGACGACACCTTTAACTTTGTCGTGAGTATTCTCTACACACAGCTATTCAACCTCTTGTGCGACAAAGCAGATGATGAATACGGCGGGCGGCTTCCCGTCCATGTACGGTGCTTACTTGATGAATTTGCGAATATCGGGCAAATCCCCAAATTTGAGAAACTAATCGCAACCATACGGAGCCGGGAAATCTCCGCGTCAATCATCTTGCAGAGCCAGTCACAGCTAAAGGCAATCTACAAGGACAACGCCGATACCATAGTCGGCAACTGCGACACCACGCTTTTCTTGGGCGGCAAGGAAAAAACCACGCTCAAAGAAATATCGGAGATTTTAGGCAAGGAAACGATAGACAGCTTCAACACTTCCGAAACAAGGGGGCGGGAGCTTTCGCATGGGCTGAACTATCAGAAATTGGGAAAGCAGCTTATGACGGAAGATGAAATCGCAGTCATGGACGGAGGGAAATGTATCTTGCAGCTACGCGGGGTGCGCCCGTTCTTTTCGGACAAATTCGACATAACGAAACACCCGAAATACAAGTACCTATCCGACGCAGACCCGAAGAACGCCTTTGACATGGAAAAGCACCTTAAACGCCGCCCCGCCATTGTCAAGCCCGACGAGGTTTTTGACTATTACGAGATTGACGCAGCAGACTTACAGGAGGACGCAGACCATGAGGAAACGTAGCGCAGAGGAAAAACAAAAGCAGCTTGAACGGTTTTTAATGAATGTTGCGGAAGCCGCCGACGCTGCATTATGGGAGTATTGGCGGGAAAAGGAAGCGGAACACCGCCGTTTTGCAACGGAGTATGTCACGCGCCGGGGGCTTATCCCTCAACAGTGACAGCATGGCAGACCGCCGGGGAGGGGGGGACAGGGGAAGCTACACTTCCCCTACGCTGCCTTGCGGCAGCTACCCCTTTGTGAACTTGCGGGAAGCGAACACCTTGCTATGCAAGCTATTCACTTCCCGCAAGTCTGAATAATACCCGTCCGGCAGCACAGCGGGACACCGAAAGGAGGAATCGAAGCAATCACATATATCAATATCGGCTACATGATACGCGCCCCTACTTTCCGGCGCAGCACACAGCGGCAGGAGCCGCACCCCCCTACAACTGAATACCGCCGCGCCGCAGAACTTACGCAGCGCGGGGACAGCCGCCTTTACCAGAGGGCGGTTTTTTTATGCGGCGGCATACGCTGACCGCCTTTTGTCCGCTTGCCGGACAGCCGCAGACGCGGCAGAAAGGATTTATTTATGGCATTTTTCAATAGCGCAGTAGACGTTTTGCAGACCCTTGTTGTAGCACTTGGAGCCGGGCTTGGTATCTGGGGCGTTATCAATCTCATGGAGGGCTACGGCAACGACAATCCGGGCGCGAATGCTCATGTACGGTAAGGAAGCAAGCAACCGAAAACAAGAGATAGACCGCCAGCACTACACTATTCCGAACCAAAGACC
>NZ_JAOQJE010000016.1:0-45719 GCF_025567315.1 Agathobaculum ammoniilyticum
CGCTACCTTGCCGGAGGTATCCGGAACCTGCTTTACACATACGATTGCTTTCATAGTTCTGTTCTCCTCCTTTTCTTACTTGCCGAGAATGTTGCCAGAGATTACGACGCGCTGGATCTCGCTCGTTCCCTCGTAAATTTCGGTGATCTTGGCGTCGCGCATCATGCGCTCGACAGGGTAATCCTTGGTATAGCCGTAGCCGCCATGGATTTGGACCGCCTTGGTGGTGATCTTCATTGCCGCTTCCGAGGCGAACAGCTTGGCGGTCGCCGCCTCCAGCGTGAAGCGTGCGCCCGATGCCTTGACCGCAGCCGCCTTGTAGGTGAGGAGACGGGCGGCTTCAATGGCGACGTGCATGTCGGCAAAAACAAACTGGGTATTCTGGAATTTGGCGATCGGGCGCCCGAACTGCTCGCGCGTCTTGGCAAACTTGATGGATTCCTCCATGGCCCCCTCCGCAATGCCGAGCGCCTGTGCAGCGATGCCGATACGGCCGCCGTCCAGCGTCTGCATCGCGATCTTGAAGCCCTTACCCTCTGCACCGAGCAGGTTTTCCTTAGGGACGATGCAGTCGGTGAACACGATCTCCGCCGTGGGCGAACCGTGCAGGCCGAGCTTTTCCTCATGCTTGCCGACGGAGAAGCCGGGGAACGAGCTTTCCACAATAAAAGCGGAGATACCCTTTGTTCCCTTACTCCGGTCGGTCATGGCGAAAACGACAAACACATCCGCTACATAGCCGTTGGTGATAAAGATTTTGGAGCCGTTGAGTACATAGTGATCCCCCTGCAGTTCGGCAACACAGGTACCCTTGGCGGCATCCGAACCGGCATCTGGCTCGGTAAGTGCGAACGCGCCGACCTTGTGGCCCTTGGTCAGCATGCGGAGGTACTTCTGCTTCTGCTCCTCAGTGCCGTTCGCCATGATCGGGCCGCAGCACAGACCGTTGTGGGTGGCCAGGATATCGCCGGTCGAAGCACACTGCTTGGATAACTCCTCAATCGCGATAGCGGAGCAGGTGTCGTCCGCACCGGCGCCGCCGTACTGTTCGGGAACGATCATACCCATTACGCCGATATCGAAAAGCTTTTCGATGGTGTCGCGCGGATAGGTGCTGGTTTTATCGGTTTCGGCGGCGATGGGCTTTACTTCGTTTTCAGTGAAGTCACGCATCATCTGGCGAACCAATTGCTGCTCACGGGTCAACTGGAAATCCATGTTCAAGTCTCCTTCTGGTTTGATGTTTATTGCCATGCCGACGGAGCGCCGGCGTTCAGCCTGTGTCTATACCGACCAGCAGGACAAGGGGCGATCTCCGGCCGGTTCGGGGATCGGGAACGGTTTGTCTGCACGTTCGGGCAAGCGGAAAACAAAATGGTTGCGGGTTAAAATGTGTAATATCTTGGTTATATAATTGTTATTTCTTGCTTGCAAAAACCAATATACCATACCCAATATGCCGCGTCAATCAGCAAAATAACCGGAATAAAACAATAAAAGAACCATAATATATGTAAAATTGGTTGAAGTTTTTGTTGTGGCTGATAAGTGGTTGTGAAAGTGACGAAAAAACAAAAGGAAATATAGAGATAATCACCAATCACTACATGAGAAGCCCCTTTTGTGCGCTTGACAGAATAGAAAAAGATTGCTATAATTATATCAATCGAGTGGCTGCAAAGTGTAAATCCGGATCGGGTTTACACTTTTTTTGTGCGGTGCAATCAAAAAAACGGGTTATGGCAGCTTTCCCCCAAAAGTCTCCCTTGGAAGAAAAAGGAGGAACCATGAAAACAACAGAAAACGTGAGTAACAAAATGGGGAGCGTTCCGATGAACCGCCTGGTGTTCACGATGGGGGTGCCGATGATCCTGTCCATGGTGCTACAGGCCTTTTATAACATTGTGGACAGCTATTTCGTAAGCTGCATGACCGATCCGGCGGTGCCGAACCTGGGCGATTACGCGGTCAATGCGCTGACGCTGGCGTTCCCGATCCAAATGCTGATCGTGGCGATCGGCGTCGGTACTGGCGTCGGCACCAATGCGCTGCTCTCCCGTAACCTGGGGGAGGGGAACCGCGAGAAAAGCAGCCGTATATCCGGCAATTCCATTTTCCTGAGCTGCTGTACCTATGCGGTGTTCCTGCTGTTCGGACTGCTCGGCGTGGGGGTCTATATCCGGTCGCAAACGTCAGATGCGCTGGTGATAGAACTGGCAAGCAGCTATCTGCGCATCTGCTCGGTTCTGTCGTTCGGCTGCGTGGTCTACATGATTTATGAAAAGCTGCTACAGGCGACCGGCTGCACCATGTTAGCCACGATTGCACAGATGTCCGGTGTGGTCGTTAATATCATCCTTGATCCGATTATGATCTTCGGTTGGTTCGGCTGTCCGGCCATGGGTGTGGATGGCGCCGCGTATGCGACGGTTATCGGGCAGTTCGTATCGCTTATGCTGGGCTTCCTCTTTCACACCGCGGCGAACCGGAAGTATTTTGACACCAGCTTGCGGTATCTGGCGCCGCAGCGTTCCATTATTCAGGAGATCTATAAAATCGGCATTCCGGCCATCATCATGCAGGCTTTGATGTCTTTTATGACCTACGGAGTGAATATTGTCCTGGGGTCGCTTTCGACCGCCGCGGTGACTGCCTATGGAATTTATTATAAGATCCAGCAGTTTGTCTTTTTTGCGGCGTTCGGTATGAACAACGCGATGATCCCGATCATCAGCTACAACTTTGGTCGGCGGGACAAAATGCGGGTGGACAGTGGGATACGGTACGGCATGCTGTATACACTGGTGATTCTGGGAGCGGGCGCTGTCGCGTTGCAGGTGTTCGCGCATCAACTGATCGGGATTTTTGCGGTATCCGAGGAGGCGCGGCAGCTTTGTATTTATGCCATCCGCATTATCACGCCCGGCTATCTGTTTGCGGGGGCGAACATCGCGTTCCAAGGGATACTCCAGGCGTTTGGCTGCGGCGTGCAGTCGCTTTTGCTGTCGCTCATCCGCCTGATCGTGGTCGCGCTTCCTCTTGCGTGGCTGCTCACTCGCTTGCCGAACGCGGAGTTGCTGGTATGGTCTGCGTTTCCAATCGCCGAGGGCGCAGCGCTGGTCTGCGCATTGGTGCTGATGCGGCGGGTCGGCCGGCGGGTCGCAGCGTTTCTGGCCAGCGGCGCGGAGCAAACCGCCGCGATGGAATGAACGGCTGGCAAGATGTTGCCGTCCGGCTGCACATGCACATGGCTTTTGACCTGTTCTGCCTTGGAAACTTACGCAAATACAAAAAGCGCCGCTCCAGTTCTAAGGGCTGGAGCGGCGCTCTCATTTATTTTTGCGGAGGATAAAGACACAGATAGATGGCAACCTGTGCCTTGCATCAGAATCCGTATGCCAGCGCGCCGCCATCCACAGCAAAATCCTGTCCTGTGATATATTTTGCGCCATCACTCAGCAGGAATTTTGTCATTTCGCCTAAATCTCTGGTATCGCCAAACGCATGCACCGGCATTCGGCCCAGGATGGCGGCTTTCCGTTCCGGTGTCATGACCTGCTTGCTCATTTCGCTGGGGAACCAGCCCGGGGCAATGCTGTTCACACAGAGGTTGTCATTCGCCCATTCTACCGCGAGACCGCGGGTCATGCCGCATACTGCTGCCTTACTTGTGCAGTAAGGGACCACTTCGGTAAAGCCAAGATGCGCGGCCATGCTGCTGATGCTCACGATGCGCCCCTTATGCCGGCTGTTTTTCAAATACGGGTAGCATAACTGGCAGAGACGGAAGACGCTGTGGATGTTCACCTGCAGGATATGTGCAAAATCCTCTGCTGGGAAATCCTCGGCCCGGCATTTTTTTGTGATGCCTGCGTTGTTGACCAGAAAATCCAACGACTGTTTTCCGCTGGCTTGCTCGACGATCTCGCGCATGCGCGCATCGTTCGTGACATCACCCTGCACATGGATTACCCCCAGCGCGCTGGCAGGCATTCCGTCCTTTACTTTTCCGGTACGGCTTACCGCATACACGGTTGCGCCCGCCTCTGCCAGTACATTGGATATGGCATACCCAATTCCGCTGCTTCCTCCGGTAACGATGCCGATACGTCCTTCCAAGGCTTTCATGATAAATCTCCTTTCTTAAATTTCCTGAAAGCGGTAGCTGTGGCAGCTTTTTTCAATCAACTCCCAATCTAGTTCAGTGCCGATTCCGGGCTTTTCCGGCACGGTGATGACACCGTTGTGGATGGGAAGGTTGCCTTTCATGGGCAGGCGGTAATTATCTTCTGGTACAAAATACTCAAAATACTCGCAATTGCGGATCGCGCAGCTTACATGCACATTGACCAGATCCATATAGTTCATCGTTGTCGTGTGCAGCTCGCAATTCATGCCGAAAGCTTCCGCCATGTGGGCGATCTTCAGTGTCCCCGTAACGCCGTCTTTCCAGCTCACATCTGCGCGCACAATATCCGCCGCGCGCTGCGCAATCACCTGCGCAACCCCCCAATGACAGCCGCGTGTGGTTTCCGTAGCTGCAATCGGGATATCCAGGGCGCGGCACAGCTCGGTGTATTTGTACAGCTCAAAATCGCGGAAGGGTTCCTCAAACCATTTATAGCCCAGGTGCTCGAGCTGGCGCCCCACCAGGATGGCATCTCCCATGGTGTATTCGCCCACAGGGTCGCTCATGAGCACATAATCCGGTCCTACCGCATCGCGGATCGCCTGATGCACCTGCATATCAAATGATACCGGACCGCCCGGATGGGCCTTATAGCCGGGGATGCCTTGGCTTTTGTAGTAAACCGCTTCGTCCACATATTCCTGTACAGTCCCGTGGAAGTTTCCGCTGGCGTAAACCGGCAGGCTCGTCCGATATGCCCCGATGTATTGGTAAAGCGGCAGCCCCGCAGCTTTCGCGCAGATATCCCACAGGGCCACATCTACCGGTCCCGGGAGAAATACAGGGAAAAAGGCCTCATGACGGTCGATGTTCCACAGATCGTGGAAAATAGCCTCTCTGTCATGCGGGTCCCGTCCCAATACAACAGGCGCGATGCTGTCGTGGAGATAGCTTTCACTGACGCCGCCGCTACGCGCCGCCATACAGGTGGAGATGCCTTCAATGCCCGTATCGGTGGTAAGCCGGATTGCAATGACATCCCAGCCCATTTTGGCGCCGCCCTGGCGCTTTTCATCAAACAGGCACTTTCCCCGGTCGATCCACCATGTTTCAAATTTTGCAATAACCATAAATCAAGCCTCCTGTCAAAGAAATTAAAACACCTTCGAAAAAACTGCTTGAATTATATCACAACAGATATTATAATACAAGTGATATATCAGAATTCTTTTCGCAACATTTTTTCTGTAAAAGGAGCATGCTTCATGAAACATTTTCAAAATGACGACGAGATGTTCTCCCTGATGAAAGACAAGCTGTATACGCCGGTTGTAGGGGATATTCTGGATGCGATGGGCTTTGCCCATCAATTTCTTCCTCCT
The DNA here is from genome assembly GCF_025567315.1 of Agathobaculum ammoniilyticum. Lineage (NCBI taxonomy): Bacteria > Bacillati > Bacillota > Clostridia > Eubacteriales > Butyricicoccaceae > Agathobaculum > Agathobaculum ammoniilyticum. Next base: position 5,512 of record NZ_JAOQJE010000016.1, read on the forward strand.
TATCTGCATCCGCTCCGGCCGGATATGAAAATTGCTGGACGAGCCTGCACCGTGTTAGAGCAGGACGTATTTTGCCCACAGAAAAAGCCGTTCGGTTACCTTACCGAAGCGCTCGACCAGCTGAGGCCAAACGACGTGTATTTGGCTACTGGCGCGCATAACAGTGCGCTCTGGGGGGAGCTGCTGACCGCAACAGCCAAAGCGCGCCACGCCGCCGGCGCAGTCGTAGATGGCTATACGCGGGATACGCCGCAAGTCCTCAGCCAAAATTTTCCTGTATTTGCCAAGGACCGGTGGGCGCAGGATTCCAGCATTCGCACCAATGTAGTGGACTTCCGCTGCCCGATTGAAATCGGACAGGTCACGATTCACGATGGGGACGTCGTATTCGCGGATATCGACGGTGTGCTGATTATCCCGCGCGAGGCCGCGGCCGAGTGCATCGGAAAAGCAATCGAAAAGGCGTCCGGTGAAAAGCTTGTACGAAAAGCGATCGAAGAAGGGATGTCCGCCACGGAAGCGTTCGCGAAATTCGGCATTTTATAAATGGACAAAAAGGACGGGAAGCATATTTGGATATGCTCCCCGTCCTTTTCTGTTTTCATGTGTCCCGAATCGCGTTCAGTGAGCGAATCATGGAGTGATTGATGTGTACGATGATCGCGTCACGCACATCCTCCTCGTTTTCGCGCAGCAACGCGTCGATGATGGCGACGTGCTGCTTCAAATCGTCCGAGCGGGTGGCCGATGATCGGGTCACGGCATACATGCCCAGACGCACCTGCTGCACCATGAGGGACTGGTACATATTGATCAATATGGAGTTGCCCGTAATAGCTATCAGGTAAGAGTGGAAATCAGCATCTAGGTTGAACCGTGCTAGGTCGGTCAGCGTGTCGGAGTGCTGGAACTGTGTTTGAAAATCCAGCAGCTTGTCTTTGGAATAAAGCGTTTTATATTCGGTTGTTATGTTTGGTTCCATAAGCTTCCGTGCCTGATACAGCTCGACGACTGACTTTTCGGTATAGGGGGCGATCCGCATCCCCTTGCGCGGGAAAATCTCCACCAGGCCTTCCTTTTGTAATGCCAGAAGCGCTTCGCGCAGAGGCGTCCGGCCAAAGCCAGTCTCATCCAACAGCTCCTTTTCGTTGATCGCCTGTCCCGGCAAATATTGACAGGAAACGATTTTTTCATAAAGATATCTATGCGCCTCGGCAACCATAGATTTCGCTCGTTTTCCCGACACAAAAATACCCCTTTTCCTATTTTTTACCGTCGGAAGCGCTGCCCCAGTCTTCTGACAGAACTTACAATTATCATACAAAAACTTTGGTAAAAAAGCAAGTGGTTAATTTGATATTTTACGGTTGAAATATATTTATTTCTGTTTTATAATATCTGTGATATATCAATAAGGCCATTATTCACTCTAAGATCAGAAAGGAATATCTATCTATGGATGCTTCGAAAACTCTTATCAAGGACATACATATTTACCAGGCGGTCAGCAGAATCAGTAAGCCGATCGCGGATGCGACGCACGACATCAGCAAGATCGCGTTCTATGTGCTGGAGGTAGAGAGCGCCAGCGGAGAAATCGGTCAGGGCTACCTGTTAAGCTTCCATTACAGCCCCAATGCTATTGAGGGTGCGCTGAAAGACCTGAGACGCTTTGTTTTGGAGCGCGACTACCGCGTATATGAAACCGCGCAGATACAGAAAGATTACGAGATCGAGAGCGAGTATTTCGGCATCGTCGGCCTACAGCGCTGGGCGCTGGCCACGCTCAATGTCGCCTTGTGGGACGTTTGGAGCCGTATGAACAAACAGCCGATCTACCGCATGTTTGGCTGTCACAGGAAGCCCATTCCGGTATACGGCAGCGGCGGCTGGCTCAGTTATAGCGATGAGGAGCTGGTCGAAGAGGTTGTGGACTATAAGAAGCGAGGCTTCACTGCCGTCAAGATCAAAGTTGGCAGTCCGGATATGGAACGTGATATCCGTCGCCTGCATCTGGTCCGCGAAGCGGTGGGTCCCGAACTGAAGATCATGATGGACGCGAATCAGGGGATGGACGTACCCAGTGCGATCAAGCTGATCAGCCTGGTGGAGGACATCGGTATCTTCTGGTTCGAGGAGCCGGTCGTCAACACGGATTTTGAGGGCTACGCGACCATTCACGCGAAAACGCATATCAGCCTTGCCATGGGAGAGCGGGAATACAGTACCGTGGCGCTGCGCGAGCTGATCGGCCGGCGCGCGCTTGACCTTTGGCAGCCGGACCTGATCCGCCTGGGCGGCGTAGAAGCCTGGCGGGACAGCGCGGCGCTCGCCAACGCCTACAACATTCCGGTGCTGCCGCACTACTACAAGGACTATGATGTGCCGCTGCTGGCTACGGTCTCCAACCCCTATGGTGCGGAGAGCTTTGACTGGATCGACGCCATTATTGACGAGCCGATGACCATTCAAAACGGCTTTGCCCTGCAGCGTGAGGGGGACGGCTGGGGCTTCCGTTTCCTGCCCCAATTCATGACAGAAGTAAAGTAACCCCTATGCTTTGATTGAAAAGAGGTCGATTTACTTGAAAGCCATTGTAATCACCGAGCCCGGGAAGGCAGTAACGGATGAACAGGAGCGCCCAGAAGCGGCAAAAGGAGAGGCGCTTTTGAAAATGCTGGTCGGCGGCGTGTGCGGGAGTGACCTGGCCTCGTTTCGGGGTGCGTCTGCCTATGTCAGCTATCCACGCACGATTGGGCATGAGTTCGCGGCTGAGGTCGTTGCGGTTGAGGATAATCCGTATGGTATCCGGCCGGGCATGGTCGTGACGGGCAATCCCTATTTCAATTGCGGCAAATGCTATAGCTGCCGCCGCGGCTTTGTAAACTGCTGCGTTAATAACCAGACAATGGGTGTGCAGCGTGAAGGCGCATTCAGCGAATACTTTATCATGCCGGTAGAACGCCTGTATGACGGGCAGGGGATCGCGCCGGAGTCTCTTGCGCTGATCGAGCCGTTTTGCATCAGCTATCACGGTGTGAGCCGCGCGGACGTACAGCCAGGCGATAAGGTACTGGTGATCGGTGCGGGTGCGATTGGTATTTTGGCCGGCGTGGCCGCGCGGAGCTTTGGGGCAGAGGTCCACATCACGGATATTGCAAAGGATAAGCTCGAATTGGCAGAGCGCGAGTTCGGCTTCAGCGGGAGCTTCGTGAACGACAGCCCCGACGCCCTACGGGCGTATGTGCAGAAGATCACAAACGGCGACGGCTTTGACGTCACCATTGAAGCGGTTGGAGCCCCGTCGACCTTCTTGGGCTGTGTGGAAGCTGCGGCAAGCCAGGGGCGGATGGTGGTCATCGGTGTCGCGAAGCATAACGCCGATTTCAATTTTTTGGAGCTGCAGCGCAAGGAGCTTAATGTGTTCGGGAGCCGCGGCGCGACAAAAGCGGATTTTGCCGCGACCATGAAGCTGGTAAAGGACGGCTTTGTCGATTTGACCAAGCTGATTTCCCGCACCTACCCGATCGCAGACGCCGGCGCCGCATTTCAGGACATGGATCAACATTCCGCAGAAATCGTGAAAGCGGAATTTGATTTTAGAAGAGAATAAACCAAGAGGAAAAGAAAGTGAGGAATTACCTATGAAAAGACGTTTTGCAGCTTTGCTTGCCTTGGCGATGTGCCTTGGATCGTTAACGGCTTGCTCCAGCAGCACCCCAAACACGGACACTGCGGATGGCACGGGTGGCGCGGGCGCCGCGAATGCGGCGTCTCCGGTTACGATTCAGGTGGGCTTTGAAAACACCAATGAAGAGCCGATCGGCCAGGCGGTGGAAAAGTGGGCCGAGTTGGTAGAGGAGCAGAGCGGCGGTACCATGAAGCTGGAGCTGTTCGCAAACAGCGCGCTCGGCAGTAAGAGCGAGCTGATCGACCAGATGGTAATGGGCGAAAACATCATCACCATTGCCGATGGCGCGTTCTACGCAGATTACGGCCTGCCGGATATGGGCATCCTGTACGGCCCGTTCTTCTTCGATACCTGGGAGGATGTCTGGACCCTGCTGGACAGCGACTGGTATGCGGACGAATGTGAAAAGCTGAAGGAAAAAGGCTTGACCATCCTTGCGTCCAACTGGATCTATGGTGAGCGTGAGCTGATGACCAAGAGCAAGGTGGTGACGCCTGCTGATATCAAGGGCAAGAAGATCCGTCTGGCGAGCAGCCAGATCTATGTGGAGGGTTTCAATGCGTTGGGTGCCACCGCGGTCCCGATGGCGCTGGGCGATGTGTACACCTCGCTTCAGAATGGCACGCTCGATGGCGTTGAGAACCCGCTCAGCACGCTGTACGGCCAGAGCTTCCAGGAGGTCGCCAAGTACATCCTGATGACCGGCCATATCAAGAACTTTACGACCTGGTGCATTGGAACGGATTTCCTGAACACGCTCTCTGCGGAGCAGCAGGAGCTGCTCTACAGCACTGCCGAGGAAGCCGGCCTTTATAACAACGAACTGCAGGAGCAGGCTGATGAGGAATACCGTCAGATGCTGGTGGACGCAGGCGTCGAGATCACCGAACTGACCGACGACCAGCTTGCCGAGTGGAAAGAAGCCGCGCAGCCCTTCTATGAAATGGGCGACACCTTTGGCTGGAGCGAAGGCCTGTACGACACGGTACAAGCGGCAATGGGCAAATAAAACTTTGGATCGCACAGAAGCAGGAGGGCAATATAATGAAAAAAGTGCTGGACGCACTGGTCAAGGTGGAGGCTGTATTGGCTGCGGCGATCCTAGTAATCCTGATTGCATGTACATTTTTCGGCGTGCTTGCGCGGTATTTGTTCAACAGTCCGTTTACCTGGGAGGAAGAAGTGCAGGTTGCGTGCATGGTATGGATCACCTTCCTGGCCGCGCCCGTCGCGTTCCACACCAAGAGCCATGTCGCGATCGAAATATTGGTGGATGCATTTCCGCAAAAGGTGCAGCGTGTGATAGAAGTGCTGATCATGATCCTGATGTATGCGATCCTGATTTATTTCTTCTTCCGCAGCCTGGAATTTATCAGCGTACTGGCCCGCACGGGTCGCAAAACGCCGATTTTGATGGCGCCCTATTCCGTGATTTACGGAGTAGCGCCGGTATCCATCATCCTCATGCTGATCAGCTATACTTATGAAACCGTAAAGAAAGTATTCCTTACCCCGGCTCAAAACGAAAAGGAGGAAGCATAATCATGAATACTCCTGTCGTTATGATGGTCATTGCGCTGCTTGTTCTTTTATTTATGAAAGTACCGGTGTTTGCATCGGTTTTGGGTGCGTCAATCGTGTATTTCGTCATGAGCCCGGGCATTAACTCGGCCGTGTTCGCGCAGCAGGCGATCACGGGCGCGGAAAGCGTTACTCTTTTGGCGATCCCGTTCTTTGTATGCGCGGGTGTCCTGATGAACTATACGGGTGTCACCAAGCGCATCATGGATTTCTGCTCGGTACTGACCGGCCGCATGTACGGCGGTCTAAGCCAGGTCAATATCCTGCTCTCCACGCTGATGGGCGGACTGTCCGGATCCGCGCTGGCTGATGCCGCAATGGAGGCGAAAATGCTTGTCCCAGAAATGGAGAAAAAAGGGATCAGCAAGTCTTTCTCCACGGTTGTGACCGCAGCGTCTTCTATGATCACCCCGCTGATCCCGCCCGGAATCGGCCTGATCCTGTACGGCTGTATTGCCAACGTATCGATCGGTAAGCTGTTCGTCGCCGGAATCGGACCCGGTTTGCTGCTGTGCATTACGATGATGTTCATGGTATCCCTGATCTCGAGGAAGCGTAAGTACCTGCCGCTCCGCACCACGAAAATGACCGGCGATATGTTCTGGTCTTCTTTCAAGCCTGCGATTTTGCCGCTGTGCCTGCCTATCATTATTATCGGCGGCGTGCGTCTGGGCATTTTCACCGCGACTGAGGCCGGTGCGGTGGCTATCGCGTATTCGCTTCTGCTGGGCATCCTTTACCATGACCTGAGCGCAAAGCAATTTGCACAGGGGCTTCAGGAAACGTTGACGACGACATCTTCTATCATGCTGATCGTTGCCGCCGCGTCCACGTTCTCATGGATTCTGACCAAGGAGATGATCCCTCAGCAATTTACCGAGTGGATGATCAATGTGATCGACAATAAGTGGGTTTTCTTGGTTGCGGTGGATGTATTCCTGATTATTGTAGGCATGTTTGTCGAGGGCAATGCCAGCATGATTGTCCTGGTCCCGTTGTTCGCGCCTGCAGCGGCAGCGTATGGGCTGGATCCCATCCATTTTGCGATGGTATTTATTTTCGCCAATGCGATCGGCGCGTTTACGCCGCCGATGGGAACGCTGATGTTCGTAGCCTGCGGCGTCACAGAATGTAAAACAAAGGATTTTATCAAGGAGGCAGTGCCGTTTTATCTGTTGCTGGCCGGATGCTTGCTCGCCTTGACCTTTGTTCCAGTTTTCTCGACCGGCTTGGTAAACCTGATTTATTGATTGGATAGTTCGCTTGTTACAACTTTTTTCATATCCGCAAAGCGGCCGTATTTCAATGATACGGCCGCTTTGCTTTTTTGCTCAAAGGCCGATTAAGAAAACTAAACTTTTTTGACAAATTGACGATATTATCTATATATCTTGATAGGGGGAGAACATATTGAAAAAACTGAAGCTGGCGTCCAAGCTGGCAATCTGGATTGGCATGGCACTTTTTGTTGCTTTGGGGGCGCTGGTAGCGGTAACGGTCTTTACGACGCAGTCGGCTATTCAAAAAGGGATTTCTGGCGAACTGTCCTCATTGGCAGAAGCAAACGGAGAAGCAGTTCAGAATATTTTCAATTCGGTAGAAAATGCGGCGCAGGGAATGCAGAACTATATGGAGGACGCCTTTGAAAAAGCGGTGCAGAAGCCGGAGGAAAATACCGTGCCGCAATCACCGGAAGCGGCGGCGTTGTTTCAGAGTGAATTGTATAGCGGGAAAAACCTGACGCCTATCTCGCACAGTGCGGAGCAGTTTATTGTGCAAACGGCGCGCAATCTGGTAAAAGAGAACAATGGCATCATCGGTGTTGGCGTTATGTTTGAACCGTATGCGTTTGAAAGCGATATACGGGATTATGGCTTTTATATTGATACCAATACCGTGGATTCCTCGTTTACCCCCTATCAGTCTTATGAAGATTATGCGAAGGAAGCTTCCTACATGATACCAGTGCAGGAAAAACGATCCTATATTTCACAGCCATATTCGTATGGGGAGGGGCTGGTCGTATCCTATGGAACGCCGATCCTGCATAACAATAAGGTGCTGGGTACGGTAATAGCCAGCGTGGACCTCAATGCTTTTGCGGAAACTAAAACATCGAGCGATAACTATTCCTCAATGTGGGTAACGATATGTAACGGCAGCGGCAGCATTGTCTGGGACAGTGAGACGCTGGATGATGTGGGCAAAAATATTGTGACGGATTTTACGGTGGATGAGAAGCAAAAGCAGGAATTGTCCGACCGTATGGCCGCACAGACTGCGTTCTCGATGGAAAAAGAACGTCCGGACGGTACAGAAACGACGGTGTTCTATTGCCCTGTTAAAGTAGGGGGCGAAACATGGTGGTCCTCGACCGGACTGTATACGTCAGATGCACAGCGGGCTGTCCGTAGTACCACCATGCTTCTTCTCCTTCTTTCCGCACTGGCGCTCGTATTGATCCTGCTGACGGTTACCATGGTGCTGAAACGTATGCTGGCACCGGTGCAGCATGTGGTTCAGGCCGCACGAGGGATTGCCGAAGGCGATCTGGATATCCACCTTGATGCATCATCTCAGGATGAGATAGGAAGCCTGTCAAAAGCCTTTCAGGATATGGTGGAAAGTCTGAAAGCAATCATTGGGGACATCAATTATCTTCTGAATGAGATGAGCGCCGGAAATTTCCGTATTCACACACGGGAAGAAGCACACTATGTAGGCGCGTACCAAAGCATTTTGCTGGCGGTACGGCAGATTAACCGTACTCTGAGCGATACGTTGAACCGCATTAATGGAGCGGCCGATCAGGTGGCGGCTGGTTCTGCGCAGGTATCCAACGGCGCACAGGCGCTTGCGCAGGGAGCAACCGAACAGGCGAGCGCGGTACAGGAGCTGTCTGCCACGATCGACGATATTTCGAATGGTAGTCGGCATACGGCTGCCATGGCGCTGAAGGCTAAGGATGCGGTCGATCATGCAGGCGAGGAACTGAAGTTGAGCAATGAATCCATTGCGAAAATGAGCGAAGCTATGCAGAATATATCCGAAGCTTCACAGGAAATCGGGAAGATTATCGCCACAATTGAAAACATTGCATTCCAGACGAATATACTTGCCCTGAACGCGGCGGTGGAAGCCGCACGCGCTGGTTCGGCAGGGAAAGGCTTTGCAGTCGTTGCAGACGAAGTGCGGAACCTTGCTTCCAAATCCGACCAAGCGGCAAAAGCGACAAAGGAGCTGGTGGAAAGATCGATTTGCGCGGTAGATGATGGCGTAGAAATAATGCAGAGTGTGACGGAAGCCGTCTCCCGTGTGCTGGACTCTGCAGGAAGCGCGGTATCTGGTATGGATGAGGTGGCTGTAGCTGTGGAGAAGCAGAGTGATTCGATCGTGCAGATCCAGCAGGGGATTGACCAGATATCCAGTGTTGTGCAGACTAATTCCGCAACTGCAGAGCAATCGGCTGCGGCAAGTGAGGAATTGTCGGGGCAGGCGCAGATGCTGAAAGGACTGATCGACAGGTTTAAACTGCGTGATCAGGGAGAACGATGAATAGGGAAGGAAAATACCACAGGCATATGGCCTGTGGTATTTTTTGTGTGATGTGAGAGGGTACGCCTCCTGAAAAAATTTCTTGAGAAAAAATAAATAATAAATAAGAATATGCGTATACAAAAATAAAATGAAATATGTTACTTTATCACAAATAAACGAATGAAAAGTTGTCATAATATATGAAAAATATAATAGGATAGAAAAGAGATTGACAGACCAAGCAGGTGGTGTTATATTTTGTTTAACAGGAAACAAAAAGAGGTGGAAATGTGGAAAACTTTTACCAGGAAACAGAAACAATTATGGTTCGCCTCTTTAACTGTTATACCAATTTGCAGCGCTCTAAACATGAATACTGCTCAGGGGTGGAGTTGTATCCGTCCGAGATTCATGCGATAGAATGCATTGCGGCGACCCGAGCGCTCAATCTGACGGAGCTCTCTAATCAGCTGGGATTGACGAAAGGTGCTGTGTCCAAAAGCGTTGGAAAGCTCGAGAAAATTGGACTACTGCGCCGCTACAAATATGTAAGTAATCAAAAGGAAGTATACTTCCATCTGACAGAGCTTGGAGTACAGGCGTATGAAGGGCATAAGCGCTACCATGAGGCGATGGATCGCGTGATGGAACAGTATGGGGAAGCGGTATCAAAAGAAAAGGGGGAGGAAATATTGCACTTTCTGCAGCTTTATCTGGAACAGATGCAGACATTGGGATGAAGAAGTGTGTTTGATTTTCAAAAGGGAGGTTTTTCTATGGATGTTATTCTTTCGTCGGCGTCCCATCACGCAATGCTGTTTGCCTATTTGGCAAAACGGACGATAGATGCTTTTGGAGAGGCGGGCAAGGCTGCGGTAACGGCGGGTGTAAGGCATTATGGTGAGCAGCGGGGGCGCCGCATGGCGCTGCGCACGCAGGCGGATGGAAATCCGCTCGATGTGGAAAACTATCTGGTTTATGGCGAATGGGAGGCTTTCCCAGGGCAAATGGATCTTCGTTTCCCGCAATATGCACCGGAGGTACATATGGAAAACCATTGCTGCCCGTGGTATACCGAATGGAGTAAGCGTGGACTGCTGGAGTACGGAAGCTATTACTGCAAGGATGTAGACGCAGCGCTGGCACGCGGTTATAACGGAATGGAACTGAAGCTGCTGGCGAACCGGACACTGGGGGATGAGTTCTGCGATTTTATTTTTGACGGTTGCGGTGTGCCGACAGAACGGATGGAGGCGTTTGCAGAAAAACGGAACAAAATTGGCGGAAAAGCAAAAATGCCGTGGGAATATCATGTAGGCCATCTGTATAGTGCGATGCGGCAGGCGATTGTCTCCGCATTTGGCAAAGACGGAGAAAATGCCGTTGCGCTGGCAATGGAAGACTACAAAGAGGAATACGGCAAGGCAGCGCATGACTTGGTGCTCGAGTATGCGAATATTGATTATGACGCGATGCCTGCTTATGAGGGCATCGGAGACTGAGGAGTGTTTTTATGCTGCAGGATTTTGGGCGTATTATAGAGACTGATGTCGTTGCGGTCGGCGGCTCTGGTGCAGGCATCACAGCTGCAGTTTATGCTGCGCGTGCTGGCGCGCGAGTTGCCTTGGTTTCCAAGGGGAAAATTGGAGTGAGCGGCAATGCGATCATGGCCGGAGGCGGCTTTGGTGTGGATGGAGAGAGCGGCAAAAACCTGCTGCACCTGGATTTTGCCGACCCCTCTTTTACGAAGGAACGACTGTTCGACTGTATTGTGAAAGAATCATTTTATCTGGCAGACCAAAATATGGTGCGGCAGTATATCGACGACGGGCCGATCGTGATGAAAGATTATCTGGGATGGGCCGAGCGAGCGGGACAGGACTTCTTCTGCTGTCCGCCAGCCAACTGGATTGCCTCCGGACTGAGCTTTACCAAAGCATTGGTACAAGGGTTGAAAGAAACCGCAGGCATTCAGACGTTTGAAGACATGATGATCGTTGAAGTGCTCACAAATGAAAAAACGGTCTGCGGCGCAGTTGGTATAGACATATATACTGGCGAGGCGGTTCTGTTCCGCACAAAGGCTGTTGTAATTGGAACCGGCGGCTATATGCCGTTTTCGATGAACAACACCGTGACTGATATGACTGGGGATGGGCCGGCAATGGCGTACAGGGCCGGCGCCCGGCTGACAGATATGGAATTTATCCTTTCGTTCCCGACTGCGGTAGTGCCGCAGGAGATGAGAGGCTCGATCTATCCTTATGTGTTTGAGTATAACATGCGCAATCTCAAATACACGATCAGGGACAAAAACGGCGATCCGTTGCCTATACCGGAGGAGGTCGTTAAGTTGTCTCGTGGAGGAAAGCTGAGTAAACTGGTCACCTCCTATTATTTCGGTTATGCGGCGGATCAAGGATTGGCGGGGCCGAATGGGGGATTCTTCTACGACTATTCTGCCAACAGCCGCGAAGAGAAAGAGGCAGGACTAAAGATTTTCTATGACCGGTTTGACCGGTGGCACAGGCATGGGTACTACAAGGGTGAGAGTCTGGCAACGGTCGAGCGGATGCTATTTGCAGACGAACCGATTGAGGTTGGTATTGGCGCGGAGTACTGCATGGGCGGCGTTGAAATTGACGACCAGATGCAGACAGGCGTAGATGGTCTGTACGTCGCGGGAGAAGCAGGCAGCGGCGTGTTCGGAGCCTGCCGAGTAGGGGATGGCCTTGTGGAGATGATGTGCCAAGGAATGCGTGCGGGCCGGAATGCTGCGGCATATGCGGAGCAAAGCAAGCTCCATGCTCTGGATGAAGCACAGTCAGCACAATGCTTAAACAAAATATTTGGTATTTTTGAACATCGAGGCGGAATGAACGCCTTGACGCTCTATGAGGAAATACAGAAAGCATGTGATGAGGGCTTCGGGCTGATTCGCAGTGAGGAGAGACTGAAAAAGGCGCTGCGGCGCATAGAAGAACTGGAGGCAGAGTGGAAAAACGTAACGCTGGTCAGCCAGAGCAGAGCGTACAATCTGGAATGGCTCGGCGCACTGCAGACACAGAATCTTCTGACCTGTTGTAAGGCAGGTATTTTGGCAGCAATCGAGCGTAAGGAAAGCCGCGGATGTCACATCCGCAAGGATTATCCGCAGGTGGATCATGATAATTATCTGATAAAATATGTTCACCATGACGAGGCCGGCGAAATGAAAACCGAAATACGCAGGCCGATTGCGGATCGCATGCCGCTGCCGACGGGCAAACGGGAAAACGTGATCGAATATTTCCTGGATCCCGCCCTGAAATACAAACGATGAGAAAGGGGCGTATCGAATGAAAGTGTTAATCGACCGGTATGATCCGGATACCGGACTGCGGCGGACGGATACCTTTGAAGTCGAGAATTCAGCCTGTGAGGGTATGACGGTAATGGGGCTGCTTAACCATATTTCGCTTCATTGTGATTCGACCCTGGCGTATTACCATCACAGCGTATGCGATCATGGTATTTGCGGACGGTGTACGCTGTCGGTAAATGGTAAGGTACGGCTTGCCTGTCTTACACCGGTAACCGGATATCAGGAACTCCATTTGGCACCGGCTGCAGGGCGTGTCGTAATACGGGATTTGGTGACAAAATAGATCATTTCACAAAAAGATTAAGTGGGTATTAAAGGAGGAAAGTAGCATGGCGAACCAGACACCGCAGAAAAACGTAGATGACTTTCAACTTCCAAAAGGCGGACTGATTAAAAAGCTGTTGTATATCATGGCGTTTGTTGGACCGGCTTCCATGATTTGCTCCACTTCAATGGGACCTGGCACAGCAACATCCTGTATTCAGGCAGGCTCCTTGTTTGGTTATGACTTGTTGTGGGTGGTTGTTTTAAGTGGTATCATGTGCGGCGGCGTGGCGTATATCGGCGCAAAAGTAACAGCGATCTCCGGACAGAATGTGTTCGACTTTATCCGGGGGAAAATCGGCAAGGTAGCCTCTACCATCCTGTTCATCGTTGTGCTGTGTACATGGTATATGGTTATTTATAGCCAGGGTTCCACAATGCGCCATTTAAACGATATCATGTTTGGCGAGCAGGCAGCATCCATCGTGTATGTGGTGACTATCCTGATTATCGCGTATTTATATGTGGCCAGCTCAAATAACCGGATTATAAAAATCGCATCGGTCATGTGTACCCTGATGGCAATTATATTCTTTATCAATGTGTTTTTTGTCCGGCCGGATGCAGGGCAGCTTGCGACCGGCATTATCCCCAAGCTGCCGTCCGGTGTAGAGCAGGCCGTCATTATCGCGGGTATAATCGGTGGTTCTGCGCCAGGCACCTCGGCGCTTTGGTATTCGTACTCGGTGAAAAATCAGAAATGGGATAAGCCCTCGGCGCTGGGCTTCATCAAATATGACCAGATCGTTTTTGCAACCATGTTTACGATCTTCAGTCTTGGTATCTTCCTCTCCGGTGCAGCAGTGCTGCATCCTGCGGGGATTCAGGTGGATTCTGCTCTTGACGCAGCGAAAGCGATCGAACCGCTGGCAGGCTCCTTTGGTACTTATATTTTTGTTGCCGGCTTCTGGGGCGCGGTCTTTACTACAATCGGCGGTATGAGCACGTTGGCGTCTTACTGCATTAACTCATTGTGCCATATCAGTGAGGATAACTCGGATATCAAGGTCCGCCGGCTGATTCTGATCGGTATTGTTATTAGCCTGATCGGCGGCCTTTCGGGCGGCAATGCCATGAACCTGTTGGTCAATGTAATGGGCCTGCTGAATGTGGGTGGATTGGTGATCATCTGCATCCTGACATTCTTCACGAGCAGTAAAAAGTTTGCAGGTGAGTATAAGAACAAATGGTATACCACGCTGATGGGTATTATCATTCTGGCTTTTAATGTATATTCTGCCTGGACATATGTCGCGCGTTTCCTGTAATAATGTGTTTTGGGGATATCCTCATAGGACCCTCCTGTGAGGATATCCTTATCTGGAACAAAGAGAGGAAGATGAGGCTTGGAATTAGAAAAGCGGGTAGCAATTGTAACAGGGGCCAGCTCCGGCATTGGTGCGGTGATAGCCCGATTTTACCTGAACGAGGGTGCGTTCGTATATGGATGTGGTCTGGAGACGTGTGCGGATATCACAGATGAGAATTTTGCCTACCAGAAAGCGAATATTTGTGACGAGGTACAGGCCGCCGCGGTGGTAAAGGGTTGTCAGGAGAAATTTGGGCATGTCGATATTCTGGTTAATTGTGCAGGTGTGACGGGGATTGGCACAATCGATAATACATCGGTCGAAGAATTTCGACGCCAGTTTGAGATCAATGTATTCGGTGTGTACACCATGACTAAAGCGGCGATCGACGCGATACGCTGCTCAGAGCATGCGGTAATTATCAATATCGTCTCCGAGCTGGGTGTGAAATGTATCCCGGAACGGGTTGCATATTGCCCGTCCAAAGCGGCGGTGGAGATGCTGACCCGCTGCTTGGCAGTCGACTGTGGACCGAGGGTGCGCGTCAATGGTATTCTGCCCGGCCTGACAGAGACGCCGATGACAAAAATGCGCTATGAAAATGCTCCCGATCCGGAGGCGGAAAGGCAAAAAACACGTAACCGCTATATCCTGAAGCGGATGTGTACGCCGGAGGACGTGGCGAATGGCGCGGTATTCCTTGCCTCTGACCGTGCTTCGTTTATCACGGGCGATATGCTGGCGGTTTGCGGCGGCGGACAGTTTATAACTACCCAGTAAACAGGAGAAATGGTATGAATATTTTGGAAGAGGCTGGGCGGCATCAGGAACGCCTGATTAGCCTGCGGCGTGATATCCACCGGCATCCAGAATTGAGTTGGAAAGAAACCCGTACACAGGGCGTCATCTGCCGCGAGCTGGATGAGCTGGGAATTCCTTATGAAAAGGTGTGTGGTACGGGTGTGATCGCAGTGCTGCGGGGCGAGCGGTCTGGCCCAGTGGTAGGGCTTCGTGCGGATATGGATGCGCTGCCAATTACGGAAAAGGGAAAGGCAGAATATTCGTCTGAAAATCAGGGTGTCATGCATGCCTGTGGACACGATTGCCATGTTGCCATGCTCTTGGTGGCTGCACGGATTTTGAAAGCGCACGAAAATGAGCTTTGCGGCACGATCAAGTTAATCTTTCAGCCGGCAGAGGAGGTAATAGAAGGGGCTCATGCGATGTATACGTTACCCCAGCTTGCAGATGTCGAGCAGATTTTTGGGGCTCATGTATGGATCGACCTTCCGGTCGGCATGATTTCGGCGGAGGTTGGCCCCCGCATGGCGAGCGCGGACAACATTTACCTGACGGTGGAAGGAAAAAGCGCACATGGTGCGCAGCCGCACCAGTCAGCCGATGCGATCGTGGCCGCCTGTGCAATTGTAAACGCCTTGCAGACCGTTGTGAGCCGTACCGTGGATCCGCTTGAGCCAGCCGTCGTGACGATCGGAACGATCGCCGGTGGAACCTCGTCGAATATTATTGCCAACGAGGTTAAGCTTTCGGGAACGGTAAGATCGTTCCAGCCAGCGGTGCGCGACGCAGTGGAGCGGAGGCTGGAGCAAATCGCCTGCACGACCGCACAGGCTTATGGAACCACCTGCCGTTTTGAATACCGCCGCTGCACTCCTGCAACGATCAATGAAGCGGCATCGACCGAGATCGCGCGCAAAGCAGTCAAAACATTGTTCGGCGACAGCGCGCTTGCACATTTGAAAGAAACCACAGGTGGAGAGGATTTCGCATGGTTCCTGGAGCGGATACCGGGATGTTATGTATTCGTTGGCGCACGCAATGAGGAAACAGGAAAATGCTGGCCCCATCATCATGAATGCTTTGATGTCGACGAACAGGCCTTGGTCAACGGCGCGGCCGTTCTGGCACAGGTCGGCTTGGATGCAGGTATGAAAAGGAGTGTGCAGAAATGAGTGATAAGATCAACTTCTCGGCTGCGTTCAATAAAACCAAAGAAGAGCTTTTGTCGATGGATGAAACCGAATTTCGCGCCCGATTCCGAGAACGCTGCCATCATACCATGGAGATACAGGTGTATGCGGCTGCATACCGGGGACGGACGCTGTCGGCGGATCAACCAAAAACCGCACGACTGTTTATGGAAGTCTGGCGGGAAAGAGGGTTGCCTGAAACTCTGCCTGAGTATGTATTTGCATCCAAGCTGTTATCGTTTGCTGAGGAATTGATACAAGGAGGAAACCTTGATTTGACGCCTTACGCGCCTGCTCCCCTATCTGAGGAGGCACGGCAAGGATTTGAGCGTGTCCTGTATGAGCGCCGTTCGGTGCGGGAATGGAGTGAGGAAAAAGTACCGGACGAGTTGATTAAGAAGGTGCTGAAAGCAGGGTTGTGGGCAGCACATGCATGCAATTTGCAGTCAATACGGTATCTTGTAATTCGTGAAGAAAACTGTCCAGGCCTGTTCCGCGGAAGCGATATCCCAGGGGGGCCGGTACATATCGTGCTTTTACAGGATATGCGCGTGTACCGTGCCAATCCAGTCATGCCAGAGAGCAACCAGCTTTTGGATGCCGGGGCCGCAGGGCAGAATCTTGTACTTGCCGCACATGCCTATGGGCTGGGCGGATGCTGGCTCACTTTCACAAGCGAGCAGATGAAACAGCGCATCAGGGAACATGTGGGATTGCCGGAGGAGATTCGAATGACGACCTATGTGGATGTAGGATTCCCAGACCAATCACCATATCCGCCGCAGAGGATATCGGTAGAGGAAGCAGTTTTCCACTGGGAATGAGAAATATTGGAGGAAGACGCTATGGAGCGTAAGCTTTACGACAACTACCTGGCGATATTGAAAAGCGAGTTGATGGTCGCGCTGGGCTGCACCGAACCAATCGCAATCGCCTATGCCGCAGCACGGGCACGTGAAACGCTGGGGAGTGAGCCGGCAGAATGCGTTGTGCGCTGCAGTGGAAATATTGTCAAGAACGTGATGGGCGTGACGGTCCCGAATTCAGGGGGGATGCGCGGGATAGACGTAGCGGCTGTGCTGGGTGTCGTAGGTGGGGATGCATCGCGTGAATTGCAGGTGCTGGAATCCGTGCGGCCAGAGCATATTGAAAGGACAAAGGCTTTGCTGCGGGCGGGTTTTTGCACCTGTACACTGGCCGAAGGGGTAGAAAATCTATATGTTGAAGTCCGGTTGACTGATACGGAGGGACATTGGGCGTCGGTGGAAGTAAAAGACCGGCATAATCATATCACGCAAATCTGCAAGGACGGTGACATCTTATTTTCTGATGGAGCGCTTCAACAAGATAGCGAACAGGCCGGAGATAAATCGCTTCTTACCGTAAAAAATATTCTGGAGTTTGCGGACACAGTCCGATTTGCAGATATCGAGGAGATAATCGGAAGGCAGGTGGAATGCAACACCGCGATTTCTCAAGAGGGGCTTAAAGGAAGCTATGGTGCACAAACTGGCCGTGTGCTGCTGGAGACGGGAAGCGCGGACCTACATACGAGAGCGAAAGCGGCAGCGGCAGCGGGTAGCGATGCACGCATGAGTGGATGTCCCCTACCAGTAGTAATTAACTCTGGGAGCGGAAACCAAGGTATCACAATTACTATGCCGCTGGTGGAATATGCCAAAGCCTATAGTATTGGTAAGGAGCGCCTGTACCGCTCTCTGGCGGCGGCTAATTTGATTGCAATCCATCAGAAAAAGTATATTGGAAGTCTATCCGCCTATTGTGGAGCGGTCAGTGCAGCCTGTGGAGCAGGGGCTGGGATTGCTTATATGCTTGGTGGGTCATATGAACTGGTATCGTGGACGATCACAAATACGATTGCAACGATTGGCGGCATGGTGTGTGACGGTGCGAAATCCTCCTGTGCGACAAAAATCGCCTCTGCGGTAGAGTGTGCGCTGCTTGGCCTTGATATGGCGAAAAAGGGGCATGTATTTCAACCGGGAGAAGGTATTGTAAAAGATACAGTTGAGAAAACAATAGAGAGTATGGGACGTGTAGGACGCGTGGGTATGCACGAAACCGATATTGAAATACTCCATATTATGATGGGAAAATAAATACAACAGATATATGAAAAAGACCGGATGCTTGCGCTTCCGGTCTTTTCCATGTGTAAGTATTGTCGGTAAAAAAGGTGCGCAAAAGTTTGAAATAGGTCGGGGAAAAAAGAGACGTTATCAACACCAGAAAAACAGGTGCCCTTAGTTTGGCGAAGACTAAAGGCGGTAGCGGAAATTAAGAAGGGTTCAGGTAGATTATATCAAAGACTAAGTCTGCGAGAAATATCACGGAGGGCGGGATAAAGTTTTCAGACGGTACAGAAATATTGCATATCAGGAAAACTTGAGCGTAAAGGAACTGTATGGACAAAAGGCTGGGAGGGGACAGAAAGCTGACTCGAAAACATCGTCACACAGTGATGCAGATCTATTGCCGTCTGGTGGATGAGTGAGGAATACAGAGCCAAAGCTCGCAACTCGTGCAGATCGAACATCTAAAATACGTCCTGAGGTGGCGAGACTGCAGCCCATGCGATTGGTATGGCGTATGGATGCAGGGCTGGTATTTTCATCAGCACAGGGTCTCCATACAGGGGGGGAATATTATTGTGTGGATAGCCCTCTTCAGATATCAGTGCGGCAAGTAAAACGCCATGTTTCACCGCGGGATATGCCAGTGAGTCTGCTTGTGGATGGTTAAGTATCCATTCAAAGTTATCATTGAAATATCCTGCTCTTGTGTGAACTCCTGAAATTTGCTCCTTTTTTATTCTTTTTCAGAATCTGAAGAGTAGTTTTATCCGCATACAGGACTTCCGCCTGCATAAGTCTGCGGTGCATTTCATCGCAGATTGGTGCCCACCGGTCATCCGTTGCGCGAAGTATCCAGATGGTCATGGTTTGCCGCGAAAAACTAATATTAGAACTATTTGGAT
The DNA here is from genome assembly GCF_025567315.1 of Agathobaculum ammoniilyticum. Classification (NCBI taxonomy): domain Bacteria; kingdom Bacillati; phylum Bacillota; class Clostridia; order Eubacteriales; family Butyricicoccaceae; genus Agathobaculum; species Agathobaculum ammoniilyticum. Next base: position 24,308 of record NZ_JAOQJE010000016.1, read on the forward strand.
CCTGCTCTTGGCGATAAAGAGGGGATGCCCTTACAAACTTCTGCACCATGATATGATCAATCGCTTCTGGCGAAGCAAAGCGGCTCAGTATCATGGCTGAAATCTTCTTCTTTTTCATGCTCGGCGTTTCCGTTGACTCAACCCTATATTCCTAGAAAGCGTTTGTAGACAAAATATTGGTGTTCTAAGAAAAGCAGAGACGCCTCCTCTGCTTTTTTGCTTATTTATGGTTGCTTTTTTTTATTATTTTCGCAATTTCCACTTGAAGAATTGACATAAGGGACAGGCACGCCACAATTAACCATTGAGTGCCATCCAACCTGGTCAGTTGGAACGAACTTTGAAGCGTAGGCACAAATAGAATACACGCCATCAGAATTGCAGAGGCAACAAAGGAAAGGATCAGCCAGGGATTGATTCCCTCGTCTCGCACCCAAATCGGTTCTGTGTTTGAGCGCTGGTTAAAAGCTCGCAGCATCTGTGAAAATGCCAGCACAGAGAAAGCCATTGTCTGGCCGGTCACATGACTACCTATGCTTGCACCAATCCAGTAAGCACAGATGGTCATAGCCGCCACAAAGATACCCTGTGTAATAACACGGCGCACCAGATCTTTTTCAAACAAAGTGCCTGATTTTACCGGCTTATGATTCATAATATTTTTGCTGGCCGGATCAATGCCCAGTGCCAATGCAGGCAATGTAGCTGTGGCGAGGTTTACCCACAAAATGTGTACGGCCAGAAGCGGTGCAGCCCAGTTAAACAGGGTTGCAATAAACAAAGTCAGAATTTCCGCTATATTACCGACAAGTAGGAACTGAATCACCTTTTGGATATTGCGGTAAACACGACGACCTTCCTTGATGGCACAAGCGATGGTGGTAAAGCTGTCATCCAGCAAGATCATGTCAGCGGCATCTTTTGCCACGTCTGTGCCGGTGACACCCATTGCTACTCCTATATCTGCTGCTTTCAGGGCAGGAGAATCGTTGACGCCATCGCCTGTCATAGCCACTACTTCACCGGAGCGTTTCAAACTCTGGATGATACGGAGTTTATCCGAAGGGGATACACGGGCGAATACAGTTGTTGTTTTCACCGCATCGTCTAATTCATCATCCGTCATCGCATCCAGATCCTCAACGGATATGACCGTATTACCTTTCCGGTAAATATCTAATTCCTTTGCAATGGTAAGAGCAGTCGCCTTGTGGTCGCCGGTGATCATAATTGTTCGGATACCTGCTCGTCGGCAGATGCGCACAGAGTCGGCTACCTCTTTGCGAGGGGGGTCAATCATTCCGGCCACGCCGATAAAGGTCATGTCAAATTCTACACTTTCGTCGTCATCAGACGGCAGTATTGGGAGTATTCGCATGGCAAAACCAAGCACACGCAGTGCATTTTTCGACATGGAAAGACAAAGTCCTGCTATGTTATCCCGATCGGCTTCTGTAATAAAACGTACACCCTCTGATGTGAGAATATGTGTGCATAGTGGGAGCATTTCATCCACTGCGCCCTTAGTATAAGAGGTCCACTTTCCATTGATGCGGTGAACCGTGGTCATTCTTTTTCGTTCTGAATCAAACGGTTGCTCAAATACACGAGGATATTTATCCTCAAGCTCTTCATGATCGATTCCGAATGCCCGCGCCATATAAATCAGCGCACCTTCGGTAGGGTCGCCGATGACCGCTCCCTTTCTGCCCGGGTCAATACTGGCATCGTTGCAGAGCGCTGATGCATAAACCAATTCCCTATATACTTCGGGATGCTGTTTTGCAACACTTTCAACTGGAGTGGTTGTGCCGGTTTCAAAATCCCCGTTGACTGCAATATGAGTTACCGTCATTTTATTGAGGGTAAGAGTACCGGTTTTATCAGAACAAATGACAGTGGCGTTGCCAAGAGTTTCTACTGCGGGTAATTTGCGAATCAATGCATTTTGCTTCGCCATACGTTGTACGCCTAAAGCCATCACAATAGTAGCTGTGGCAGGCAAGCCTTCTGGAATGATGGAAATCGCCAATGAAATTGCAAGAAGAAACTGTGGAATCAACGGACGGTGATAAAAAGTGCCGATAGCGAAAATCAGGGTGCAGATAATTAGGCCAACAACAGTCAAGGTCTTACCAACCGCATTTAGCTTGCGTTTTAAGGGCGTATCCATATCGTCCTGATTGTCCAGCAGACCGGCAATATTACCCACCTCAGTATCCATGCCGGTGGCTACTACAACTCCAGCCGCTCGCCCGTATGTGACAATGGAGGAGGCGTACGCCATATTGCTGCGGTCCCCCAAGGGACAGACTTCTGGCAGTATGTTTTCCGCATCCTTCTCGGAGGGTACAGACTCCCCTGTCAAAGAAGCCTCCTGAACCTTTAAGTTTGCAGAATCAATCAAGCGCAGATCCGCCGGAACCATATCTCCATCGCCAAGTATTACAATGTCACCCACTACCAGTTCGCTGGCGGAAATGACGCTCTCTTCGCCTTGACGTAATACACGGGCTGTGGGGGTGCTCATATTGCGCAGTGCTTCCAGAGAGGATTGCGCTTTCTTTTCCTGCACAATGCCGATGATAGCGTTGAAAATAACAATGGTAAAGATTACAGCCGCCTCCGTCCACTCCTGTAAGATTGCGGAAAAAGCAGCCGCGCCGATGAGGATAAGTACCATCGGGTCAAGGATTTGCGCTTTCAGCATTTGCGGGATTGTTTTTGGCGGTTTCGAGCACAGCTCATTGCGCCCATTTTTTCTTAACCTTTCGACAGCCTCGGCATCAGCCAATCCCTTCTCGGAGGTATGTAGAGCCTGATAGACCTCCGTAAGTTTCAGTGTGTGCCAAGGTGTCTGCCTGTGTCGATCCATAAAGGATCAATCACTCCTTTCTTTGATAAAATTGATATTCTGACCGCCTTTCAGCGGTGATCAGCAAACAGAAATACAAAAAGGCATAGCCTGCTATCTAACGATTAGACGCAGGTTATGCCTATATTAACGATATTCAGTTTACAGCAAATATTACTTCGGTCAGCGTCGCTACTGTCGGCGTCGTCCATGATAGTTCTTTCAATCCTTTTTTTCGATCTTTCAAAAGTATACAAGAGGATATTCAATAAGTCAAGAGCTGAATTGATGATTTGCTGTAAATACTTTCCACCTCGAAAATAAAACATTTCAATATATAGCGCACAAAGAAATTTTCAGAGGATATAAAATTTAAAATACCACAGGGGATATTAAAATGCCGACACTGCCAGCACTTACAGAATCAATGGCCTAACATTCATTATCTTCCTTTGCCTCTGCCTGTAATCCGATGCTTTATTTGCCGCTACTACAATATTGCCGGCAAAAGCATGATCGCCGTCATGCGGCCTTTGTGAGAGATGGTGCCTCCTCCCTTTGAGGTGGGACACACAGATGTTGAGTTGTACGAACTGTCCGAACTGCTGTGGGAACTGGACGGCGAAAATCGCATACTGATGGAGACTGCGGGGAACTGCCATTTGCCGGTTGCCAGCCTCCTTTACCATTCCGAGTTTTACGGTTCCGTGGTGAACGCCATGCTGATGCATGGCTACGGGAGTAACAGTCTACGGCGGGCCAAGACCGACAAGAAAGACGCGATCAAGTTGGCCAATTACGGCCTTGACCACTGGCTGGCGATGCCCAGTACATCCCAGAGGATGAGATACGGCTCATGCTGAAAACCACATACCGACAGTACCAGCAATATGCCAAGGTGCAGACCATGCTCAAAAACAACCGGATTTCCTTGCTCGCCACCGCTTTCCCTGGTGCAAACCGCCTGTTTATCAGCCCTGTCAGGGCGAATGGCAGCGAGAAATGGATAGGCTTTGTAGCTGCTTTCCCGCATTGTGAGTGTGTCTGTGGGTTAACCAAAAAGGCTTTTACAGCCAAGTACCAGAGGTGGTGCAACAAACACGGTTACAACTTCAGCCAGGATAAGGCGCTGGACAGTTATACCTCCGTCTGTGGACATTTCAGTGTCATGCCCAAGGCCAATACGACCAGGCTCCTGATAGAGCAGGCGGTGTTCCAACTCTGGGCTGTATCCACTGCACTGGCTGCGCTCAGAAATGCAGTCTCTGGCGGCATCGCTGCCGGAGTACTCCATTGTGATGGGGATGTTCGGTGTTGTGATCCGGCTCTCGGCTCCAGCTTATGGCGGAGATCGGCGCTGTGCGCCGTTTCCACTCCAAGAACGCGTTGGTGGCCTTCGCGGGCATCGACGCCCCTCCATACCAGTCCGGCCAGATGGAAGTCCGTAGCCGCAGCATCTCCAAACGGGGTTCCTCCGCTCTGCGCAGAACATTGTTCCTGGTGATGAGCGTGATTTTCCAGCGTTCCTCCGCCGATGAGCCGGTGTACCAATTCATGGATAAGAAACGTGCTGAGGGAAAGCCCTATCGTGTTTACATGATGGCCTCCACCAACAAATTCCTGCGCATTTACTACGCCACTGTGAAAAAGCATCTGGATAGTCTCGAAGCCTGATCTTATCCTGAACCTGTCCATTCTGGGCCAGAGTCAAAATTTCCGGTGGCTTGGTTTTCTGTGTCCTTTTTGCCGCACCTAAAAATAGCGGTTCATTTCAATTCGGTTCTTGACATTCGTGCCCATATAGAATCAACAGGTGCTGCCTGCTTTAACTTTTTCGTGCTCATTTGCTTAACTTTCTTATGAACAAACACAGTATATGGCGGGGCAAATACAGCTGGCGAAGTATTAGCGGCAAATGCAGATAAAAATAAAGTCGTCTTTGTATGGTCATCAAACAGTTTAGAAAGTTCTGCAACCGTCATTAATGGAACAGCCGAAACAACCATTAAAAATGCTGAATATGCTTCGGGCATACATCGCTGTTACTGATAATAAAGTTCTTATCGCATACGCCAATAATAATAATTCCTTCTATGGCACAACCACCATCCTTGAAGTATTCGGCAACCAAATCGCAGGCTCGTTCCTGAACAACTCCAAAGACGCAATAGCCCTTGAATCCGGCGAGGACGGCGAAACCATCAAAACCGGCTTTGGCGGGTACTGCACATGCGAGGGCATAACCGCAGGACAGATGATCGATTCAGAGGGAGTAACAGCGTATAGCCCGCTGGATGAGTGGCTGGAAATCAAAGACCCGTGGGCGAGAGGGTATGTGACGGGAGAATATACAGGCGACGGTACAACAAAAGCAACTATTGATGTAGGATTTAAGCCCGCGATGGTTGCGATTTATAGCGCTTATAACGAAACTTCGGATTTGGCTAAATTGTCCCAATTCGTGATTTTCCCAGAGCAAACAGCAATTCGATCACCGTTTAGTGCGAGCGTTAGCTATTCGATTAGTTTGGCCTGGTCTGATACAGGCGTTACTCTTACTGGCACACTCAATGGCACTACGATGCCAAATGCAAACGAAAAGCTATACAAATACATTGCAATGAAGAAATGGGGTGTTGAATGATGCTCATTGTAAATGAAGTTACCAGACAGATGCGCACCCTCCACCACGGACAAGCACCGAATGGGTGGCTGTCCCTGTCAGTCTTGAACCCTGTGCGCGTATTACTGCCCGTACTGCGAGTTGGCGATTGAGGACGGCGCGCTGGTGGATATTACGCCGACCGCCCGACCTCCTGAACCGGAGCCGGAACCGACGCAGGAAGAGCAACTCCGCGCGGACGTGGATTTTATCGCGGCTATGACGGGGTGGAGCTATGACAGTATTTGAAATGGCGTGACAATATAAAAACACAGGCGAAAGCTGAAAAGGAAAGTATGATGTACAAGAACCTGCTGATTGAAAACGGGTTCCTGCAGGGCTGATCAGGAAGGAGGTGACGGGGCGGGTCAAACCGCCCCACTTGCCTATGGAAAACCAATGAACAAACAATCCGCACGAGTGCATCACGCTTGCCCGCGTGGAAGCGTTGGAAAAGCGGATGGACAGGGCGGGCGACACGCACAAGGAGTTCTTTGACCGTATCCGCGCATTGGAGCAGGACAGCGCGGTACAGGAGGAACGGTATAACACCATTATTGAGAAACTGGACAGCCTGACCGCTACCGTCGCGGAGGTTACAAGCAAGCCCGCAAGACGGTGGGAAAGCATTGTGGACAAGTCGGTATGGGCAGTTCTGGCGGCAGTAATCGCATTCCTGCTTGCAAGAATTGGACTTTGAAAGGAGCGTACTTATGGAAAGTTTGGGATTTACGGCGATTCCGGCAATCATGGTAATTTGCTATCTGATCGCACAGACCGTAAAGGCTACGGCGCTTGACAACAAGTGGCTGCCGATCATCTGCGGCATTTCCGGCGCGGTGCTGGGAATTGCAGCGATGCGGATTATGCCGGAGTATGGCGCAAACGACCCGCTGACGGCAATTGCAATCGGCATTGTGTCCGGCCTTGCGGCGACGGGTGTAAACCAGATTGTCAAACAGCTCGGACAGAAATAAAAAAGCCGCCCGATGGCGGCAAATTGACACAGCGCGGCGTGCGATGGTATAATATGTCGGGCGCTGTCGTTCCCAGCGGCGGGCGGTTGGCCACTCTCCTGTAAAAGGGAGGTGGTGCTTATGGGCATAAAACTCTTCCGAGTTTTGATATGTGCAATCTTATTGCTACATATTTTGACCATAAACGCGAAATAACCGCCCCATCGACCAAAATGTAGCGGTTATTTCATAACTTCTTCATTCAGGGTCAACCGCTCGTCGGCAACGCCCCTTTTATAGATATTATACCATAAGCCCCGCCAGTGTCAAGGTGGGGCTTTTTATTGTACATTGAAACTGAGGGGGAGCGGCACGGGCAGAACGGGCGGAGGGTTCAGCGGGGGAGGCGGAGCGGTTTCCCCGCTGCCCGCGGTTCGGGGGACGACGAGGGCACAGCGGCAGGCAGATTTGGACCAGCTTACCGCAAACAGCGTCGCATGGCATTTCGCGGACGATGCACAGAAGCGGGCGCTTTTTGAAGCGAACAACGCAATCCGTCAAAAATACAACCTTGCCTATCTGCCTGGAACTGGCGAAACCTATAATAACGCCGGCGTGAACCTCTCCGCTCCGGTCGCGGAGGAGGTGCGGACGCAGCAGAGCTATAACGCGCAAACCCCGCTTTCGGTATTAGGACATAACACCATGGCGGGCATTGCGGGAATCAACAGGGGATTTTACTCTACGCTTGATTTCCTGCTTCCGGATGTAATCACGCCGCAATTTGTGCAGGACAAGATTGATGCGGCAAAGCGGACGAACGAGGATATTCAGGAAAAGGTGCGCCGGTACAACTACGAGCGCGGCGGGAAAATCGGAGGCGCGATAGGCGACCTGTACCAGAGCGCGCTCGGGATGATCCCGCAGGCGGTCATCGCGGTAATGTCGGGCGGCACAAGCGCGGCGGCGCAGGGAGGCAGCACGTTGGCCGGAGCTGCGGACGACATTGTTTCCAACATTACGCGGCAGCTTACGAAGAACGCGGGATACATGAGCAGCTTTGCGTCCACGGTGGGGACGGACTACGAGAGGGCGAAAGCGGCCGGCGCATCGGACGCGGAGGCCGCGTTTTCGGACATCCTCTCTTCGGCCGCTACCGCCGGAATAGAAACCATGGGCGGCATTGACGTGCCGCAGGGCAGCGCGTCCAGACTGCGGAACGCGCTGAATACAGCGCTTGAGGAAGGCTCCGAGGAAGTCCTGCAGGACCTGGCACAGTCGATTGTTGAGAAAGGGACGTACAATCCGGACAAGGCATGGGCGGGAGAAAACGGCGTGTTTGACCTGGGGCGCGCGCTCCAGAATTTCGGCGCGGGCGCTATCCTTGGCGGCGGCTTTGGCGCGGCGAGAACGCCGGTGCGCCCGCAAATACAAGGCGCACAAGCCGCGATCCGGCCGAACATCCAGCAGGCATCCGTGGATGCAAGCGCGGCTCCGGTAAGGGCGGGTAAGGCGACAACGATACAAAGCCCGTACACGGGGAAAATGCCGCAGAACGCCGGCACGGAAGCGCAGACGCGCCCGCTGCAGATCGGTAAAGCCGACGTGGAGGGCGCACAGCAGGCGATCTTTGCCAGCCAGCAGGGCGGCACGTTTGCACGGACGATGAAAAGCGTTTTGCAGAACATATTCCAGCAGAACGGCGGCACTCGGACGGTAACGGTGCAGGGAGTGACGTTTGATGGACAGCCGTATGATGTAGCTTTGGGAAACAAGGTCGCGGCAAAAGTCGCCTCTGATCCTAATATGACCGCTGAAAAACTGGCGGCATTTAACGATATTGATAATATCGTTTCAACTGCGGAGTATGTGGGAAGCGGAAACTATAATAAGAACAAGACTAAGGCAGAAAGTGTTAAACGTTACGATTACTTTGAAAAAACGCTTGTAATAGATGGGAAACCTTATGTAGCGACATTTGATGTTGAAGTATATACGGACAGGAATAATTTTCGAACATACCGTGTGATAGACGAAATGAGCCTGACACCATCGACGGAAGCAGCCGGTCCACAACCGACGTCCCCCGATGGAGCAAGCTCATTTACTAATAATAGTATATCCCAAACAAACGGAAATAGCAATACCCCCGCTGCACAAAATGACCCTATCCGTCCCATCATCCAACCCGCGCAGGGCGTATCACCTGATTCGTCGGTGGGGGCGGCTGCGGCAAACTTTGACCCATATACCCGCATGGCGAACGAATACGGGACGATAGCGCAGGGCGAAGCGCCGCGGGCGCGCGAGGTCGATGTCCCCCAATCGACGGACGGGAGCGACCGAGTGCGCCGGTTCGCGCGCACGGCGATGGAGGCGCAGGCTACGCCGGAGCAGATGATACCGGAGTTTGAAAAGAACGTGGCAAACGGCCTGTTCTCCTACAATCCGCGCAGCGATAAGAGCAGCCTGGACGCTGCGGCGCGCACCATCGCCCAAAAAGGCTACGACGGTGCGCTGGCGCAATGGGAGGATGTAACGAGCGGACGGCGCACGGCGGGAAAGGACGACATTGTTCTAGCGCAGGTGCTGTATTCCGAAGCGGCGGCGGCAGGCGATACGCGGCTTGCCATGCAGCTTGCCGCAGAGATCGCGGCGGAGGGAACGAGGGCAGGACAGAGCGTGCAGGCGCTCCGCCTGCTCAAGCGCACCACAAGCGAGGGGAAGCTGTACTACATCCAAAAAGCGGTCAACAACATTCAGGAGGGGCTGAACCAGAAACGGGGCGGCAAAGCGCCGCAGATCACCATTGACGAAGCGCTTGCACAAGGGCTTCTGGATGCGAAAACAGACGCAGATGCAAACGCGGCGATGGATGCGATATACAACGACGTTGCCGCACAGATACCGGCGACCCTTGGGGACCGGCTGAACGCATGGCGGTATTTTGCGATGCTGGGCAACCCGCGCACACACATCCGAAACGTAGTCGGGAACATTGTCTATCAAATCCCGACCCGTGCCAGCAACAAGGTCAGCGCAACGCTCCAAAAGGCTTTTGTAAAGGACCCGAACCAGCGCACGCGCTCCCTGACGCGGAACAGCGCGGCAAAGGAATTTGCGAAAGCGGACTATGCGGAAATGAAAGGCGTGATCTCGGGGGACGCTTATACCTCCGAAATGTCCGAGGTGCAGCGCAGGCAAAAGATATTCCCCAAGCCCCTGCAGGCGGTAATGGACACGGCAAACAAAGCGCTGGACGTGGAGGATCAGATTTTCAAGCGCATGACCTACATCAACAGCATGGCCGATTTTCTGACCGCGCGCGGCATCGACCCGAGCAGGGGGAATGTGCCGGCCGATATTTTGGAGCAGGCGCGGACGCACGCAATACAGGACGCGAAGCGGGCGACCTTTCAGGACGCTTCCGCGCTGGCCGACGCGATTGCGCGCATCGAAAACAAAAACAAGGCGACCAAGCTGGCGATCGGCGGCCTGCTCCCGTTCAAGCGCACGCCGATCAATATTGCAAAGCGCGGCTTCGAGCTTTCTCCGGCAGGGCTGATAAAGGGACTGACCTATGACCTTGGGCAGGTGAGAAAGGGGACCATGACCGCGACGGATGCGATCGACCATATTTCGCAGGGGCTGACGGGTACGTCGCTGGCGCTGGTGGGGTACTTCCTTGCGTCCAACGGCCTGCTTTCCGCGAGCAGTCCGGAGAACGATAAGGAGCGCAATTTTGAGGCGGCGCAGGGCTCGCAGGAATATGCGCTGAATATCGGGCCGTATTCCTATACGATCGACTGGGCGGCCCCCGCGGCGCTCCCGATGTTTGTCGGCGCGGAATTTTACAATGCACTGACACAGAAGTACGACGACGGGGAGCAGGTGTTCAAGCAGGCGACCGATGCGCTTTCCCGCCTGTTCGAGCCGATGATCAACATGACGATGCTTTCCGGCATCAGCAGCACGATCGAAAGCGCAACCTACAGCCAGACAAACCCGCTCTTTGCGATCGCCGGAAACATAGCGCAGAACTATGCGGGGCAGGTCGTCCCGACGCTGTCCGGCCAGATCGCGCGCACGATAGACGACACGCGGCGCACGACCTATGCGGATAAAGACAACTGGGTCCCTGACAGCGTGCAGACGTTTTTGCAGCGCCAGGCGAATAAAATCCCCGGCCTGTCACAGAACCAGCCGGCGTATACGGATGTGTGGGGCAGGCCGGACAGGACGGAAAACTGGGTGCTGCGGGCGTTCGAGAACTTCCTTTCGCCTGGGTACATCGGGAACAGGTCCGCTTCCGGCGCGGAAAACGCGCTGCGGGAGCTGTACAATGCGACAGGGGATTCCGCAGTGCTGCCGAGCAAGCCGCAAAAGAGCTATAAGGTCAATGGCGAGGAGCATAATTTTACTGCCGAACAGTGGCTGAAATATTCCAACCGTCGGGGACAGGCATCATTCGATATGTTGAACAAGATTGTTGATACGGATGCATACCAGAATATGAGCAATCAGGATAAAAAGGATCTGGTATCGAAAGTATATGACTATGCCGATGCGATGGGCAGGATGGATACGATCGACGGCTATCAGCTTGAGGGCTGGATCGCAGGCGCGAAAGATGCGGAGCAGAATGGCGTGCCATCATGGGCGTATACCCTTTACCAAACGCAAAAATCTATTTCGGACGCAAAGGCAGAAACCGACAAGAGTATCAAAAAATATGACTATATGACGGATATTGTCAGCGAGATCATGTCGGACGATAATCTGAACGACAGTCAGAAGCAGAAAACCATACAGAACCTTGTGATAAACGGCATCAGCGACAATCAGGAAGAAAAGTATGCCGCAATTGCGGACAAAGTACCGGCAGCGGATTATGCGCGCGCTTATTATGAGTTCCAACGGATAGAGGACAACAATCCCGATCTGGGGGCAGGCGAACAGAATGCCCTGAAGCGTGACTACCTGATGCAGAGCGGGCTTTCCGCAGAGCAGAAACACCTGATCGATGAGAACATCATTAACGACGGGATGTATATTCCGAAAGACCTCGATGTGGACTACTCCAACCCGACGAGTTTTATCCTTACGCAAATGAGCGACGCGGCGCAGCGGAAATTCAGCCGATTCGGCATGTCCGCAGAAGATTACCGGAAGGTTTACCCGATCGCAACAGCGCAAGGGAAAAAGGCGCAGGTGATTGCAAATTTGCAGGCGGCAGGGATGACATACTCCGAGGCGGCCAGATTTTACCGGCTTGTAAAAAAGAAATAACCCTTTTCTTGACAACTCCGCTTAAGGCAGGTATACTAAACATAGAAAAGGGCGCAGCCGGTTGACGGTTACTCCCAAACTACTTGATCAAAGAATTTGACCGCTTCATTTGGACGTGAGGGCGGTCATTTTCTTTTGCATATCTGAAAAATCAGACTGGCAAATGCCACGAGCAACATAAGAAGCTGAAAAAGCTCCGAGTATGTAACCATAGCACCACCTCCCCTCTATGGGTTCGGTGGGAATAACCGCCAACCGCGGACACGGCTGCGCCTTAATCAAATTATACCAAAGAACGACAATGTACGCAAGCAGCCAATGCGGCGAGCAAGTGAAAGGGGAGGCTTCGGCCTCCCTTTTTTCGTGTTGCATGACTTGGTTTTTTGGCGTTTTTGATGCTTGTTTAGAAAAATAAAAATACGTTTCAAAAACACTCAAAACCCGCGCCACGTCTTGATGAAATGAAAAAACCCGCGCAGGGCGGGCTTTTCGTAATTGGTGATCCAGCGGAGATTCGAACTCCGGACACCCTGCTTAAAAGGCAGGTGCAGAAGAAAGGTGTGTTGGGTGGCGGAGTAAAATGGTAAATCGCTGAGAATGCCTAAAGATTGTCTGCATTGTTGCTGCACTTAAGAAGCTGCAAAAGTTAGGAAAGTGCGTGTTTATTTTTACACACATTTGCACGATACAAATTATGAGAAAAATCTATGAAAAAAACCTGCTATCATTCGAGAACTGATTCTTATGAAATTGAAAAACTATCATTACAGATTACTGTGAAAAGTGAAAGGATGTACGGAATGAGGGTAATCACAATCTCCATCGTCAACATCAAAGGCGGCACCGGAAAGACGACCACCACCTACAACCTAGGCGCGGCACTGGCGGCGCGGGGCAAGCGCGTGCTGCTGGTAGATAACGACCCGCAGGGCAGTCTGACCAAGTCCCTTGGCTATGACCCGAAACAGATGACCGTAACACTGGCTGCGCTGATGAGCCAAGTGATTGACGCGCCGGAGCAGCTGGAATCCGGCTTGAACAAAGCGATACAGCATCAGGACACGCTCGACCTCTGCCCTGCCAATCAGAAGCTGAGCGGCATTCTTACACGCCTGATCGTGATGCAGGCCTCCGGCTCGATGTTCCCGCAGAGCGACAACGATACCAATCCGGTCTTTGTGCTGCGCAGCGTGCTTGCGCCGCTCGCCGCGCGGTACGACTATATCCTCATTGATTGCAGTCCACACCCCGACTTACAAATGATCAACGCGCTGGCGGCGTCTGACAGTGTAATTGTCCCGATTCAAGCACATTATCTGGACGCCGAGGGGCTGCCGGATACCCTCGAACTTGTCCGCCGCGTGCGGCAGACCTATCAGCCGAACTTGTCTGTACGGGGGCTGCTGCTGACCATGTATAAGGGGCGCACGCTGCTCTCTCGCATGGTGCGCGAGCAGATCGAAGAAACCTACGGCAGCCAAATACCGGTATTTGAGCAGCCGATTGATTATTCGGTGCGCGTTGCGGAGCACCCTGCCTACGGGGAAAGCCTGCTGGCGTATGCGCCGGACTGCCCGGCGGCACAGTCCTATACGCATTTGGCGGAGGAGGTGCTGCGGCATGAGTCGGCGTGATTTATCTGCCGTGCTCCGCAAACGGGCAGAGCAGTCCTCTGCACTGGCAAACCTGCAAACACCAGAACAGGCGATCGATCAGGCGTATGATATGCTGTTCGGCGATGTTCCCGCAGCGCCAATTCCCAAGCGCAAGCAAACGGTCGCCCTGGAACAGCTTTTTCCGTTTCGCACCGCCAATATCGGTTTTCGACCATACAGCGAGGAAAATCTGCGCGCGCTGGCGGACGATATTGCAGCGAACGGGCTGTTGGAGCGGATCAAGGTTCGCCCGATACAGGAGGGGTATGAAATCTTGAGCGGGCATAACCGCGTCAATGCGTGCCGGCTGCTTGGCTGGCGCGAGATCGAGGCAGATGTAGAGCAGGTCGATGATGACCGCGCAATCGTTATCGCAACAGTCACAAATTTGCAGCGGCGGCAGGGGCTGCTGCCAAGCGAACGCGGTTGGGCGTACCGTGCTCTATTGGAGGCGCATCGGCATCAGGGAAAAAGAAACGATTTAATTTGTGCTCAAAATGAGCATAGGTCAAAAACGCGAGACAAGGTAGCAGCGTTTTTCGGCGTTGATCGAAACAAGGTGCAGCGTGAGATTCGCTTGACTTATTTGATTGCCCCCTTGTTAGAGGCAGTCGATGCACGAAAGCTCAATCTGATGTGCGGTGTTGCACTCTCCTATTACGATGAACAAGGGCAACGGCTCGTATGGGAGCGGCTCAGGACAGGCGAAAAGCTGACCGGTGCTGTTATGCAGCAAGTAAAACAGCTCAGTCCGCCGCCTGCGCTCGCGCCGGACATTCTGGACGCTGCATGGAGTGATGCCGCAGTGCCCCACCAGGCGAAAAAACTGGTGTTTGAAGGCGAGCGTTTCGCGCCCTATCTCGTGCGGGTTAAGGACGAGCAGGAACTGGAGGATTTATTTCTGGAATTTTTGCAGAACCGGTTTGCGGAGGCTATTAATTGACGAGAATTTATAGTATACTATAAAATAAGAAAAGGAACTTCTTTTCTCGAAATGTAAGCGCGAAAGGATGCGAATGACATGAATACTTCGGTTATGGAATGTTTGCAGAAAGATGAATCAGCCCTCTGCGAGGCGCTGGACAACATTGCGATGTCTTGCCAAATGGAGGGAATGGAGCTTACATCTGAAATTCGCGCATTGTGCCTTGCTGTATTGGACGGCACGCTCAGTCTGCAGGATGGCCTGTATCGTCTAAATATGAAGTACAGCTAAGTGCGGGGGATATTGCATGGCATATAGTGTTACGCCTTCGGCAGAGGACTGTTATCCGGGGACAAGCGTGCTGATCAATAAGTTAGGCATCACAGATCAGAAACGATTGAATGAAAATGAAACGCTTATCACTTCTGTCAAGATGTTGCAGATTGAGATGCAGCCTATAACAGCAGAGCCGGATTTCTCGTATTTGAAACATCTGCATCATCTTTTGTTTGATGAGATATATAGTTGGGCAGGTCAAGTGCGACATATCAATATCAGCAAGCTGCGTACTGCATTCTATCCCGCGAATCAAATTGAAGAAACGGCATATGCAATTTTTGAAAGGCTGCAAAAATGCCACTATTTTTCCAATCTTCCGCGTAATGAACTGGTGTGCGAATTATCCGACTTATATGATTCTATCAATTACCTGCACCCATTCAGAGAGGGAAATGGGCGTGTGCAGAGACTCTATTTTCGGAAACTTGCACAGTGGCTTGGGCATAACCTGAACTTTGCCGCGGTGGAAAGCGAGCGGCTGATGATTGCTACAATCCATGCTTCCGCGGGAGTTATGGATGATTTGCGCCAGATATTCGATGAAATTTTAGTGTAAACAAAGAGAATTATATGCATAAAAAACGCAGGAACAAGCTGTTCCTGCGTTTGCTTTTAAGGAAAGCTTATGAAAAAATTATATTTGTACAGAGATGCAGGCAGTATTCCGGTCGATCAGTTTCTCCGTACGCTGCCTGACTCTCAGAGGGTACATCTGCTGTGGCAGATTGCAAAGCTGCTGCTGCCGCCCGACATGGCGGGCAAGGCGCCGGTCAAACATTTTCAAATGGAGCGGTACCGTGGCTTATATGAAGTACGGGACAAACTTCATGATACGCTGACCCGTATCATTTTCACTTACTCCGTCTCCGGTGATGTGATATTGCTGGAAGCCTTCATTAAAAAGCACAAGCGAACCACAGAGGCAAGCCTTGCATCTGCACTTGCAAAACTGCGCCGCGTCGAACTCGACCCGGCGCAGTTTCTTTTAGAAGTGCCATCGTCAACATACCTTACATCATTGCTATAGGAGAAAATATGTATCTGTTTATTCACAGGCAGCGAGCGCCGCCCGGTTTCACAACGTTTCGGTGCAAAACAATCGTTTGACAACCAATAAATGCTGCGGTAAAGTAAAGATAGAGAACGAGGTGAATTCAAAATGAAAAAATCGCTCCCGTTTTTATGTTATACTGCAGCAATCCTCATCAACAGCATTATACCTGCATACGCAGCAAATATTGTAACTGCCATCCCCACCCGCGAAAAGGGACAGGCGGTTTATGTGGATGACACCCGCGTCTATCCTACGGGCTACAATATAGCGGGCAACAATTATTTCAAACTGCGCGATATTGGTACGCTTGTGGGCTTCGACGTGGAGTGGAACGGCGAGACGCAGACCGTAGAGATCAGCACGGAGCGCACGGCCCTCAGCACGGCGGGCATTAAGGACGAGGCCGTAAGCGGCGCGTCTGCCAAGGTGACGGATCAGAAAATCACCGTGGATGGCGTACAGGTCAACATGACGGCCTACCAGATCAGTGGAAACAACTATATGAAGCTGCGGGATATCGGTAAGCAGATCGATTTTGGCGTATCCTATGACGCGGCTACGGAGAGCGTCCGTATCGACACGGATGCGCCGTACACGGAAAGCACAACACCTGCCAGCGGCAGCGCCATTACGAAGTGGAACAAGACCATGTCAGAATTCAATCAGGCCATGATAGACTGCAACTGGCGGCCGGGAAAATATCTTGAGACGGCGAAAAAATATGCGCCGGTCATCACAGGCAAAGCGGACGGCACGGTAGAGGACGTTATTGCTGCGCTGGACGCCATGAAAGGCGCGCCGGTGGACGCGGTTTCGTTCGAAGACGACCGCACGGTAAACCATTTCTGGGCAGATGAACTGCGCAAGGCGCTGGGTCAGGAAGTCACAAGTGGCGGCGAGAGCACGGACGGTAATGCCGGTAACAGTAGCAGTTCCGCTACTGTAACGGACGAAATGCTGCGCACTTGGGAATTGCAGATGGTTGATCGCATTAATGAGGAGCGCCGTAAGGTTGGTGTTGCTGAGTTGGAGATTGACGAAGATTTGATGTGGAGTTCCGGGTTTTGGGCAGAACATCTTACAACCGATTTTCGACATGCTGAATATGGTGAAATCAAAGAATTAGCCGATGTGCAAGGAGTTCCGGTTCGAGATGATATTGAGGATATCATTAATGGCGAAAATATCACTGGTGCTGGCCGGCTGACTGGCATCGGATACGATCCTATGACCTTGGCAATGAACAATTTCATGAATTCTGAGGGTCATAGAAATACCATCTTGGACAGCGATTGGACACGTGTGGGCGTCGGATTTGCTGTTTCAGATGAAGGTATTATCTGGTGTTGCCAACATTTTGGCCGATAAGTTAATATATTTACTGTAGGAGCGATTAGATCAACCTAATCGCTCCTTTCTTTTATCCAGAGGATGAAAAAAGTGAATTATGATCAACGCGCGCCGCCTTCTGCTTTGAAGGCGGCGTTTTTATTCCAGACAATAGGAGAGGAAAAATGATAAAGGATATTTTGAAGCGGGTAACCGCAGGCACCCTGTCTACCATTACGCTGCTTACCACCGTGCCGTTTTCCGGCGCGGCAGATGGCGGGATTATGCCGTTGGCAGATGAGGACAACGAGGCGTCCAGCATTGAGATCAACGTAGGCGAGGTGTACACTATCGCGGACAGAGGCGTGCAAAAGGCATGGTTCCAGCAGAACGGCGCGCCGCGCAACGTCTGGCCTATGTTCACGGAAGCGTCAGACGGTACGGAGATCCGCGCATACTGCGCAGACCACAGCAAGGGCAACCCCGGCACGGGCGGTATGCCGTATACCGTCACCAGCCGCATATCGGATATGCATGTATACGGCGTGGCCGTGCGCAGTGATTCGCGCATGTCGCTTAATGAGTTCATTTCCACGGTGGGCAGCCCCCTTACGAATGAAAACTTTACAGCGGATATGTATTTCAGTGCGTCGCAGGCGGCCATGTGGGCGGCGCTGGGAGATGCGCAGATCGCGGCTAACAGCAGCTACGGCGTGAATTACGTCAGCTCCACGTCGCTGGGCTACCGTGCCAGCGGCAAAACGCTCAGCGCCAGCAGCACCTCGGAAGCGCTTACCCTTTATGCCGCTATCGAAATGCTGAAATACGGCAACGAGTTCTATGGCGTATGGGGGCCAAATGGCAAAGGGCATGCGCCGTGGGTAGGCGCAACCATCAACTACACGCCCGGCAACACAGAGTATGCGCCCGCCGCACAAAAGACCGGCTCAGTAGATTTGCCGCAGGGTATTGTAAACTCTGGTGTATTTGCAGAAAAGGAAATAGACGGCCAGGACTACATGGTGCTGCCTATGGCGGCGGCGTCCGCTACGTTCGTGCGCGGCAATCAGATCTTCGTCCGTGCGGACAACGTACCGCCCGGTGCGTTCCTCATGGACAGCCAGGGCAACAAGAGCTATGACGAAAGCGGGGCGCAGCGCCTTACGCTGAAGAATGTGCAGAAAAACAACGACCTGTACAAGAATGGCAACGATACAGCCTATGGTGAAACCTTCCTGTTCTGTATTCCCAAATCCACCGCTGAGGAAATGGACGCTGGCAGCGAATCATTGCAGACATCCTTTACAGTGAGTATGAATGCAGACCGTTATAATGTTTACGCAGCCAGCACAACCAGTTCGGGTGTGCAGCCGGTTATCATGGTGGAGCCTGCTGTACAGAAATTATCTGCAAATATGGCGTTTAGTTCTATTCCCTTACCGACTGACGATAAAGTAAAACTGAAAGTCTTAAAAACTGATGAGAATGGTACTCCATTGGAGGGTTGCACGTTTCAGATCACTTACGCAGGCATTGAAAAACCGCGTGAGGCTACAACAGATGGTAATGGTGAAGCGGTATTTGATCGACTTCCGCTTAATGTTGATGTCACGATCAAGGAAACCGAAGCGCCAGAGGGCTATACCCTGCTGCCGGATAAAGTGGTAAACACTGGCTCCACTGGCGGCAAAACTGTTGAAGTGACACTGGCCAACAGTGACGACCACGTTTTCAAGGTGCATAAAACCTCCAGCGCGGACGGCCGGAACCTGATGGGCGCAAAGTTTGAGGTCAAGGGCATAGATAACGATTTTGTCAATACCTACGTAACGGACGCGCTGGGCGGGTTCACCATCCAGGGCAGGGACCTGCCCACCGGCTCTTTTGAGGTGTATGAGATCGCAGCGCCGGAGGGGTATGCAACAGACGGTGCGGATATCCAGACCTTCAGCTGGGACAATACCCGCGATATTACCCTGTCTTTCCAAAATGCCCCGCTGCCCGGCATCGAAATTTACAAGTATGACAAGGACAGCAAGGAGCCGCTGGCCGGCGCTACCTTTGAGATCCGCAGGGACGGCCAGGTGCTGCAGACCGTCAAGACAGACGTGAACGGCTATGCCAAGGTGTACAACCTCCCCAAGGGCTTTTATCAGGTGGTCGAGGTCGAGCCGCCGCAGGGCTACCTGAAGGACGAAGTGGAACACGAGGTCTACATAGACCCCTCCGCAGACCCGACGCAGATCGTCCGTGAGGTCAATGTCCCGAACACGAAGAAGCTGTCCATCCGTATCATCAAGCAGGACAAGGACACCAGGATCCCCCTGCAGGGCTGGAAGTTTGACGTATACTACAACGACGCCAAGCTCACCTCCGTTACCACGGGTCAGGACGGCGAAGCGATGATCGAGAACCTCCAGCCCGGCACCTACCGTGTAGTAGAGGTGGACGGTGATAAGGAGCATTACAACCTGGACGCGCCGGAACAGACCATCGAACTTGCCAGAGATCAGGCCGAGATCCCCACGCTGATTTTCCAGAATACCATCAAGAAGCACTTCGGTATCTACAAGATCGACGAGGAAACACGGGAGCCTATCCAGGGCGTTACCTTTGAGATCTGGAAGGACGGCAGGCTGCTGGGCAACTACACCACGGACGAGCATGGCCGCATCTGGCTGCCCTATGCAGAGCCGGGGACATATCAGGCAAAGGAGATCGTGACAGACCCGCGCTATGTCCTCAATGAAACGACGTTTACCATCGAGAACAACAGTGAATACCCCACTTTCTTCACCATCCCCAATACCCGCAAAAAGGATATTATCGTAAAGAAGATCGACCTTGATACGGGAAAGCCCATGCAGGGCGTTGTATTTGAGGGCTTCAAGGATGGCAGGAGCATCGGCATGTTCACGACCGGACCGGACGGCACGTTCACCATTGACTATGCAGACCCCGGCACATATAAGTTTGTGGAGCGTCACACCCTTGCGGGGTATGAACTGAGTACACAGGTGCTGGAGGGCGAGCACACCACAGACCGCGACCTTGTGCTGACGCTGGATAACGTCGAGCAGAAATCCTTCATTGTGAAGAAGATAGACAGCGAGACAAAAGAGCCGCTGGCAGGCGTACAGTTCAAAATCTGGCGGGACGGCATACTGCTGGGCGATTACACCACGGATGAAAATGGCCGCATTGAGATCAAAAACGCGCCCGCAGGCACTTACAAGGTGCAGGAAGCCAAGACCTTGAAAGAGTACATCCTGAATGATGAGGTGCTGGAGATCGAGCACACGACGGCCAAGGACACCGAGCTGACGGTTGAGAACGCCAGACTCCCCGGCCTGCTGATCCAGAAGATAGACGCGGAGACGCGCAAGCCGCTGAAGGACGCGGTGTTCCAGATCAAAAAGGCCAATGGCGATATGGTCAAGGAGGATATCATCACCGGCGAGGACGGTACGGCGTTTATTGAGGGTCTGGAAGCCGGTGATTATATCGTGACCGAGATCACCGCGCCGGGCGGCTATCTGATCGACAGCAACCCGCACCCCGTTTCCTTGGAGGAGGGTAAAACCTATACCCTGACGCTTGAGAACACCCGCCTGCCGGGTTTGCTGATCAAGAAGATCGACAGCCAGACGAAGAAGCCGCTGCAGGGCGCGGTGTTCAAGATCACGCGCGGGGACGGCTCGGTTGTGCGTGAGAGCGTCACAACTGATGCGGACGGTGTGATCCACCTGCCTGAGCTGGATACCGGCACATACATCATCACGGAGGTTTCCGCGCCGGATGGCTATGCCATCGACGAGCCCCCCAAGACCGTTGAGATCCGCGCTGGCCAGACCTACGAGGTGACCTTCTCCAACACCAAGCGTTCAGGGCTGACGATCCGTAAGATCGATGAGGGCACCCGCCAGCCACTGAAAAACGCGATCTTCTCAATTTCCAAGGCAAACGGTGAGATCGTAAAGGACCGTGCGGAAACCGATGAAACCGGTATCATTACTTTGACGGGACTCACAGACTGCACGCTGATCGTGACTGAGATCGAGGCGCCGGACGGGTACATCCTGCAGGACATGCCCAAGACCATCGAGGTCAAGGCGGGCGGTAATTATGAACTGACGTTCACAAACAAAAAGGCATACGGATTGCAGATTCGTAAGGTCATCAAGGGCACAAACCAGCCGCTGGACAGCTGCACGTTCACAGTGGAAAAGGCAAACGGCGAGATGGTCGGCTCGTATACCACGGATTCCTCTGGCCTTGCCACCGTGACTGGACTGGAGGACGGCGTCTATGTTGTGACCGAGGTTTCCTGCCCAGAGGGATACCGGCTG
>NZ_JAOQJE010000016.1:46046-50193 GCF_025567315.1 Agathobaculum ammoniilyticum
TACTCCGCTCCTCGGACAGATCCAGGTGGTCAAGAAGTCTGCACAGGACAACCCGGTTACGAACCAGCCAAAAGGAAGTCTGCTTGAGGGCGCGGTGTTTGAAATCATCAATGCCGATACCGGCCGTGTGGTGGACACCATGACCTCGGATTCCCGAGGCATTGCCGCCTCCAACCCGATCCCAATGGGCCGCTACTATGTACAGGAAGTGCAGGCGCCGCGGTTTTATCAGCTGAACAGCGAAAAGGTCGAGGCCAGGCTCAAGGTGGAGGGTGATGTGGTGCAGATCGAGATGTACAACGATCCGGCGAACATCAATACCAGCATTGAAAAGACCGGCAACTACACGGTAGACGCCGGCTCGAATATGCGGTATGATTTCACGAACATCGCGAATAACTCGAATGTGCCGCTGGACAACTTCTTCTGGCATGACCGCATTCCCACGGACGCGGTGCGCGCGGCCACGCTGACCACCGGTACCTACAATGCCCGCGTCTGGTATAAGATCACCTTTAAGACCAACATGAATGATTACCGGACATTGGCGGATAACCTGCTTTCGACTAACGCATACTCGTTCAAGATCGACAGCGGCTCGCTCAAACTGGCGGCCGGCGAATATGTGACCGATATCCGCTTTGAGTTCGGCACCGTACCGGCTGGCTTCAAAATGACCGAGAAAGCGACGCTGCTGGTCTATGTGCCGGATTACATGGCGAATGGTTATAAAATCATCAACAGGGCGGATTGCGGCGGCTCGTATCAGGGCGAGTGGGACAACGCTGCCAGCGCATGGGTGACTAAAATCTACCGTGCGCCCACATATACCAGTCCCACACTGCCGCAGACCGGATTCTGATTCTCTTCAATTTAATGCAGCTTTACTGAGATTGCAGGCGTCTGCTATAATATCTATGTTCACAAATGCAATTTGCACTTGAGGCGATAGAATGGGAAAAAGTAACAAAATCTGTCCTGGGTGCGGGCGAAAAATGAAGCAGCAGTTCATCGGCCTGCAGCACTGCAAATGCGGCATGAGCTGGAAACGGGATATAGGATTTTTTGAACGGGAGCCGGATATGGTATTCACACTTCAGCATAGCCGCCCCGGTCAAAAGCCGGGCCGCCTGATCCGGATCGAGCGGCGGGAAAAGTAAACAGGCGGATATTCTGTGGAGCGGTTCAAACGGAATCGCTCCCTTATATTTGATTGCGAGGAGATCAAACGTATGGAAAGGAAAAAACTGCGGAGGCTGATTATGCCGCTGCTCGCCGCGCTGTTTATCGGCGCGGCGGGCGCAGTACAGGAAAGCGAACAGGTGCTGCTCGACGGCGACAAAGCAAGTTTTGAGCCGGTCAGCACCGAACTGGTTGAGATAAACGGAGTGCCGACACTCACTAAGACCTTCGAACTGTTACCGGAGATCGACCCGTCCTTGCTGCGCGAGGAACCGTTTTCACAGGACGGCTACTGGTACCGTTATCAGCGGATGGAAAAGGCCGACCAGGAGACGACAGACACGCAGCCGGTTGAGGAAACGGTCACGGTGGACGCGCCCTCCGGTGAGCTGGCGGATGTGATCGGCCAGTTCCCAGCGACACGACCATACAGCAAAGACGGCTACACCGGCGAACTGCTGCTGGACGTGCAGAGCATTCAGGTGGAGGCGACCGGATACAGCACGGTCACGGACGGCCACCCACATACCGTCACCAAAACGTATGAGCTGGCCTACAATGACCGCAGCCTTGTGCCGGAGACTGTACAGGCGGACGGGCTGACCCTGCCGCTGACAGGCCTGAGCTGGTCTGAAACGAAAAACGTGGAGGATTCCGATGTTCCCGCGGTCTGGACGGCAACGGCGACATACAGCAAGACCACCTATACGACCCGCGAAGTGGCGGACGGATACCGCGCTACAGCAGTCTACAAGGGCGAGGTGGGGAAAACCAGCGTCGGGAGCGTGGTCTACACCGTGACCTATACGGGAAACAAGATACCGGTCCTGCCCGGGCTGGATCCGGACGTTACCGTATCGCAGGTCGCGATCGTGACAGGGCTGGCAGCCCTGTTCCTGCTGGCGGCAGTGCTCTGGTATCTGCGTTGGCATATTGTCCGCATCTATGTCTACAACGAGGAACGCCGCATCCATGACGTCGTAAGCCGCCAGTATGTGCGGGTACGGACGCCGAAGATACGGCTGGTCATGATGCAGGGGCACGAAGAGACCGAGTATACGGTTATTCTGCGCAAACGGCTCGCCAAACGGCTGGTGGGACGGGATATCGCCATCGAGACCGGCGGCGAAGGGCAGCACCATGTGGTGGAGTCGTTCGTGGGGAGCGACTATGCGTTTCAGGTGAGGATATGACAAAAGCCGCCCGCAGGCGGCTTAAATTGACGAAAAGTGAAGGGATGTGATATAATCAGACTGCCAGTTAAGACGGCAGGTTGTTCCTCCGAACGGAGGTGATACCGTGGTTACTTACTCCGATCTGTTTCAGTTCGGGTTGCTGATCGTCGGCGTCATCGGCCTATGCTTTATGTATAGAAAGAAATAACCGCCCCCTGTAGCTAAGAGAGCGGCGTTTCCTCGACGTAAAATCGAGTACAGGAACGACCGCCTGTTGGCGCAGGCAACCGTCTTACTGGTATTTATTATACTGTTTTCGGTTCAGTTTGTCAAGTTGGCGGTCTCAGGGCCGTCTGGATTGACGGAAAATAAACAGATATGATATAATTCAGTTGGACAGCGCTGCTGTCCGGGCGCTGCAAAACAGCGGTTGGCCACTCCTTGCGAAAGGAGTGATGCTTTATGAAGAGATTCGTAAGAATTTTGATATGGGCAATCCTGTTGCTACATATTTTCCTCATAAAAGTGCGCTAACCGCTCGGCTGGCACCAAGCGGTTAGCTTATCCATTAAGTTAGCCTAAGGGTCAACCGCTATGCAGCGCCCTTTCTTGTCATTATTATAACATATCCCCCGTTTTTGTCAAGAGAGCCGCTTCGTGCGGTTTATCCCTCAAAGACGGGGATTTTCTATGCAGAAGGAGAGTGAACTTCATGAAAAGCATTGTTAAACGCGCCCTCAGCGGCGCGATGGCCTGTAGCCTGCTGGTACTCAGCCTGCCGTTTGTCTCAGCGCTCGAATACCACTATGACGCAGGCCTCTATGACAACCACTTCTACACGCCCACTTCCAGCAACCATGCGCTGGATCTGGACAGCGCGGACGATCGCGGCGGCGCTGCGATCATCGTCCCGTCGGACAGCATGGGAACGGACGCAGAACAGACCATACCGCGCGCCGGCTCGCCCGTCATCCCCGTCGGGTCGTACATAGACCCGTGGGGCAGCGCAGTGGAAAAGCAGATCGCCACGGATGAAAAGCTGAACGGTCTGGAGGGCCTGTCCTTTAACCGGCTGGAGGGTATGGGCGGCGGCTACACTGCCCAAAGCCAGCTTGTCACCACGAACGGGCATTTCGGTGCGGTGTCCATCGGCAGCCGCGGCATTTTCGCTTATGTCTACCCCAGCGCCACCTATGAGAGCATGAAAAAGGGGGCCGGCCATGTGGACGGGACGAGCGTCTGGAACGGCAACGTCGCACTGTGCGGCCATAACCGCGGTTCGTGGCCGTATTTCGGTAACCTGAAATATGTGCAGGTTGGGGATATCATTACCTACAAGACCTCGCTCGGCGCCCGCACCTACCGCGTCACCTTTGCCGGACGCATCCTTGCTACAGATACGGATGTGCTGAACCCTACGGCAGGCAACCAGATCACCATGCTCACCTGTATCGCGAATGAACCGGCTTACCGGTTCTGCGTGATTGGACAGGAAATTCGATGAAAGGGTGATACAATGAAATTCCGCGGCATGATCGCCGCCTGCATGGCGGGGGCTCTGCTTCTGCCTACAGGCTGTGCGGACGACAAAGCAAAAATGGAGGTACCCGATACGGATACGGCGGTATTTACACAGATGGAACAGACAGGTTTGGAGGGATGGAATGATGCAGAGAATGAGACGGTACAGGATGTACCGCTGGTGCGGCGTGATGTGGAACTCGCGTCAGGAGGTACGGCCGCCCTGTATGCACTTGATACGGGCGAGGAGCCGTCTGCCGGAACGGATG
>NZ_JAOQJE010000017.1:0-40328 GCF_025567315.1 Agathobaculum ammoniilyticum
ATCCAGGCCGAGCTGATGGGCGACGCCAAGAGCCTGATCGGCATTGTCGAGGGCGATGCCATTCCCAAGCTGTTCATCCCCAAACTGCTCGACTACTACAAAAAGGGCATGTTCCCGTTTGATAAACTGATCAAGTTCTATCCGTTCGAGCAGATCAACGAAGCGTTTGAGGAGTCCGGCTCCGGCAAGTGCATCAAGGCGGTATTGAAGATGCTGTAGGAAATCCTGTTGGGCGTTAGAATCACGGCACGCATAGATGGGGCGCGCTTGTTGATAATAGAAATATGTATAGAAAATGGAGGGATGCTTTATGAAGCATCCCTCCATTTATTGCCGCATTCTTACTTCTTCTTACCTGTCTGGTCGTTGTCGGGTATGTATCCC
The DNA here is from genome assembly GCF_025567315.1 of Agathobaculum ammoniilyticum. Classification (NCBI taxonomy): domain Bacteria; kingdom Bacillati; phylum Bacillota; class Clostridia; order Eubacteriales; family Butyricicoccaceae; genus Agathobaculum; species Agathobaculum ammoniilyticum. The sequence continues at coordinate 385 of NZ_JAOQJE010000017.1, forward strand.
TTGGGTCCCAACAATATCCTGTCAAGCGATGTATGCGTTCCCTTGAACAGTTCTGTCAGGAGCTTATTTGCATCCTCGATCGGGATACCCTGGTGGTTCTCGATCAAGTAGCGGTAAGCAAGGTGGACAAGATTTCGTTTGCTGAGTGCCATACCCTCTCAGTCCCAACAGATACTCAGATACCGTTATACTGAATCCTATGCCGATAAAGAGCATAACAAGCAATTGCAAGGTTACATTTTTTGCAAAGTTCTTTTTCACTGTAACCTTTCGCTTCGAGCAGATAGCAAAAGACTTCGCGAAAGCTCCATGTAGTCAGTTGGATCTCCGCGCTATATTGCTGCAACTCTTTACAAAGCTGCGATATATCACGGCCGTCCAATTACGCGATGCCAATCAGTTAAGTTTCAATGTTCCGATGCCGGAGGTGTGATAAAACTGCGGTTTTGCTATGGCTTCAGCTTTGGGACAGAGATAAGCTGCCATACACATCACCTCCGCTCAGAATCATGGCCGTTGGTATTTCCGTGATGCCTCCAGCACAGGAACGCGGTCTTTTCTTCCGGCAGTGAGCAGACGCGCACTGTCATCTCTTACCTTTACACTGCTATAATTCTTACTTGTTGCAAGCCATTTCTGTTTAACAACTTCTTGGTGCGGTATTTATAACCTTACAGCGCCTGTAAAAGTACACCTTTTCGGCACTTTCGGTTTATGGGAAGAAAGGTGTGCTTTCGGCCAAATTACCGCTGGACCTGGAAGCAAAACCGCGGGGCCGAAAAGCCGCCAAAAGTTCGGAAAACGCTGAATTCCGCTTGCGTGGTCATGGCATGGTCTGCCGGTCTACCCATGCAAGGACTTTGTCTTTGGGCGCCAATTTACGTTTGCCGATGTGGAGCGTGGGGAAGTCTGCGCGATTCATCAACTGGTACGCGCTCGCGCGCGAGATGCCAAGCAGTGCGGCAAGCTGCTCGGCGTTCGGCACGTCAGAATAGTCCTCATATGCCATCCGTTTCATATTCATCCCCTCTTTTTGCAGAGGGAACAGGCAGGAGAGGAAAACATGGGGAATGGAACGAACTCCTGTTCCGTTTCCAGCATGTGTGGATAATCCTTTTCTCTATCTGCTGGTTATGCAGCTTGCGCCGCTGCTTGTCAAAAGCTTCTACAATATTGCTCCTTCGATTGCCACTGATTTCCGCGATGAGCTGGACAAGGTCAGGACAGATGTGCAACGCTTCTGTTCGATTGCCTGAGCCCGGAAACGGAGGATATTTACCGCCGGTACTGGGAGATCTGGAAACGTACACCGATGCGCTTACCCTCTGTTCGCACGAATATGAAAAAGCAAGACCTGCCGGGATGCTGGTGCCGCGTGTGTCTACCAGAAAAAGCTGCTCGGAAACCCGATCCCCCGCGCCTAAAGCCGTGCTTACAAGACGCACAACGCCTGCATCCGCTACGGCACGATGACGCGGGAAAATTCAATGCATGGACGGCAGAGGCGAAAAAGCATCGGGATGCGTGCCGGAATGGGGAAATCTCTCTGGATGCTTTTGAAGCGTGGCTGAAAAAGTGAAGCAGTACCGATGCTGTGGCTGCAGTTGCGTAGATGAGAAATATCCGCATGTGCTTTTCAATTATTTATTGCACTAAAATCATATATCAGATGGTGTGATGGCATATCTGAGAATTGGGATATGCCAGACCATGTTCTTTCCCATTTTAGCGAGATGGAAATGACACGGTGGGTTATAGACTTCATATAAGGAGGATACAGAAGATAACAGCCGAAATGAATACAGCGGAAAACGATGTGGATGAATTTTGGTGACGTAGAAGTATCTATGCCTCGGGATTGTAAGAGCGAGTTTGTGCTGTGACGATAGCGTAATACAATGCCAATAGGAGCTCAACCGCCCGCTGCGGATATGAATGTCGGAACATAGTGTCGCATTGTATGACCGTATCAGGAATAACACCACGATGTATAGGGCAGGGACAAAGCGTTTTACCTGTTTGTAAAATGCGTTGGCCCTGCCCCTATCATCTCCGCAGCACAGCAATCTGTGATCGAGATGGAGGGGCATCGGCTGATATGGATGTATTTGGAAGTGGGCTTTATGCAGTTTTAATACAAATTGGATTTTCTTTATCTTTCCGTAAGGTGAGGGATGATATTTATATTTTGCACGAGAGAATACGCGCTTTATAAAGGAGGGGGACATATGGAAAAGGGAACTGTTTCATCCGGCCGGGATCTGCCGGCAAAGCAGGGCCGATTAAAAATTTTTTTTGGCTATGCGGCAGGTGTGGGAAAAACCTATGCAATGCTGGAAGCAGCCCATCAGGCGCAGCGGGAAGGCATTGACGTTGTCGTGGGTTATGTGGAACCGCATGCACGGCCGGATACGCTGGCGCTGCTGGAGGGTCTGGAGACCCTGTCCAATAAAGAGATTGCATACAAGGGGATCACACTGAAGGAACTGGATCTGGACCGCGCGCTGCAGAGGAAGCCTCAGCTGATTCTGGTAGATGAGCTGGCGCATAATAACGCACCGGGCAGCCGCCATACCAAGCGGTATCAGGATGTAGAGGAGCTTCTGCAGGCGGGGATCAATGTCTATACTACGGTCAATGTCCAGCATCTGGAATCGCTGAACGATCTGGTGTCTTCAATCACAGGGGTGATGGTAAACGAACGCATTCCTGACCATGTATTTGACCGTGCCAATCAGGTTGAACTGGTGGACATTGAACCGGAAGCGTTGGTCAAGCGTCTGGAGGAGGGGAAAGTATACCGGGAGCGTCAGGCAAAACGGGCGTTGAGCCATTTTTTCACAACGGAAAATCTGGCCGCGCTGCGCGAGATCGCCATGCGCAGGACAGCGGATCAGCTCAACCGCGCCGCACTGCATGAGGGAAAAGAAAAATCAGCCAGGGCAGGGGAACATATTCTGCTTTGCCTTTCCTCGGCGCCATCCAATGCGAAGGTAATCCGTACTGCGGCGCGGATGGCGGATGCGTTCCACAGCGGGTTTACCGCGCTCTTTGTGCAAACCCCGGGAACAAAAGAGCTATCGGGAGAAAATATTAAACGCCTGCGGAGCAATCTCAGGCTTGCAGAGCAGCTGGGGGCGCAGATTGCGACCGTGTATGGCGCTGATCCGGCGGAACAGATTGCGGAATATGCAAGGGTCAGCGGCATCACTAAGATTGTGATGGGGCGGATGAATCACCGGCAGAATCCGCTGCTCGGCAGAAAAGGGTTGGCGGACCGCCTGATTGAGCTGACAGATCTGGATGTGTATATTATTCCGGACCGGCAGCCGCTCTACAAAAAAACATTTCATAAGTCCCGAATGCCCAAAGAACGGTTTACATGGAAAAGCACGGGGAGCATACTCCTGTGCCTGCTGGTTTCTACCATGGTAGGAGCCTTGTTTTATAACGCGGGCTTCAGTGAGTCGAATATTATAACAGTCTACATTCTGGGCGTGCTGATAGCCGCAGTCTGGACCGGCAGCCACATTTATGGCGCGGCCTGTTCTTTTTTCAGTGTTGCGGCGTTTAATTACTTTTTCACAGAGCCGCAGCTCACCTTTCAGGTGAACGACCCAAGCTATCCGGTAACATTTATAATCATGCTTTTTTCCAGCATGATTGCCAGCTCGCTCGCAAGCAGGGTGAAAGAGCAGGCTCGCCTTGCTGCGCAAAAAGGTTATTATACGGAACTGCTTCTGGAAAGCAGCCAGAAATTACAGCAAGGACGTACCGAGTGGGACTGCCTGAGACTGACGGCTGAGCAATTGAACCGTCTGTTCGACCGCCCGATTCTTTACGCTTTGAGTGAATCGGGCAAGGAGCTCGTGTTCCGGATTGAACCGGCAGATGAAGAGAGAACCTTGGCGGAGCTAAGCGCAGAGGAGATGGCCGTTGCCGGATGGGTGCAAAAAAACAATAAGCATGGGGGCGCGACGACCAATACGCTGCCGAACTCCAAATGGCTGTTTTTATCCGTGCGCGGATCGCAGGGTGTCATGGGAATCGTCGGCATCCCGGTTGTGGGGTACTCGGTTCCGGATGCCTTTGAGAAGAACCTGATGATCGCTCTCCTGAGCGAATGCGGCCTTAGCCAGGAAAGAATCCGGCTGGAAGAGGAGAAAAACAGGGCCGCCCTCCAGACGCAGAAAGAGCGGCTGCAGGCCAGCCTGCTTCGTGCGGTTTCCCATGATTTACGGACGCCTCTTACCAACATCAACGGTAGCGCGAGCATTTTGATGCAAAATGAGGACAAGCTGCCTCGGGAATCCAGAAAAAAACTGTATACTTTGATCCATGACGACACCAATTGGCTTATCAACATGACAGAAAACCTGTTGGTTGCCACGCAGCTGGAGACGGATAAGGAGAACTTCAAAATGACGCCCGAGCTGCTGGATGATCTGTTCCGCTCGGCGGTATCCCGGCTGGGCAGGAGGCTGGCGGATCATCATATTGCCGTGCAGATGGATGACCCGATGCTCATGGTTTCGGTGAATGCACAGCTGGTCGAGCGAGTACTCGTGAATCTGATGGATAATGCGATCCAGTATACGCCAAAAGGCTCCAACATCACCTTGCGTGGATACAGGAAGGACGATATGGCGCATATCATCGTAGCGGATGACGGGCCGGGTATTCCGGAGGAAGCGAAAAAGCATTTGTTTGATATGTTTTATACGGTCGGCCAGGGAAAAGCCGACTGCCAGAGGGGGCTGGGGATCGGTCTGGGCCTCTGCCAGTCAATTGTTTCGTTGCACGGGGGACAATTAACGATATCGGATAACCGCCCCACCGGCACAATTTTTCAATTTACGCTTCCGGTTTTCCGGACGGATCGGACAGAAAGGCCGGAAATCCGGATTGGATGAATATTTATTTCTTGTTAATGCCGGCCCGGTTTTCTTAATCCCCGCTTATTATATTTTGCTGTATTATCCTATGGAAGCAAAATAAAAAGCCTGCCAGCTGCACTGGCTGTTGGCAGCGGGCGCGTGATGCAGAAAGGAGAAATAAACCATGATGGATTGTTTGATGGTTGCAACGCTTCTGGCCTGTTTCGGTCTGGTGTGGCTGCTGATCAAATGGTGCGGCAAGCAAGTCGAGAACGATGAATAAGGGGGAATAAACCTGTGAGTATGCTGTTGATCGGACTTGTTGTCCTGCTGCTGGGCGCATACCTTGTCTATGCGCTGGTGCATCCGGAGAAATTTTGATTCCGGGAGATAAAAGAAAAGGAGGAACCAGCAATGCTTCAATTGCTTTTGACGATTATCATTTTTTTGATCATCGTCATCCCTGTGGGACGGTATATGTACCATATTTCCATAGGGGCTCATACATTTGCCGATCCGGTGTTTGACCGCGTAGACGGTGTCATCTACCGTATCGGCGGGGTCGATCCGAAGAAAGGGATGAACTGGAAACAATACGCGCTTGCGCTGGTTGGCACAAACGCGGTCATGGTGTTCATCGGATACCTGATCCTGCGCATCCAGTCTATCGGGCTGTTCAATCCGAACGGGATTGAAGGCATGGAGCCGACCCTTTCGTTTAACACGATCATTAGCTTTATGACGAACACCAATCTGCAGCACTACTCGGGTGAGAGCGGCCTGAGCTATCTCTCCCAGATGCTGGTCATTATCTTTATGATGTTCGTCTCCGCATCGAGCGGCTACGCCGCCTGCGTCGCGTTTATCCGCGGCCTCGCCGGCAAGACAAAGGACAACGTCGGCAACTTCTTCGCGGATCTGGTGCGCATCACAACCCGCATTATGATCCCGTTCTCGGTTGTTGGCGGCCTGCTGCTGGTTTGGCAGGGCGTTCCGCAGAACTTTGATGCGAATGTCGTTGTCGAAACTATCGAAGGCACCTTCCAGACCATCGCAATGGGTCCGATCGCGGCGCTTGAGATCATCAAGCACCTCGGTACGAACGGCGGCGGCTTCCTCGGCGCGAATTCGACAACACCGCTGGAGAACCCGACCATCCTGTCCAACCTGATCGAGCTTTACTCCATGATGCTCATGCCGGGCGCCTGTGTTATCACCTTTGGTAAGATGGTGCGTGACCGCAAGCAGGCGGCAATGGAAGCGGCTGGCCAGAACAGCGTCACCGCGCCTGCCCTGAACGAGGGCCGCAGCCTGACTGCGCGCATCTATGGCCGCGAGGGCCGCAGCATTTTCCTTGCAATGGGCCTCATCTTCATCATCGGCCTGTCGGTATGCTTCTGGGCGGAAAGTCAGGGTAACCCGGCGCTTGCAAACGCCGGCCTGAACCAGTCGATGGGCAGCATGGAGGGCAAGGAAGTGCGCTTCGGTATCGCGCAGTCCGCGATGTTCACGACCACGACCACCTCGTTCACAACCGGTACGGTCAACAACATGCATGATACGCTGACCCCGCTCGGCGGCATGATCCCGTTGCTGCATATGATGCTGAACGTCGTCTTCGGCGGCAAGGGCGTCGGCCTGATGAACATGATTATGTACGCAATCCTTGCGGTATTCATCTGTGGCCTGATGATCGGCCGTACCCCGGAATACCTCGGCAAGAAAATCGAAGGCCGTGAGATGAAGCTCACTGCATTGTGCATCATCATCCATCCGATGCTGATTCTGGCGTTTTCCGCGTTGGCGGTTGCAACGCCGGGCGGTATGGAGGGCATCACCAATCCGGGCTATCATGGCCTGAGTCAGGTGCTGTATGAATACGCATCCTCCGCCGCGAATAATGGTTCCGGCTTTGAAGGTCTGGCAGATAATACTTATTTCTGGAATATTACAGCCGGCCTTGCGATGTTCTTTGGCCGCTATCTGTCCATTGTAATCCAGCTGGCTATTGCAGGCTCGCTGATGAAAAAGCGCTTTGTCAGTGAATCTACCGGCACGCTGCATACCGACACACTGTCGTTTGCCATTATTCTGGTATTTGTTGTTTATATTTTTGCTGCGCTGACTTTCTTACCTGCGCTGGCGTTGGGCCCCATCGCAGAGCACCTGACGCTGTGGAGTTAAGGAGGAGAATGGAACTATGAGCAAAAAAAAGAATCAGAAGCTGGTGACGCCCGAGATCCTGCGTCAGGCAATCATCGGCTCCTTTACCAAGCTGAATCCGCGTTACATGATGAAGAATCCCGTCATGTTCGTGGTTGAAATCGGCTTTCTCATCTCGCTGCTTTTGTCTTTCGTGCCCGGACTGTTTGGAGACACGTCGGCAAACGCCCGCATTTACAATATCATCGTTGCAGTTATCCTGCTGATTACCGTGCTGTTCGCGAACTTCGCCGAGTCCGTAGCAGAGGGCCGCGGCAAAGCACAGGCGGCAAGCCTGCGCAAGACGCAGAAGGATACGCTGGCGCATCTGCTGCAGGAAGACGGTTCGACCAAGGACGTTATGTCCAGCGAACTCAAAAAAGGCGATGTCGTCATGGTTTCCGCGGGAGAGATCATCCCGGGCGACGGCGAGGTTATCGAGGGCATTGCGTCGGTCGATGAATCCGCCATCACAGGTGAGTCCGCTCCGGTTGTCCGCGAGTCGGGCGGCGACTTCTGCTCGGTAACAGGCGGCACGACCGTTGTTTCCGACTGGCTGAAGATCCGCATTACCTCTGAACCAGGCAACAGCTTCCTCGACCGCATGATTGCGCTGGTTGAGGGTGCGTCCCGCAAAAAGACCCCGAATGAGATCGCGCTGAACACACTGCTTGTTTCGCTGACCATCATTTTCCTGATCGTTATCGTAACGCTCTACCCGATCGGCCTGTACTCCGGCGTCCAGATCCAGATGTCCACGCTGATCGCGTTGATGGTCTGCCTGATCCCGACCACCATCGGCGGCCTGTTGTCCGCCATTGGCATCGCGGGCATGGACCGCGTCACCCGCTTTAACGTCATTGCCATGTCCGGCAAGGCGGTCGAGGCCTGCGGCGACGTTGATACCATGATACTCGACAAGACTGGTACCATCACCTACGGCAACCGTCTCGCTGCGGATTTCTATCCGGTAGGCGGCGCGAAGCGCGAGGAGCTGATCCGCTGCGCTGCACTGACCAGCCTGCACGACGAGACGCCGGAGGGCAAGTCCACGCTTGAGCTGGCGCGCCGTCTCGGCGACGCGAGCGAGGAGACCCCAGGCTCCGAGTTCCTCGAGTTTACTGCACAGACCCGCATGAGCGGCGTCAACCTGCCGGACGGCACCAAGGTGCGCAAGGGTGCGTCCGACGCCATCGAGCAGTACATCAAGGATCTGGGCGGCAAGATCCCGTCCGACCTGCATGAGCAGGTAAACCAGATCTCGTCCCTCGGCGGCACGCCGCTGGTCGTTTGCGAGAACGACCGAATCCTCGGCGTCATCTACCTGAAGGATACGGTCAAGGCCGGCATGGTCGAGCGCTTCGAGCGCCTGCGCGCCATCGGTATCAAGACCATCATGTGTACGGGCGACAACCCGCTGACTGCGGCGACCATTGCCAAGGAAGCCGGTGTTGACGGCTTTGTGGCAGAATGCAAGCCGGAGGACAAGATCAAGCTCATCAAAAAGGAACAGTCTGAAGGCAAGATCGTTGCTATGACCGGCGACGGCACGAATGACGCCCCGGCGCTTGCGCAGGCGAACGTAGGCCTTGCGATGAACTCCGGTACGACCGCTGCAAAAGAAGCGGCCAACATGGTCGATCTGGACTCTGATCCGACCAAGATCCTCGAAGTTGTCGAGATCGGCAAGCAGCTGCTCATCACCCGCGGCTCGCTGACCACTTTCTCCATTGCAAACGATATTGCCAAGTACTTCGCCATCATCCCTGCCATGTTTATGCAGGCGATCCCGCAGCTGGGCGTGCTGAACATCATGAATTTGGCTTCGCCATACAGCGCGATTCTTTCCGCACTGATCTTCAACGCGATCATTATCCCCTGCCTCATTCCGCTGGCGATGAAGGGCGTTAAATACCGCCCGATGTCCTCAGGCAAGCTGCTGGCACGCAATATGCTGATCTTCGGCGTCGGCGGTATCATCGCCCCGTTCGTGGGCATCAAGATCATTGATATCCTGATCCACCCGCTGCTGACCCTCATTGGTTTCTAAGGAGGCTTTGATTTTATCATGAATAACACGAAATCCGGTCTGCTGCATAATATCCGGCAGGCGGTGCTGGTTACACTGGTGCTGCTGCTGCTCTGCGGCTTCCTGTTTCCGGTCGTGCTTTCCGGCCTGTCTGCGGTCATCTTTCCTCATCAGGCGACGGGCAGCTTGATCGAAGTGGATGGCAAGACGGTTGGCGCCGAATATGTAGGGCAAGAGTTCACCGAGCCCTATTTTATGAAGGGGCGTCCGTCCGCGTACCATTACAATACCTACTATGAGGATGCGGAAGGCAACCAGTTCTATAATGATGGCAGTGAATTCGCTGGCCTGTCCTCGGGCTCCAACAACTACGCCGCCTCCAACCCCGCGCTCGTCGAGCGTGTGGAGGCTGATATTGAGGCCTTCCTCGCGGCAAACCCGAATGTCACGCGCGAGGAGATCCCAGCCGACCTGATGACGGCTTCGGGCTCCGGCCTTGACCCGCACATCTCCCCTGCTTCCGCCGAAATCCAGATTCCCGCAATCGCCGAGGCTTCCGGTCTGAGCGAGGACATCCTGCGCCAGATTGTGGCAGACAATACAACCGACAAGATGTTCGGTGTGTTCGGTGAAGTAACGGTAAATGTACTGGGTGTTAATTTGGATATTGCCCGTGAAATGGGGTTGATCGGCGAGGTTTCCGAGTAACCGGAGCTGCTGCCGGAATGCAATACAAAGATTTAAGGTCGAAGGGTAGCCTGCATGGTACAGGCCGCCCTTCGCTTTTTATTTTGTTTTAATACCGGTTTTATAATCTTTGCCCCAGATTTAGATATTTTCCTCTATGATAAAGCTGTGAGGAGGAGTGGAGATGCCCGCATTGAAAGAACGTCTGATCCATTGGGGAGAGCAATTTGACGCCGCAATGGAGCGGTACATATTTCATCATAGATTTTTAGGGTTCCTGATGGTTTTTATTGGGATGCCTCTGGTGACGCTGGCTGCCGTGTGCATTTGCTCAACGCTTATTGTGCTGCCGATCGCATGGCTTTGGGGGCTGATCTGAGGCAGAGCGCCGCAAACAGTGTGCCAAAGCGCCTTAATGCATTCTTAATATTGCGGTTATATTGCTAATACCGTTTTAATATCTGCGCATGGATAATGTGTTAAGATAATATAAGTGGATATTAAGAGGTGCGTGCGATGCGGTGGGTATGGCACAAAAACAATAAATCCCCTTTCAGGATTATCATTGCAGGCTTCCTGCTGGTTATCCTGCTGGGCAGCCTGCTGCTTATGCTGCCGGCCGCAACCAGAGCAGGCGTCAGCACGTCATTTATGGATGCGCTCTTTACTGCAACATCTGCGGTATGCGTAACTGGGCTGGTCATACATGACACAGCTGCATATTGGTCATTTTTCGGCCAGCTGATTATCATCATATTAATTCAAATCGGCGGCTTGGGGGTCGTAACCGTGGCCTGCGCATTTATGATTCCTTCCGGACGGAAAATTGATCTGATGCAGCGGAGTATAGTGCAGGAGGCTATTGCTGCGCCCAATGTGGGTGGTATCGTGAGGCTGACCGGCTTTATATTGAGGACCTCCCTGCTGATTGAAATGCTGGGCGCAATGCTGCTGTTTTCGGTTTTTTCCGGGGAATTCGGTTTCGCAAGGGGCGCGTGGTACGCAGTATTTCATTCCATATCTGCTTTCTGCAATGCAGGGTTCGACCTGATGGGGATAAAGCAGCCGTTTTCATCCCTGACGGATTATGCGGATAATCCTCTGGTTTCTGTTACGATCGCATGCCTTATCGTGGTAGGAGGAATTGGCTTCCTTACCTGGAACGATATCCGCACGAACCGCTGGCGTTTCTCCAAATACCGGATGCAGAGCAAGGTTATCCTTACCGTTACAGGCGGGCTCATTGTGCTGCCGGCGCTCTACTTTTTCTTTTTTGAATTTTCGGAAGCGCCAATACAGGAGCGTATATTGCTATCCTTCTTCCAGGCGGTCACGCCGAGAACTGCCGGATTCAATACTGCGGATTTAACCGTTATGAGCCAAAGCGGGCAGCTTATCATTATAATCCTGATGCTGATTGGCGGATCGCCGGGGTCTACCGCAGGCGGAATGAAAACCACGACAGTGGGCGTCCTGTTTGCAAACATGATTTCGACCTTCCGGCATAAAGAGGATGCACAGGTTTTTCATCGACGGATCGCAGGCGAAACGGTATCGCAGGCGGCAACTATTTTGGGGATGTACCTGATACTGTTTTTAGCCGGTGGCCTGGTGATCAGCCGATTGGAAGGCGTTGAGGTTTTAGGCTGCCTGTTTGAAACGGCTTCGGCAATCGGGACCGTAGGGCTTTCGCTGGGACTCACGCCTCAGCTGCACGACGTGTCCCATCTGATTTTGATTGCATTGATGTTCTTTGGGCGAGTAGGAGGGCTCACCCTGATATTTGCTACGCTGTTCAAGCCCCAGAATATGCGTTCCAGCGCAAGGCTTCCTCTGGAACGGATTACAGTCGGCTGAATTATCAAAGAAACAAAGGAGGCATTGCCTATGAAAGCGGTTTTGCTGATTGGTCTGGGGCGCTTTGGACGCCATATCGCCTTACAACTGAATGAAATGAATCATCAGGTCATGGCGGTGGATCAGGACGAGGAGAGGGTAAACGCTGCATTGCCATTTGTAACGAATGCCCAGATCGGCGACAGCACCAGCGAGGAATTCCTTTCGTCGATTGGGGTGAGGAATTTTGATATCTGCATTGTGGCAATCGGCGACAATTTTCAGAGTTCGCTGGAGACCACCTCGCTATTGAAGGAGCTTGGTGCAAAAAGGGTCGTAGCGAGGGCGTCCAGAGATGTCCAGAGAAAATTTCTGCTGCGGAACGGCGCGGATGAAGTGGTGTATCCGGAAAAGCAGATGGCGATATGGACCGCTGTCCGATACAGCTCGGATCACATTGCAGACTATATCGCGTTGGGTGATGGCCACGCCATCTTTGAAGTTGAGGTGCCGGCAGGATGGGCAGGAAAAACAGTCGGGCAATTGGATGTAAGGAAACGGTACCATGTGAATATTATGGCCGTCAAGAAAGACGGCAGATTTGAGGAGACTGCGGTCACACCGGAAACCACCCTGAAGGAAAACAGTACGATTTTGGTTTTGGGAAGCTATCATGACGTCCAAAGGTGTTTCCATATATGATACTGTTTCTGCTACAGAAAAGAAGGGAAACCAATGAAAGATATTGCTTTGGCAGCCGGCTTTTTAGCTCTCATGCTGCTGGGGCTCTACCTCATGGTGAAATTGGCGAAGACGATGCAGGAAATGCGGGAGCATAAGGAAACGGACTGCTTCTATATTGCGACGTCGAATCCATGCGTGGTAAAGCGGATCATGGAAATCCTGAACGACATGAAAGCATTGCATTCCGATAAGCATTACACCCTGTCGATCAGACAGGGAGGTGAAATCCTGCAAATGCTGAACAGCCGCCGCTTAGGTGCGGCTGTCGTCACCCCAGAGGCAGCAGGCGGTCGCTTGCTTCTGCACCGTCTTTCCGTTATTTCGTCCCAGCCGCTGGTGATGGATGAGGATGGGGCGCTACTGGCGTCGGCTGAAAAGGAATCCCAGCAGCAAAAGGTTATGTGGAGAATGGATGCCCCCAACCCGCTTGCACAGGAATTTGTACATCAGTTTTGTATACACAAGGCATAGGCAGTGATATAATACTCCTGAATCAAGGGGGGAGTGCAATGGCATTCAAGACAGAGGGGCTGTCTGATGTGGAGAAACAGTATGGAAAGCTGACGATCTTTGCCAGCTATTTTTCCGGCACGGGGAAGAGCTGGCGGATGCTGGAAACGGCCGAACGCGTCCGGCAGGCGGGACAGGATGTAGTAATCGGGCTGCTTTCCGGCGATGCGTGGAAAGATACCCGAGCGCTTGCGGATCGCTTTGAAATGCTGCCCTGTAAAGAGCTAAAGAAAAATGGCCGGACAGACAGGGAAGTCAATCTGGAAATGTGTTTGAAACGTATGCCGGATCTGATTTTGATTGATGATCTTTCGCATAACAATATTGATGGCGCCCGCCACAGGAAGCGCTATCAGGATATCGAGGAACTGCTCAAAGCCGGAATAGATGTATATACAACATTGGATATCCATCATATCGAAAGCCTTCAGGACACGGTTTCCGATATATTTGGGGGAACTATTCCAGACCGTATCCCAGATCGTATTTTTGATCAGGCCGCCCGTGTAGAGTTTGTCGATATCGAACCCGAGCTCCTGTGCGAGCGGCTGCTGCGGCAAAACCGAAAGGCGTTCCCGCTCTCTCAACTGAACGCATTGCGGGCAGTCGGGCTGCGCCGTTGCGCAGATAGGGCGGCAGCCTGTATGCAGCAGACGCCGCCCCATACGCATGACCAGATCCTTGTCTGTATTTCCGTTTCTCCATCGAGCGAACGGATTATCCGTGCCGCTGCGCAAATGGCAAATGCGTTCCAATGCGGATTGATCGCGCTCTTTGTAGAGACAAAGAGCTTTCAATGGGGGACAGAGGCTGACCGTGAACAGCTTCAGGAAAACATCAGGCTGGCGCAGCAGTTAGGCGCGACCGTTGAAACCGTGTATGGTGATGATGTTGCCTATCAGATCGCAGAATTTGCAAGGCTGTCTGGCGCGGCTAAAATTGTAATAGGCCGCAGCACACAGCAGGGCCGTCTGTTTTTCCGAAGGCCCTCCCTGATTGAACGGCTGATTTATCTGGCTCCGGCACTGGATATCCATATCATACCGGATAACCATCCGGCGAATCAAACCGCTGCAAAATACATGGAAGCCATGTATGTATCACCGGTATCCCTACTGGATCTGATGAAAAGCGCATTGATTCTGATATTGGTCACGCTGGCCGGTTGGGTATTTTACCATTTCGGTTCAACGGAAGCGAATGTCATAGCAATATATCTGTTGGGGGTCATGCTGATCTCCGTATTTACCAAAAGCTCGGTTTGCAGTCTGACAGGGTCAGTCATCGCCGTGCTGGCGTTTAATTTTTTCTTTACAGAGCCGCGTTTTACGCTGCAGGCGCATGGAAGCGATTATCCGGTCACGTTTCTGGTCATGTTTCTCGTATCCCTCATCACCGGTTCCATGGCTGCGCGCTTGAAAGCGCATGCAAAGCATTCGGCGCAGGTCGCGTGGCGAACAAAGCTCCTTTTTGAAACGAACCAGTGCCTGCAAAAAGCACAGACACAGGAAGAAATCCTTTCCATAACCGCAACCCAGCTGCAAAAAATATTTCAGCGCGATGCCGTTGTGTATAATATAGAAAACGGCGCGCTGAACACCCCGACGCTTTTTCTGATGGATGACACGCAGACTGGCGAGATCTATCGATCGGCAGAGGAAAAGCAGGTAGCGCAGTGGGTGCTGGCGAACAACAGACGCGCCGGCGCAGGCACGGACAATTTGCCCGGGGCCCGCTGCACCTACTTGTCCATCCGTACAGGGAAGCAGGTATATGGCGTGATCGGCATTGCGGCTATGGGAAAAACAATGGATTCCGTAGAAACCAGCATATTGCTGTCCATTCTGGGGGAATGCGCGCTGGCGCTTGAAAACCAGAACAATTTGGAAGAAAAAGAGGCGGCTGCCGTTATGGCGAAGAACGAGCAGCTCAGGGCAAATCTGCTGCGATCCATTTCGCATGATCTCCGCACCCCGCTTACGGCGATTTCGGGTAATGCGAGCAACCTCCTTTCCAATGGAAAGCTGTTTGATGAACAGACAAAAAACCGGATGTATGCTGATATTTATGACGATGCAATGTGGCTGATCAATCTGGTAGAGAATCTGTTGTCTGTCAGCAGGCTTGAATCAGGCCGGATGAACCTCAGCCTTTCTACGGAGCTGATAGATGAGGTGGTTGCAGAGGCACTGCGCCATATCGACCGGAAAAGCACAGAATATCATTTGCATATACAAAGCAGCGACGAATTTACACTGGTGGAAATAGACGCAAGGCTCATTATTCAGGTGATAATCAACATTGTGAATAATGCGATAAAATATTCGCCGCCGGGTTCGGAAATCAATATCGGCTGGAAGCGTCAGGGGAAATATGTTGATGTTTCTGTTGCGGATAACGGTCCGGGGATACCTGATTCTGCAAAGCCGCGGATATTTGATATGTTTTACAGCGCGTCGAACCGTATCGCCGACAGCCGCCGCAGCATGGGGCTGGGGCTGGCGTTATGCAAGTCCATTGTTAACGCCCACGGCGGAGAAATCACTGTGTCGGATCATTTGCCGCAGGGTTCGGTTTTTACTTTTTCAATACCGGCTGGGGAGGTCGAATTGCATGAATAAACCGTTAATATTGGTCGTGGAGGATGATATGCCGATCCGAAACCTGATCACAACAACCTTGAAAGCGCACGGATATCGCTCCATAACAGCGCTCAACGGAGAAACAGCCATTCTGGAAGCAAGCTCACACAATCCTGATATTATGCTGCTTGATTTAGGGCTGCCGGATATAGACGGCGTAGAGGTGATACATCGCGTCCGCTCCTGGTCCAATATGCCGATTATTGTCATCAGCGCCCGCAGCGAGGACTCAGATAAGATTAAAGCATTGGATGCCGGCGCGGATGACTATCTGACCAAGCCGTTTTCCGTAGAGGAGCTGCTGGCGCGGCTGCGTGTGACGCAGCGCCGGTTATCCGCTCTGCAAATCGGGGCGGTCAATACAGAGTCTGTATTTGTAAATGGTAAGCTGAAAGTCGATTTTGCTGCGGGATGTGCATTTTTGGACGGACAGGAACTGCACTTGACCCCAAGTGAATATAAGCTGCTGTGCCTTCTCTGCAAAAATGTAGGAAAGGTGCTGACACATACCTTTATCACGCAGCAAATTTGGGGAAGAAGCTGGGAAAATGATGTGGCTTCGCTTCGGGTATTTATGGCAACGCTGAGAAAAAAGCTGGAGAAAGATCCTGATGCACCGCAGTATATCCAGACCCATATTGGAGTTGGCTACCGCATGATGAAGGTGGAATAATATGTTGCCAGTCCTCATTGGAAAGGGAAAATATAGGCATAATTGGGTGAAAATAATTCTACGCTCGTCTTCAACTCTCTCCATCTCCGCCAAAAACCCGCACTTTTTCTTAATGAAAAAGTGCGGGTTTCATTTTGTCTCGAATCGTGTAGAAATAATAGCTTCCCGCTCCATCCTTAAAAAGCAGGAGTGCTTTCCGCCTGCAGCGCCAGCTTTTCCTGGCTCCGTCCGCGGAGACTGCGCAAAGACGGGATACATTATTTTTTAGAGAGCATGCAGCAGGAGCTGTGCCACGCGGAAAGTTGCAGCGTGCAACATCTTAAATCAAAGCTTGCTTTTCGGAAAGGCAGTGCTGGACCATCCCTGATGAAAGGACGCAGACCGATCCGGATTTTCATGCCGCCATGTACCGGATGATTACCGCGATCGAGCGGCATGGGACTGCATGCTGGATGTAACAATGGACAGATGCTCCGCTATACCGAACAGGGAGCGCGCACCTATTTATTCATCGGCCTGCGGGAAACGCGGCGTGCCGGACACAATCGGATATAAACGGCAAACAGGCCGGAGGCTTATGCCTCCGGCCTGTTTGTCATGTGAGATAAGCCGCGGGAATCGGCAGACTCAGAAGAGGAGCGAGGGATGCTCCTGGATGACCTCGAAAAAAGGCTTGTCGAAATGGACGTAAAACGCCAGATAAATAATCAGCATGCGCGGCGTTGGCCGGGCGGAAATCGTGCGGCCAATATACTGCTTGGCCAGCGGGCTGTGCAGCGCGTCCAGACATAGGTTGGCGGTGCGTTCGATCTGGCGCGTGGCGGCGGTCAGCGATTTACCCGACCGCTTGGCTACGACCGGATAGACGTCGCTGCCGACATAAATATCATCCATGGGGATTTTCTGCCGGAAGAGCAGGTCGGCCATGACCTCCACGGAAAGCGCGAGCGCATGGGTGTTTGCCTTTTCCGCGCCGATAATTGTTCGAATGATTCGCTCGGATTTTTCCATATGATAAAACCACCTTGACTGTAAGATGATTCCATGATATGACAAAATATGTAATATTCGACAACGGGCGACATGAAACGACAAAAATTAATGCAACCAAAACGGTTCAGGAAAAGAAATCCCGCAGGCGGAAAGGCGGCATGCGACGGGTTTAGATGAGATAAGTTCCGTTTTCCGATGCTTTTCGGGCATTGGCTGCAAGGGGGGGCCGCGAGAATGAGGAGGAACGTCCGGCTACTCAGCGCGGTTTGGGCGCAGCGCGGCGGCGGCAGGGGCGCTCTGGCCCTGCTTGAGTGCGTGGAATGTGATGGTCAGGTTGGCCCAGAACGCGCCCTGCACAACCGCTGCTGGTAGGACAGGCTGACGCTATCCGCCGCGTGTTCCAGCGCTTTCATCTGGGCGGCGGTTACAATGGGCGGCTGAATAAGGGAGCGCCTTTCCATAGGCGCGGTTCAGTGTTGCGGACGGTCTTCGCCGCCCTAACGGCCCCTGGACTTTACACAGCGTGGGAACGAAAAGTAAGAGGAGAGAGAAGGAAACATCCATATGGAAGAAAATTGCGCGCGGGAACGGTTTTTTCTTCAAAAATACGGATGCATATGATATAATAGCCGCAGAAGCGGATACAGCGGCTCGTTTCGGCAATACAAACTGCACCGGACGGACAGGGGACGCCCGGGGAACAACAAGGAGGATGAACCACAATGTCTATCGCAATGAAAGCGCCCGGCCGGTATGTACAGGGCTTTGGGGAGCGCAAAAAGCTCGGTCAGAGTGTGAAAAAGCTTGGCAGCACGTTTTATGTGCTCTGTTCGCCCGGCGGCCGCCGCCGGTTTGGCGAGGAGATCGAGCAAAGCCTGACGGAGCAGGAAAAAACAGTTGTCTTTGCCGAATTCCACGGCGAGGCGACCAAGGCTGAGGTCTTCGCCCATATGGATGCCTGCAAGGCCGCGGGCTGCGATGCCGTGATCGGCATGGGCGGCGGCAAGGTGATCGACACGGCGAAGACCGTTGCCGAGAACCTGGGCGGCCTGCCCTGCATCATCATCCCGACCGTGGCCTCGAACGACGCGCCGTGCTCGGGCGTGGCGGTACTCTATAATGAGCAGGGCGTGGTGGTCAAGGCGGTCATGATGCGCCGCAATCCGGACCTCGTGCTGGTGGACACCGAGATCTTGTCCAAGGCACCGGCCCGCCTGCTGTCGGCCGGCATGGGCGACGCGCTTTCGACCTGGTTCGAGGCGGAGGCGTGCCGCAAAAACGGCGTCAAGACCATGGCGCGCGGTCAGGAGACCGAAACCGTCGCTATGATGAGCCGCCTGTGCTACGACCTGCTGCTGCGCTACGGCTCGGAAGCGCTCGATGGCGTCAAGCGCGGCGAATACACGCCCGCGCTTGAAAAGGTGGTCGAGGCGAATATCCTGCTCAGCGGCGTCGGCTTTGAGAGCGGCGGCCTTGCGGCGGCCCACGCGATCAACGACGGCTTCGCGCAGGAGCCGCAGGCGCATGGCATGTACCACGGCGAAAAGGTCGCGTTTGGCGTGCTGACCCAGCTTGTGCTGCAAAAGACGGATGCGCAGACGCTTGAGGAGGTGCTGGGGTTCCTGGCGCGGGTCGAGCTGCCGATGACGCTCGCGCAGCTCGGCATTACCGAGATCAGGGAGGAAACCCTGCGCAAGGTGGCGGAGGCGGCCTGCGTACCGACGCAGTCCACCAAAAACCTGTCCCCCGATATTACGGCGGAGGACGTGTACCAGGCGCTTCTGGAAGCGGACCGGATCGGTCGGGAGTACCTGGCGCGCTGAAACAAACAGGGGACATGGCGGTGCAGCGCCGTTCCATGTCCCGTAGCCCCGCGATGCAGCATTGCGGGGCTTTTCGCGCCGCGAGGGGCGCGGGAAAAATCAGAAAATGGGGGAAATGAAATGGGAAAGGCATTCCTGCAGCAGCTCAGGAACGAGTTCAGGGGATACAACGGGCATAAACTGTCACAGGATCTGATGGCAGGGCTGACAGTGGCGGCGGTTGCGCTGCCACTCGCGCTGGCGTTCGGCGTTTCCGCGGGCGCGACCGCGGCCTGCGGCCTGGTAACGGCAATCGTTGCCGGACTGGTGATCTCGGCGCTGACCGGAGGCTACTATCAGATATCCGGTCCGACCGGAGCGATGGCGGCGATTCTCGGCTCGCTGATCGGTACATATGGGATGCAGGGGATGTTTGTGGCCACTTTCCTGGCGGGCATCATGCTGTTGATCGCAGCAGTGCTGCATCTGGGCAACCTGACGGCGTTCGTACCCGCTCCGGTCATCACAGGCTTCACCTCTGGTATCGCGGTGATCATTGCCATGGGGCAGATCGACAACTTTTTCGGCACATATTCCGAGGGCGGGTCGGCGTTGGCCAAGCTGGCAAGCTACGGCACGCTTGGCTTCCGGCCCGATCTGGCAACCACGGCGGTCGCACTGTTTGTGACGGTGCTGATGGTGGTGTTCCCGAAGAAGTGGAACGCGGTTGTTCCGGCGTCGCTGATCGGCATTATTCTGGCGACTGCCGCGACCATGCTGCTCGGCCTGGATATCGCGACGGTGGGAGAAATACCGCAGACGCTGCTGCTGCCCGACCGGCTTTCCCCACGGGCGGTCGACTGGAGCGCCGTACCCGCGCTGCTGGCGCCCGCTTTTTCCATCGCGGTGCTGAACATGCTGGAAAGCCTGCTGTGCGGCGCGTCCGCGGGGCGGGCGACCGGAGTCAGGCTCAACAACGACCAGGAGCTGTTCGCGCAGGGGGTAGGCAATCTGGTGCTGCCGCTGTTCGGCGGCATACCGGCGACCGCCGCGCTGGCCCGCACCTCGGTCGCGGTGCGCTCGGGCGCGCAGACCCGTCTGACCGGCGTGTTCCATGCGGTTGGGCTGCTGATTATGATGTTCGCGCTCGCGCCTGTGATTCGTAACGTGCCGCTCGCTGCGCTGGCTGGTGTCCTGATGGTGACCGCGTGGCGCATGAACGAGTGGCATGCGATCCGGTATATGTTTTCCCACCGGTTTAAGGGGGCGATTGCGAAATTCGCGGTCACGATGGTCTGCACGATCATGTTCGACCTGACGGTTGCGATCGTGGTCGGCGTGGGTCTCGGGCTGATACTGATGGTCGCGCGCCTGTCCAAGCTGCAGATCAACTACGAGCGGGTGGATATGTCCCGCCTGAAAAACGACGATCCGGTGCTGAACGCGCGGTACAGCAACGCGATGGTCGCTTACATCACTGGTCCGCTGCTGTTCGCCAACATCAGCGTGCTCGAGGAGTTGCCCGACCGCGTGGCGGGCTGCGATACACTGCTGCTGTCCATGCGCGGGGTGCCGACGGTGGATGTATCCGCCGCGCAAACCCTACAGGCCATTCTGGAGAGCTTCCGCGAAAGGGGCGTGGACGTGGCGATTTGCGGGCTGCCCACGGCCTCCATGACCATGCTGCGGCGGGCAGGCATTGTGGAGCTGATGGGTGAGCAGGCGTTCTACTGGAGCGTCGAGCGGGCGTTGCTTGATCCGCGTCCCCGTCCGGAAAACGCGCAGACGGTCCAGCGGGTATAAAAAGCATAAACCGCCTGCCGGTTTGTAGGCCGGCAGGCGGTTTTTCGCGGTGGGACAGAGCAGCGTCAGACCGTGCGGATGAGCTCTCCAATGGTGATCTCCGGATCCTCGACCGCGGCAAACAGAATGCGCATCAGGTAATAGTAAAGCTTTTCGACTTCCTCCAGGCTGTACCATGCGGCTTGGTATTTGAAATAGAAATCCATGCCCGTGCCGAGCGGACGGTGCATAACCGTCAGGTAGAGCGGCTGCACAGCGGTGCCGTTATCGTGCCAGATCGAACGGTATTCGATCTGGTTGAGGTGGTCGTCCTGCATCCGCATGGGGAACGGCTGGTAGGTGAGCGCAATGCTTTCGTACAGTGCGTCCGCGGGCGCGCCCCAGCGCTCGCGGCGCAGGCGGTCGGCTTCCAGCGTATCGAAATCCGTATGGCGGTATACCTGGTTCTGGACCGCGGCAATCTGGCGCACGCCCTCGATAAAGCTGGTATCTGCGGGCATCACCGTGCGGCAGGGGAAGCAGTGGATGCGCGTGCCGCCGGCCTTGCGGTCGATGCGGGACACGCGGCGCGATACATAGTTGCGCACGCTGATATCAGGCTCGCCGTCATTCTGCTTGGACAGATAGGTGCGCAGGCCCATGAGCAGCAGATTGGTCATGGAGATATTCTGTTCCTCGCAGAATTCGAGCAGGCGTTCGGCGGGCGCGGACTCAAGGATGAATGTGCGCTGGCCGACCGTCAGGTCGTGTTTTTCGTTGTGCGCCCAGCGCGCGCCGGAGGCGGTATGGCCGGGGCCGCGGATATCGGTGTAGAGCGGTTCGCCCGCCCGTTCAGCCTGCTCTTTCCAGAACGCAAGGTCGCGCGCCGTGCGGACCGGATCGGCCGCGCGCTCCAGGTCGCGCTGCAGAGAGGCAAGGTAGGGGGCGCGGTCTGCGGGCGGCTTGGTGCCGAACACCTCGGCGGCGTACAGCTCGACCACATCGCAGAGCAGCACGATCATAGCGCAGGAGTCGGACAGCATGTGATCGATGCGGACAAAGGCGCCGTTCCAGCCATCCGGCATGGCAACGGTGACGATCTCAAACAGCGGCGCGTCCCACCGCGGCTCGAACGGCTGGCGGCTCCAGCGGTGCAGCTCAAGCATGGCCTCGGACTCGGTCATGCGGGACAGATCGACATGGCGGACCGGACGGTCGTCCGCCGGCACGATATACTGGCGGGCTGTTCCGTCCTTCCCGCAGGTGAAGCGGACGCGCACGGAGTCGTCCCGCTCGACCGCGCGGCGCACCGCCCGCGCGAGCGCGTCAAAATCAACATCCAGATGGATGAACAGGCTGACGCAGATATTGAGCACCTGCTTTTCGCACGCATTCTGCAGCGTGACAAGGTGCAGCCGCTGCGCGGCTGTGATCGGATACTGTTCCATCAAGGCTCCCCCTTTTTCTTTCTCCGTTGTTTTACCGGTTTATACCAATTTTATTATAAGTGCGGAAAGAGGAAAAAGAAAGTCGGATTTTAGACAAAAATTCGTGAAATGTATGGATAGTGAACGTTTAAGGCGTGTACAGTCCGACAGGCCTCCCGCGGAAAAATAAACGGAGCGGATTGTGCCGCCGGACCATTTGGCGTATACTGTAAATAGAGTGGCGGAAGCGGCGGCAGGGCCGGAGCCGCCGCCTTGAAAAGAAAACAGAAATCTGCTGCGCGCCGGTATCCGGCGGGAAAGGAAACTGCATATGTACGGATTGACCTCTTTTACTATAAAAAATATGACGCTGCGCAACCGGATTGTGATGCCCCCCATGTGCATGTACAGCGCGGGGACGGACGGGATGGCGAAAGCGTTCCATTTTTCACACTACACCGCGCGCGCCGTAGGCGGTGTGGGGCTGATTATTATGGAGGCCACAGGGGTTCTGCCCTGCGGACGGATCTCCGATCATTGCCTGGGCCTGTGGAACGACGAGCAGGCAGAGGCGCTTGCGCCGATCGTCAGAGCCTGCCAGGAGCAGGGGGCGAAAATGGCGCTTCAGCTCAACCACGCGGGGCGCAAATGCGAGGCGTCGGTCCCTGCGGTTTATGCGCCGAGCGCGATCCCCTTTGACGAAGGCGCGCCCCTGCCGCGCGAAATGACCGAAGCGGATATACGGGAAACGGTCGCGGCGTTCCGCAGCGCGGCTGCACGGGCGGCGCGGATTGGGTTCGACGCGATCGAGATCCACGCGGCGCACGGCTATCTGCTCAGCGAGTTCCTGTCTCCGTTGACCAACAGGCGTGCGGATGGCTACGGCGGCTCGACCGAAAACCGCTGCAGGCTGCTGCTTGAGGTGCTGCAGGCGGTGCATGAGGTGTGGCCGGCGGAAAAGCCGGTGCTGGTGCGTGTTTCTGCGGAGGATTACGAGCCGGATGGAATGCATCCGGAGGAGATGGCGCGGGTCGCGGCGCTCATACGGCCCTATGCGGATATTCTTGACGTCAGCACGGGTGGCGTTGTGCCGACCCCGCCCGCGTCCTTGTATGCTGGCTATCAAGTCAAGGCGGCGGAATTTCTCCGGCAGGCGTCCGGCCTGCCGGTGATCACGGTTGGTCTGATTACCGACCCGCATCAGGTGGAAGAAATCCTGGGGAACGGCCGCGCGGACCTTGTGGCGCTTGGCCGCGAGTTGTTGCGCAACCCCTATTGGGTGCTCAACACGGCGCGGGATTACCGGATCGATTACGACTGGCCCGCGGCGTATGCGCGTGGCTTCAAGGCCCGCCGATAAGAAACGCGGGAAAAACGCCTCCAAAGCAGCGCTTTGGAGGCGTTTTTCCACAAAGTTACATATGGGGCATCAATAGGCTGAGATGGCGGTCCATATGCCGCTCGAGAATGCTGTCGTATTCCGCGCGGTGCTCCCGCCAGAAACGGTAAAGGCGGTCCTTGAAGCGGAGCGAGCCGTCCGGATTGGTTTCGTTCATGATTTTGCCGTAAGTGATATGCAGGAGCTGGCGCGATGTGGCCAGATTGAGCAAGGAGGGGAGATCCTTGTCCGCCATGCCGGAGATATCGGGGATCTGCTCGGGCTCGGTGGAAACATGGTAATTGGCGCGCGACTCCGGAAATACGCCGATGGCATAGGCGTACAGCTCGCGGAAGAGCGCGGGTTCCGCGACCGCGGTCAGGCGCAGCGCTTCCAGCCAGCTGGTACCCGAGGTCTTGACGTGGAACCGCCCGTGCGTCATGCGGCCGACGGAGGGGTAGACTGCAAATTTGTCCGAGCCGGAATGCACGCTGATCTTATAGCCGAAATGGTCGGCCACCGCAACATGCACCTTGAATTCCTCGTCAAACTGCGCGAGGTCGCCGATATAATCGATGCCTTTTTGGAATTCGCCGCAGAAGCGGGGCGCCATGGTTTTGAAAACCACGCCGGCCTTTTTCAGCTCATTGGCGGCAAAGAAATGCTGCGCGGGCGTGGTGGGTGTTTCGGTCTCGTCGATCGAAATTTCGAGCTCCACGCTGGAACCGGCGATGCAGGCGTCATAGATCGATTTGGCAAAGGAAATGGCCTCGCCATAGATCAGGTAGGCCTGGTGCAGGGTGGTGCGGGTGAACTGGACGGAAACGTCGCCCGTAAGCTGGAACGAACGGCCGAGATATTCCTGCTCCAGCGCGGCAGGGAGCGGGCGCAGCGCTTCCAGCTCCATGCCGGACATGGACGCCGCCTCGCCGCGGATATGCTCGCTGCAGTCCAGGGTAATCATGGTATAGCCGCAGTCGATCGCGTATCTGACCTCCTCCAGGGACTTGAGGTGGTCGCCGTCCGCGCCGTAGCCCTTTTTGAAGCCAGCCTGCAGCACCTGGAACGTCACGCGGTCCAGCACGTCGTCATACGTCCGGTTCATCAGCTTGATCTCGCGCATGGACTGCTGGGCAAAAATCGGGTACACATCATATTTCCGGATGGCATGGATATGGCCCAGGGTGGCGATGCCGAGCCGGTCGCCCATGCCAAAGCTGCGGTCCTGCCCCAGGACCGGCTGCGGGGCGGTGAAGGGCAGAAGATGGTGCAGGCAGACCGCGGTTTCGTGGGTCAGGGGGACCTTGGCGAGTGGGAGCTGGTCTATTTCCACGACTTCGTCGGCCTGAAACGGGCAGTTTCTGCCCCAGAAAAGGATCGCGTCGTAAGAGCCGAAATCCGCCATGCAGAGCTGGCCGTTTTCCAGTTGGTTCCAGGATTCGGGGTACAGGGCGAGCGGCTTGTCCTGCAGCTTGTCCTGCAGGGAGGGAAGAAGGTCAATCAGTTTTTCCATTTTCAATTTCTCCTTTGTTCGCGCGCAAACGCGGCGCGGTAATGCGCGGAAAGACAAAAAAAGCCCCAGATCCGTTTGGAATCTGGAACTTTTTATGGATGTAAGGGTTACGAGCGGAACAAATGGATATTTTGATACTGGAACAGCTTTACGGAGGTCAGGATATCTTGGTCGTGTTCCGACATGTAGCGGCGCGCGGCCTCTGCGTTGCCCTCTCGGATGGCGTTGAGGATGTTGGTATGCTGTACGAGGGAGTCGGGGAGGCGCGCCTGGGAAATCGCGACGGATACGCGAACCAGCTTGGTAAACACCTTTTCGATCGTCTGATACATTTGGCGGTTGTAGGTGGCCTTGGCGATCGCCATGTGGAAGCGCTGGTCGCATTCCGCCACAGCCTCTTTCTGCTCAGCCGGTATCGTTCGGTGGTAATCGTGGATCTGCTGCATCTCCATGATATCCGCCTCGGTATGCCGCAGCGCGGCATAGTAGGCGGCGGAGCGTTCCAGGCTCTCCCGGAGTTCCAGCAATTCGATGACCTCGGTAGCGCTGATCCTGGAGACGATGGCGCAGCGGTTGGGAAGCAGCTCGACATAGTCCTCAAACGCCAAGCGGCTGATGGCCTCCTTCACAGGCGTGCGGCTGACCCCAAGCTGGCTGCTGAGCTCGCGGATATACAGCGCAGCGCCGGGGCCATAAGTGCCGTTGAGGATATTATCCCGCAGGACCCGATATACAAATTCCGATTTGCTTTCGCCGTTTGCAGTGCCTTCGTCAAAAAATTCCATTCGTTTTCACCATTCTTCACAGCCTTTTAGGAGACCATAATTTTGTTATTTTGCATCGAATTGCTAAAATTAGTCTATTATAATCTCCAAGTACTGTCAAGAACATTTCACGGCTTTTGACAGAAATGCCATGCCGCGGACGCCGGCAGTCATACTGTCCGGCTCGGGGATGCACTCCAGCGAGATGGTCCCCTGGTAATCCACCTCTTGCAGCGCGGCAAGGATAGGGGCAAAATCCAAATGCCCCGCGCCGGGATACAAGCGGTTGGAATCGGCAACATGGAGATAGCCCAGCTTGTCGCCGGCGGTGCGGATTGCCTGCGGCATATCCGCTTCGTCGATATTCATATGGAACGTGTCCATATGGACCCAGCAATTCGGCAGCTCCCATTTGTCCAGAAATTCCCGCAGCTCGGCGGCGGTGTTGAACAGGTTGGTTTCATACCGGTTGATGACCTCGACCAGGATGCGCTGGCCCTTGTTCGAGGCATAGGCGCCAAGCTCGCGCAGCTGGCCGGCCAGCAGGCGGTCGAACTCCTCCTGCTGGGTATCCGGCCGGTTGCCCTTTACCCAGCCGATCACGACGCCGTCCGTCGCGCCGAGCGCGGCGGCGATGTCGATATAGGCCTTTACTTCGGCCATAGCGGCTTCGCGGTTCGCCGGATCGGGGGAGGTGATGCACCGGTTCCGGCGGGTGAAGATCTGACCGGTGACGATAGCGGAAACCTTGACGCCATAACGGGAGCATGCGTCTTTCATCAGCGGGAGCGGAAAATCGCCCGCGT
The DNA here is from genome assembly GCF_025567315.1 of Agathobaculum ammoniilyticum. Taxonomy (NCBI): domain Bacteria; kingdom Bacillati; phylum Bacillota; class Clostridia; order Eubacteriales; family Butyricicoccaceae; genus Agathobaculum; species Agathobaculum ammoniilyticum. The sequence continues at coordinate 27,050 of NZ_JAOQJE010000017.1, forward strand.
CGATGATGTGGATTTCGATGGCGTCATACCCCCAATCCGCAGCCTGCCCGACGGCCTTCACCAGATCGCCGCGCAGCACCAGCGGCGCGCGCGGGGCTCCGCTGGTGATCGCCGTGATGGCGAGCAGATTTTTCATGTTCGCTCACTCTCCTCCGGTCAATCGTATGCGAGGGTATAGATATGGCGCTCGCCGGCGAGGACGGCGCGTACCGCCTCGGGATCGCGCTGGGTCATCAGCTCGGTCGGCGGAAGCTGACCCGCAGGGTAGCGCTCCAGAATGTCGTTTACCAGCTTCTCCAGATAGTCCAGCGTCATCTCAATGCCCTTGCGCGCCTTTTCCGGATCCGCCAGCTTCGCGTCTCCGATTACGCCCTGCGGCTGGCAGATGCACTCCATCCCGCATGAGCCCAGCGCATTGTACCACTTGATCGGGCCGCTCCCGCGTTCCGCCGAGTTGTTGATATGTCCCTTGGGCAGCATCGGCGCTGCTTCTACCTTCTCCGCATACGCCATCTTGCACAGCTCGGGGAACAGCGCCAGCGACCACGACTGCTCCACTTCATCCGCGTGTACGAACGGCGTATCGTACGGACCGCCCCTGTCCTTTGTGTCCAGCTGCTCTTTGGCGCAGTTCCAGAAGTGTGTGTACAGGATGATTGACGGCACTTGGAACTTCTTCCCGAATTTATGGATCGCCAGCGGGATCACATAATCCTGCCCATGACCGTTGACCACGATCATCTTGCGGAAGCCCGCGTTCCAGAAGCCCGCGAACACATACACAAGGTAATCCGCCAGCGTCTCCTCGGGAATGATGATCGTCCCTTTCTGCCCCAGATGGTGATACGGGTGGGAGCCGTACCAGATCGGCTGCGCCACTGTGCAGCCTGTCGCCTTTGCCACCTGCTCGCACAGCCGCGTGTCAAGATAGGTATCCTCTCCAAACGGCGCGCTTGCTCCATGGTTCTCCGTGGAGCCTACTGGAATCAGAATCACGTCGTTCTTCTCCAGACGCTCGCTCACTTCCTTGCGCGTCATGTTCTGATAATAGATACCGTTGTCCGCTTCCATATTCCCGCCTTTCGCCGGAATTTCCCATTTGCTCATCTTTTTGTACCTGCCTTTCGTATTAAAATTTGTAAATGGAATGGGATCGTTGGTGTGATAGATAGGATCAGCAAATGACATGTCAATGGCATGCCACTTTGGCTGCATTATACGCCCGCTCCTTTGTTTTATCAATAGGAAAAAGGAAAAATAAAGAGGTAAAATTCATTTTTGTGATTTTCGCACAATAGGCGAAGCGAAAATTTGTGGCTTATTGAATGAAAAATGAGGTTTTAGACACTTGATTTTTTGGTTGAAATGTGGAATTATAGTCTTACACAGAGGGGAGGCGCTAAAAAAGACGGAGGAATCAAATGGCATTTATATGGCATGCCATTCAAATGCCAAAAAAGCAGGAAAAACCAGTATATTCTACATATGCAAAAAAGTGACAGTGAGATAGATGTTATTTTATTATGGCAATATGATAGGCTGTCTGTACCATACAGTTTGGCCGCGAAGGCCGGTGCATGGAGAAAGGAGATGCGTCTAAAGCGATGGAGGAGAAAATGAGGGCCGTGCAGATACACGCGCCGGGAGAATTCTCCGTGGATTGGGTCCCCGTACCGCATCCGGGACGCGGCGAAGTGTTGGTAGAGGTGAAAGCGGTTGCGATTTGCGGGTCGGACCCCGGCATCTTTAATGGAAAGGTGCTGCAGAACGGCTGGCCGCCGCACTTTCCCTTTATCGCCGGACACGAGTTCGCGGCGCAGGTTGTAGCGCTGGGAGAGGGCGTGACCAACCTCAAGCCGGGCGATCGGGTAGCAGGTGAAGCGCATTGTGGCTGCGGCACCTGCGAAATGTGCAAAAAGGGTTATTATAACCTGTGCCTGAATTATGGCAATCAGGCGGCGGGGCATCATCACTACGGGCATAGTTCGCCGGGGTGTTACGCGCAGTATCAGGTGTATGATCAGAAAGCGCTGACGCTGCTACCGGATAACGTTACCTACGACGAAGGGACGCTGGTGGATACCGCGGGTACTGCTTACAACGCGCTGCGCCTGACCGGCGTGGAGCCGGGCGGCTTTACCGCCATTATCGGACCGGGGCCGATGGGCATTATGGCAATGTGTCTGGCAAAGGCCATGGGGTCGGCGACCATTGTAATCGGCCGGCGCCAGCGTTTGGCGATGGCGGCAAGGCTCGGCGCGGACTATACGATCGATTATGAAAAGGTGGACGATCCGGTTGAGGAGGTACGGCGCATCACCGGTGGCGGCGCGCATCAGGTGATTGAAGCGGCCGGCAATGCAACGGCATATTTTGAATCCGTGCAGATGGCGCGCAAGGGCGGCCATGTGGCGCTGATCAGCATTCCGCCTAAAGACGGGCAGGAGGCGGCGCTCAAGTCGCTGATCATGAACCAGATTACGCTGCATGGCGTGCGTGCGAACCCGAACTGCTCCAAAATTGTGCTTGACCTGATGGCGCAGGGAAGCCTGAACGTAAAGGATCAGATTACACATCGCTTCCCCATGGAGCAGATACACGAAGCGTTCGACACCTTTATCGGACGGAAAGACGGCGCGCTCAAGGTCATCGTTCATCCAAACGGGGATTGCTGAGGTGGATTGCTGATGGAACAAAAAATGAAAGCCGTTGTGCTGCATGCGCCGGGCGAATATCAGGTAGAACTGGTTGATATCCCGCAGCCGGGCTATAACGAGGTTCTGGTAGAGATCCGGTCGATCGCGATCTGTGGATCAGACCCCGGCATCTTCGCCGGAAAGGTGCGCAAAGACGGCTGGCCGCCGCACTATCCCTTTATCGCTGGACATGAGTTTGCGGGAAGGGTCGCCGCGATCGGCGAGGGTGTGAGCAACCTGAAGCCCGGCGACCGTGTAGCGGGCGAGGCGCACAGCGGCTGCGGCACCTGCGAAATGTGCAAGCAGGGTTTGTATAATCTGTGTATGAATTACGGGCATTCCGGCCACCACCATTACGGGCATGCGCATCCCGGCTGCTACGCGCAGTATCAGGTTTATGATCAGAAAGCGCTGACCGTCATGCCGGAAAACGTGACCTATGATGAGGGTGCCATGATCGATACCGGCGGTACGGCGTTTAACGGCATCCGCCTGATCGGCATTGTGCCGGGCGGCTGGACAGCGGTGATCGGCCCTGGTCCGATGGGAATTCTGCTGGCGCAGATGGCGAAGGCCATGGGATCCAAAACCATAGTGATCGGGTACAGGGATCATGACCGCCTCTCTGTCGCCAGAGAGTTGGGCGTAGATCATACGATCGAGACGACCGAGGTTGCGGACGTTGTGGAGGAGGTGCGCCGGCTCACCGGCGGCAGGGGTGCCGACCGCAGCTTTGATTGCGCGGGCGCCGGCGATACGCTCGACGAGCTGATCCGCATGACCGCGAAAAACGGCAAAGTGGGTGTGATCGCGTATCCCAAGGTCCCGACCACACAGGAAGCTCTTTATTATATGGTAAAGAACCAAATCACGGTTCAGGGTGTGCGCGCGAATCCGAACTGCTCGCTGCCGTTGCTAGGGATGATCGGCCACGGCAAGGTCAACGCTCGGCGTCTGGTCACACACACATTCCCCATCGAGCAGACGGAGCAGGCGTTTGACACCTTTATCAACCATAAGGACGGCGCGGTCAAGGTGGTCATCCATCCCAACGGCGAGGAGGAAAACGAATGATCTCGTATATTTTGAAGGAGCCGAAATGCGTGGAGGCGCAGGAAGGCCCAAAACCGGTCCCACAGGGGCGCGAGGTGCTGGTCCGTATCCGCTATGTCGGCATCTGCGGCTCGGATATCCATCTGTTCAACGGCACCTATAACGGGCCGCACAGCTATCCCATGCGGTTCGGACACGAATGGTCGGGCGTGGTGGAGGCGGTCGGCAGCGAAGTGACCCGCGTCGAGGTCGGCGATGTCGTGACCGGTGACTGCTCGCGGTACTGCGGCGCCTGTCCGTCCTGCGAGGTGGACAAAAACCTGTGCCAGCATATTGAAAAGTTCGGCATCACGGTTGACGGGGCTTCGGCCGACTATATTCTGCGTGATGAAATGTACTTATACAGAGCGCCGGAGGGGCTGGATATCAAGCATCTCTGCCTTTCCGAGCCGGTTGCGGTCGCGGCGCACTTAGTGGAAAAAGTGCGCAAAGCGGTCCCCAGCGGTTTCGCGGATAAGCGCGTACTGGTACTGGGCGGCGGTGTGATCGGCATGAGCGCGCTGATGCTTCTGCTGCATATGGAAAACTGCAGGCAAGCCGAACTATACGATCTGGCGGAATCGCGTACCGCGCTGGCACGCGGCGAAGGCGCGCGTATCCCCGCAGCACAGGAGCTTGCGCCCAGCAGCGAGGGCGGCGATTACGCTTCCCTGTATGCTGCGGCGAAATACGATGTGGTGATCGAAACGACGGGAGTCGCGCCGGTATTTGCCAATGCGCTCAACTTGGTAAAGCCGGGCGGTGTGCTGGGCTGCGTCGGAATGATCGCCAAGGTAGAGATCGCGCAAAAGCTGATCGTTACCAAGTCGCTGACAGTCATCGGTTCGATCGGCGGCACGGGCGATTTCCCGCGCGCGATGGAATTCCTGTGCAAAAATCCGGCCTCTGCGGATAAGCTGATCAGCCATTATTATCCCATCGGGGAGGCGGCGCAGGCGTTTGCGACTGCGCGCGTGCCGGAGGGGACGATGAAAGTGGTGTTGACGCTGTGAGCGGCACGAAGCGGCTGGGTTGGATCGGCACCGGAGCGATGGGCGGCCCGATGGCTGCGCGGCTCTGCAAGGCTGGCTATCCGGTAACGATATGCGGCTCGGGCCGGCGTGATCTGTCCGGTTACGCGATGGAGACTGGCGCAAGACTGGCGCATAACCCGCGTGAGGTGGCCGAGCAGGCGGATATCATTTTCACGATGATCCCTAACGGGGAGGTTCTGCTGGATGTAATCACTGGGCCGGACGGTCTGGATAAGGCCAGCCTGCAGGAGAAAATAGTGGTTGATATGAGTACGGTGGATCCGGATTCCTCTGCGAGGGCGGCAGAACGGATGGAGAAGAACGGCGGCTGGTTGCTTCGCGCGCCAGTGACAGGCAGTACTCATTTTGCCGCGGCGGGAACGCTCGGCATCATGGTATCGGGCGACCGGCAGGTATTTGAGACCTGTCGGCCGTATCTGAAGGTTCTGGGCGACCGCCAGACTTGGCTGGGAGACGGCGAGCAGTCCCGATATATGAAGATCATCATTAATATGATGCTGGCGCAGGCGCTGCAGTCCTTTTCCGAGGGGCTGGTGCTGGGGGAAAAGCTGGGGCTCCCTTGGGAGACAATGATCGATCTCATCGGGGACAGCGCTGCCGCCGCGCCGATTCTGCGCTATAAGGCAGATACCATGAAAGCGCGGGATTTCACGCCGACCTCGACCGGCTATAACATGCACAAGGACATGCGTATGGCGATGGAACTGGCAAAGCAGGTTGACGCAAACCTGCCGACCGCCAGCTTGACCATGCAGATGTACAACAGCCTGATCGCCATGGGGCTCAAGCAGAGAGATAACACGGCGATTCTTCTGGTAAACGAAAGGATGAATCAGTTGGCTCGCACGCCAGATTAAGGACAAGGAGGTAATTCAGTGGACGTAAAACAAGATAACGTGATCTTGCGCATGACAGGGATTACGAAGTGTTTTCCGGGCACTTTGGCGCTTGACAAAGTTCAGCTTACCTGTGAAAAGGGCAAGGTCCACATCCTGCTCGGTGAGAATGGAGCGGGTAAATCCACGCTGATGAAGATTATTTCCGGCGTATACACCAGGGATGAGGGAACGGTCTGGTATGACGGACAGGAGGTCAATTTCACCAATGTCCGCCAGTCCATGGAGGCCGGCATCAGCATGATCCACCAGGAGCTCAACCTGTTGCCGGAACGGACGATCGCGCAGAACATTTATCTGGGCCACGAGCCGATGGTAAAAGGTCTCAAGGGCGTAATCGACTATAAAAAGATGGTAAAGGACAGCCGTGAGCTGATGGACCGCCTGGGACTGGATTTGGACCCCAACATCCTGGTCAAAAAGCTGAGTATCGCTCAGATGCAAATGGTGGAAGTGGTAAAGGCGCTTTCCAAGGAGGTTAAGCTGGTCATTATGGATGAGCCGACCTCATCCCTGACCGATCGTGAGATCGATAAGCTGTTCGAGATTGTGGAAAAGCTGAAAAGAGACAATGTGGCGATCATATATATCTCGCACCGTATGGACGAGATCAAGCGCATTGGGGACTGTGTCACCGTTATGCGTGACGGACAGTACATCGATACGGTGGATGTAGAGGATATGGATCTGGACACGCTGATTTCCATGATGGTCGGCCGCAAGATAGAGAACATGTACGAACGGCATTACCGCGAACCCGGCAAGGTGATCTTTGAGACAAAGGACCTTTCCGGCTGGCGCTTCCGCAACGTGAATATAAATGTGCGCGAGGGCGAGATCGTTTCGCTGTCCGGTCTGATTGGCGCGGGACGTACCGAGATCGCCAAGGCTGTGTTCGGGGACGAGCCGATCGAACACGGCAGCTATACACTATACGGCAAGCAAATCACGCGGACTACCCCTGTAAAGAGCGTGCGTAACTCCATGGGTTATCTTTCCGAGGACCGCAAGGCTGAGGGGCTTGTACTGCAGATGCCCATCAAGGAAAATCTGGTCGCGGCAAGCCTGACAAAGGTGTTTAAGGGTGGCGTCCTGCGCTCGGGGCCGGAGGACGAGATCGGCAAAAAATATGTGGCGGAGCTTCGTATCGCGACTCCGAACGCGGAAAAGCTGGTCGGAGAGCTGTCCGGCGGCAACCAGCAGAAGGTCGTTATCGGCAAATGGCTGGAAACCGGCTGTAAATTTCTGATCATTGACGAGCCGACACGCGGCATCGACGTCGGCGCGAAGAGCGAAATATACAAGCTGCTCGACCGCCTTGTCGGGGAGGGGTACGGCATCCTGATGATCTCCTCCGAAATGAACGAGGTTATCGGCATCTCCGACCGTGTCTATGTCATGAAGGATGGCGAGATCACGGGCGAGGTGACGCGCGAGAATATGACGCAGGAGGCCATCATGCGCTTCGCTGTTGGAGGAAAGGAGCGTGCGGTGAATGAATAAATCGCAGAAAGGGGGCGCGGCAGGTCTGCTGGCAGGGCTGAGAAAGCTGAACATCCCCGGTATCCTGATCGGCAACATCGTGCTGTTCGTCCTGTTTGGCTTGGCCAACGAACGCTTTTTATCCTCGTACAATATCATGATGATTTTCCGCAACACCTGCACACTGCTGATGGCGGCGCTGGGCTTCACACTGGTCATCCTGATCGGTAAGATTGATATGTCGGTCGGTTCGGTGGTGTCAATGGCTGCAGTCTCCGTGGTGGTGCTGTATAACGCCGGCGTGCCGGTCGCGCTGGCTCTGCTGCTGCCGCTGCTGATCGGTATTGCGGTCGGTGTGATCAACGGGCTATTGATTGCCAAATGTAATTTTGACTTTTGGGTTGTCACTTTCGGTATGATGAGCGTTTTTGCCGGCTTGGCGCTGGTAACGACGGACGGCAATACCGTGGCGATCAAGAACGATATCGTCAACTGGATCGGCAACGGAAAGATTGCCGGTATCTACGTTGTGATCTGGATCACGGTCATCCTGGCGGCGCTGATGGTATGGATACAGAAGAAGACTAAATTCGGCTACGATGTTTTCGCGCTCGGCGGTTCGCAGGCTGTAGCCTCTGTGAGCGGCATCAACGTGGTCAAGACTTCGATTATCGTTTATGCGCTCAGCGGGCTGTTTGCGGCGCTGGCCGGCGTGCTGATCGCCTGCATGACCAATTCAGGCAGTCCGGCAGTGGGTGTGGACTATACATTCAACGCAATGGCGGCCATCGTCATTGGCGGCACGCCGTTCATCGGCGGCAAAGGCGGCATTGGCGGCACGATCCTCGGCGCGCTGCTGATGAAGATTCTGGCGAGCGGCCTCAGCCTGGTTGGCATCCCTGCCACCTGGCAGAAGGCGATCACCGGCTTTGTGATCGTTGCTCTGATCATTATTGATGTGGTCAACGACCACAGGAAGAATATCAAGGCGCAGAGGAGGGTATACAACAATGTCGGTTAAAAAGAAAAACCAGATCGACCTGCTCTCCCGTTTCCTGATCCTGGCGGTTGTATGCGTGGGCTTCGCCCTGCTCCGGCCGGAGGCTTTCCTGTCGGTCGATAATATCACACAGGTTGTGTTCCAGCAGACTCCATTCACGATCCTGATGGCATTCGGCATGAGCCTTGCCATTATCTCGGGCGGTATTGATATCTCGATGTCGTCCACCATGGTTCTTTCCAGTTATCTGAGCGCGTCCTATTTCCAGCAAGGGAATTATTTTATGGGGCTTGTGGTTGCGTTCGGTGTGGGACTTGGATTCGGCCTGTTCAATGGCGTGCTGATCAGCAAGGTAAAGATCGAACCGTTTATCGCAACGTTCAGTGTGGACTTTATGGCGCTTGGCCTGGCCTATGTCGTATGTAACGGCGAGTATGTCTACGGCTTTTCGGACGGCTTCCGCAGTATCGTAAACGGATACCTGATCCCGGGTATCCCGAATGTTGCGCTGGTCACGTTCCTTGTGTTCGCGGTGCTGTATTTCCTGACGCGTCGCACAATTTATGGCCGTACGCTTTACTCCTTGGGCCACAATAAAAAGGCGACCAAGCTGTCTGGCATGCACTCTGATGGGGTTATCCTCGGCGTTTATGTCACAAACGGCCTGCTGGCCGCGCTGACCGGCATCCTGTATCTGGCGCGCCTGAATGCGGCCGATCCCAGTATCCGAGGCACGTTGACAAACGATTCGATCGCTTCCGCGCTGATCGGCGGTATCGCGTTTTGCGGCGGCACAGGTTCGGTTGTCAATACGGTGATCGGTTCAATGATCATTATGTTTATCCGAAACGGTATGAACATCATGGGTGTATCGACCAACTGGCAACAGGCGGTAGTCGGTTTTGTAATTCTGTTTGCAATTGTTTATGAACGCGTACTCAACAACCTGATGGCAAAATATGCGGGAAAAGGCAATAAGTGAGGCATCTGTTTGTGTGTCATAACGGCATCACGCCGTATGATGATAAAGAAAGAGCCAGAAAAGGAGAATGTATCATGAAAAAGAGCAAAAGAATTGCGGCGCTGCTGATGGCAGCGGCCATGACAGCCACATTCGCAGGCTGCGGCAACGGCAGCGATGGTGGAAATGCGGCGGGCGACGGAGGCGAAAACGCAGAGGGGGGTAAAAACATTACCGTTATCCTGAAGAACTCTACCGCACCGTTCTTTATCAGCATGGCTGAGGGGGCACAGGCTGCCGGCGAAGAGCTGGGCTACAATGTCGAGGTAAAAACGCCGGTCGATACCGCCGAGGGTTCGGGCAACGAGCAGCAGAATCAGCTTTGTGATGAAGCAATCGTGAACGGCGTAGACTGCGTCGTTCTGTGTCCGGTCGATACCGAGGCAATTGTTCCGGCTGCACAGCGTATCGTTGATGCAGATATCCCTGTTGTAGCGCTTAACACCCGCCTGGGTGACGAGAGCCTGTGTGAAACCTTTGTCGGCTTGGAGAACGTACAGCAGGGCTACGAGACTGCCAAAGCGTTGTTTGAAAAAATGGGCGGCAAGGGTACGCTGATCATCATTGAGGGCTCTACCGGTGCGCAGACCTCGCTTGACCGTATCGAAGGTTGCAAGAAAGCGCTCGAGGAGTATCCGGACATTGAACTTGTTGCTTCTCAGTCTGCGAACTACTCCCGTGCGGAGGCGCTGAACGTGGCGCAGAACCTGCTCCAGTCCTACCCAGATGTAGACGCGTTCTTCTGCTGCAACGACGAGATGGCGTTGGGCACTGCGGAGGCGGTCGATGCTGCAGGTAAGACGGGTGAGATTATGATTTCTGGTCAGGATGCAAACGACGATGCGGTTTCCGCGCTGAAGGAAGGTAAGATCACGCTTACCTCTTGGGGCGATCCGTATATGCAGGGCTATGAAGGTGTAGTGGCTGCGGTAGACGTACTGGAGGGCAACGAGGTCAAGGAATTCTATGAGGTTTCGACCAAGGTTGTTGACGAGACGAATGTCGATTCGTTCAAAGACGAATAAAATATGATTTTTGGTGCGCCGCGGCGGTTTGAGGCCGCCGCGGCAGCGCCTCCCACTTGTTGAGTTCTTGGATCTGGCCGTGAGGGAGAGAGGGGTATCGCTTCCTGACGGTAGGACCCAAGCGAAAAAAACCTACATTTATACAAGGAGAATGCAGCTATGCAAGAGAAGTACTTAACGACAGCGTATCCGAACATATTTTTTGAGGATAACAAGGTAGGACGGCTGAAGAAACGGCTGTGGGACGCCTCGGAGGAGGAGATCCAGGCCATTCTGGATGATTACGGCATCCCGTCCGACAGTGAGATCGGAAAGCCGGGCTGCTATATCCAGACCTCGCCGCGCAAGATGGTGATTGAGAAACGCCATAAGAACGATATCGTCCTGGTGCCAATCGGCTGCACCGAGAATCACGGCATCCATAACAACTCCGGCCTGGACACGTTTATGTGTACCTCGATCTGCGAGGCGGTGCGACGCAAGACGGCTAAGGCGGGCCACGAGGTCGCGTTGGCGCTTCCACCGATCAACTACGGCGGCCATCCCTACCATCACTGCGGTATGCCCGGCACGGTCATGACGAGCGAGAAGTCCATCGTTGATACGCTGATTAACGTAATGGTCGGCTTGTGGGACGATGGTTTCCGCAAGATCATCCTTGTCAACAACCACGGCATGGACTGGATGCTCGAGTCCGCGATTCAGGAATTCTTTAAGCGCTTTGAGCTTCCGGCATTCGCAACGGTCGTTGAGTGGCATCGTGCGATTCGTGAATTTTGGTATCCGCTGGGCGATGAGCGGCCGGACTTCGTCAGCACGCCGTTTGTGCATGCGGACGAAGCGGAAACCTCTGCGGCGCTGCTCATGTTCCCGGGCATGGTGGATATGGGCTGTGTGGTGGACGCGCAGGCGAAGTCAATGGGGATGCTGGACGAAGGCTTCTATGATGGCTCCGTGGACTCATTCCACCGTCCGAACAAGTGGTCCGAGGCGGAAGGCCACCGTGTAATTGAGCGCTTCGGTACCCCTGAGGGTGTTGTGGGCTACCCGTCAAGAGGTGAAGCAAGAAAGGCAAAACGTCCGATTGCCGCGATCTGTGAATACCTGAACTGCATGGTCGAGGACATCCTGGAAGCTTATCCCGCGGGCAAGGTACCCGATCCCCGCAAATTCTCCCTCCGTCCTTACGAGGAGATCGAGCCCTGCCTCCGCGAGCCCCTCAGCGACGGCTGGAAGAGCGTGCATGAGCTCCCCAGACGCGGCCTCTTTATTGATTGACCCTTTCTCTTTTCTTCTTTTTTCTTTCTTACGTCGGGTAAAGGCCCGCCCTTATGGGCGGCCTTTGCCATAACTGGATACTAAAAGAGGTGTCTTAAATGAAGTTTATCACATCCATGACAATGGTCGATCAGATTATAGGAAGCGCGCCGTTTGTTTACGAGGGGGATTTCGCGCAGGGGGTTGCGAAAGCGCGCGAGCTGGGGTACGACGGTGTTGAGCTGCACATCGCGGATCCGGCCGATGTCGACCTGCCTACGCTCGAGCAGGCGCTTGCGGAAAATTCCATGCGCCTGACCGCGATCGGGACGGGACGCGCTTACGTCAACCATGGCCTGTCCATCACGGATCCGGATGAGGCGCGCCGGCGGGCGGCTGTGCAGCGGCTGGAAGCTTTCCTCGAACTGGCAGGGCGGTTGCATGCAACCGTAATCATCGGCTGCATGCGCGGTAACGTAGCCACGGCGGAAGAGTTGCCGGCCGCGCTGGACCGTCTGGCGGTTTCCATGGAGTATCTGGATCACGCGGCGGCAAAAGCGGGCGTGGATATTGTCTTTGAGCCGATCAACCGGTATGAAAACAATTTCCTGTGTACGATGGGGGAGATCTCGCATTTCATCCGTAGCCATTCCCTGACGAACACGGGTATTCTGATCGACACGTTCCATATGAACATCGAGGAGTCGGATATGATGGCCTCGATCGAGGCATGCAGTCCGGAGATCCGGTATGTACATTTTTCCGACTCTAACCGCTGGTATCCCGGCGCGGGACACACGGATATGGCGGGCATTCTGCGCAAGCTGCAGGAATGCGACTATCAAGGCGTGCTGAGCGCGGAGATCCTGCCCAAGCCGACAAAGGAAGCGGCCGCGCGCGGCTGGATTGAGGCGGTATCCGCAATGATGCGGGAATAAAAAGCGAGGAAAGGGCGGCTGCGGGGAAGCCGGACGGAACGGATGCATCGAACAGGAGCCGGGCGGTTCCCCGTTACCTTTGCCATACAGCGCTCTGGACAGGGGCGCGGATAAGGCGCCGCCGCGCGGGCAACCTACCGAAGAAGGAGGGAGCCTGATGAGACGGTTTTTGATGTGCAGTCATGGGGCGGCGCAGGTGACCGACGCGCCGCCGCCGGGCTGTACGTTTGTTGGGACCGTTGCTGCGGACGGCGAAAGATACCGCGTTTTGCGCGGGGAGGATAAAACGCTGTACGCGGCGCCGGCGGAATGGGTAGAATAGAAAAACACCGCTCCGTGCAGGAGCGGTGTTTGCTTTATCAATGGCAGATACGGCAGATATGCTGCGCTGAAATCTGCGGAGGAATGCTGTTTGTCATGGTGCCGTTGTAGCGGATGCAGGCGCGGTCGCCCGCCCGAAAACAGCTTGTGCCGGCAGTGTGTACGACGACCTGCTGGCGGGTGCAGTGGTCGCATACCAAAAGTGAACCGCTCTGCACACAAAGCACGGTAGCGCACATGGTCATGAAAATCACCTCTTGCAATCGTGTTCAATGTCAACGTATGCAGCTTTGCTGCGGCGGGTGAAAAATACAGGCAGAGGGAATACGGAAATTGACAGAACGCCGCCGGTGTTTTACGATAAGAACAGGACGGATAGGAAAGGAGACCTGGCGATGGAAGAACTGAATTACAAAAGAATAAAAGCGAGCGGATACAAGGGATATATTCTGGAGGAAGCGCCGGAGAAGATTCTGCAGTTTGGCGAGGGGAATTT
>NZ_JAOQJE010000018.1:0-5512 GCF_025567315.1 Agathobaculum ammoniilyticum
ATACGGCGTGACAGAGGACACTTACGAAGTAACGGAAGGCGGGTACAACAGCAACCGGCGCACCGCGAAGCGGAAAAAACGCTCCCGTCAGAAGCCGGGCGTTTCGCCGCTGGTGTACAGCCGCTTCCTGCTGGAGAACGGCGTGTTCCTCTCGCTCATGGATATGGGCAAGGACCTGCCGGAATACGAGGAGATCCCTGTACCGCTCAGGCTTCCGGAGAACCAGCAAAGAGCCTATGACGACCTGGAGCACGCTTTCCATGGGATCTTCAAGGACCGCAGCCGCGAAGGGCGTAAGCTCGCCCAGAAGCTGTTGTCCGTGTCCCTGAACCTCATGATGGCCTATCCGGACCAGCCGTACGGCCATGAACCTGTCTTGCATCCGGTCACCAGAGATCCGCTGGTCGTCCCACAAAGCAGCGGCGGCCCAGACGAGGAGACGGAAAAGGACCGGCAGACACTTGACATCATACGGCGCAAGGTGGATTGCGGGGAGCGCGTACTGCTCTACGTGAACTGGGTGCGTCTGGACAGCCGGACACGGCTCAAGCGCTTTCTCACGGACGCCGGCGTCCGCGCCGAGATCATGGAGGATACCGTCCCGCCTCGGGGACGCGAGGAATGGGTGGCAAACCACCTCCGGCAGGGCATGCAGGTGATGATCACAAACCCCGGTCTTGTGGAGACCGGGCTCGATCTCAATGATTTCACCACGCTCATCTTCTATGACATGGCGTTCAAGCTGTTCACGTTCCGTCAGGCGAGCCGCAGGTCGTGGCGCATCAACCAGACCGCGCCGCGTGTGGAGGTGTACATCCTGTACTACCGGAACACAATGCAGGAGCGCGCGGTCCGGCTGATGGCCTCCAAGCTGGCTGTGGCCGGCGTGATCGAGGGCGGCGTGCTCACAGACGAAGGGCTTGCCGCGATGAGCGAGAGCGAGGATATGACGTCCGCGCTCGCCCGCGAGCTTGCCGAGGGCATTCGGCATGAGGACGCGGTGGAGGATATCGCGGCGTCGTTCCGCAAGATGGCGGTGCTGCATCCGGCACAGGAGCGGCAGGTACAGGAAGCGGAATGCGGACGGAAGGCCGTGCCGGTCAGAGTGAGAACAGAAACAAAGATACAGCCAGTACCACCCGCAGAGCAGTTATCGCTGTGGGAGCTGGCAGGGTGAAGAAAGAACAGGAGTTGATGGAACGATGCGTTTTCTGGCGAACCGGTCCGAACTGTTACCCATCGCCCGGCGCTGCAGCCAGACGATAGGGACGTATTTTGTATCCAAAGAGCATGCCTGCGTCCTGATGGAAGCAGACGCCGCTTCAAACACGGTGATGTTCACCGCGCGCAGCCGGACCTGCACCTTACAGGTGCGGCATGCGTGCCGCGTGGAGGAAAGCGGAAGGGCGCTGCTGTTCGCGCCGGTATTCCAGCGGATGCTGGACGCCTTTGCGGACGAAGCAACGTCTGTCGCCACAGACGGCAGGCAGATCGAGGTGCGCAACGCGAAGGCCGCCTTTGTTTTCCCACTGATGGATGCGGATAAATACCCCGCCGTGGGTACGCCCGCGCCCGCACAGCTGCTGGACTGCTCCGGCTTCGCGGAGGTCAGCGCAAGGATGCTGTTCTCCGCCGCGCAGGGCAAAGCAGAGGGGAAGGAACAACTGAAGTGCGTGCATCTCACCGTCCATGACGGCAAGTTCAGCGCGGCCAGCTGCGATGGATACCGCATGACTGTGGCGAGCGAGGACGCGGCGCAGGATGAGCCGATAGACCTGCTGATCCCAGCGGACGCGATGAAAACGCTGCTCGCCGTGTTCCGCGGCGTGCCGCACTGCAGGATCGGTGTGGACGGCGATACCGCGCTGTTCCTCGGGCCGGGCATGGTCTTTTGCGTCCAGCGCAGCCCTTATCAGGCAGCGGACCTGAAGCCGGTACTGGACCGCTTCCAGACAGCGTATGAGATCCACGTGGACGGCGCGCTGTTCCATGCGGAACTGAGCCGCGTAAGCGCCGGCAGCACAGCCGGCGCGCGTGTGATACTGCGTACGGACAAAGGGATGGTGCAGATCGGCTATATCAGCGGGGACAGACAGGCTGTGCGGAGCGGGACAGAGCTTCCCGCGGATATCCGCACGCCGCTCCTCAGGGAAGGCTTCTGCTATACCTATAACTATCTGCTGCAGGCGGCGAAGCTGGTAAACGGGAAAGAGACAGCCCTGTTGTTAGACGGCAAAGGGACCCTGATGCTGCGCACGGGCAGCGAGCTGCATGTATTGATGCCAACGCGTATGCCGCAGGAAGAAGTGGAAAAACCGAAACGGAAGAAGAAAGCTGCATGAGAAAAAAGGAGTCGTACATGAAAAACAAAAAGCTGATCCTGCTCCCTGCCGCCGCAGCGGAGAGGATGTGCCCGCTGCGGCCGGAAGACCGGCTGCTTTGCGCCGTAGGCCAGTTCGAGCCGCGGCGGATGAACATGTGGTATCCTGTGCGGAGCTGTTTCCTTACAGCCCAGAGCATAGACGAGGCCAACGCGGTGTTCAAACGGCTGCGGAAAACCGTGCTGCACAGCGCGCAGGCGATGCGGCGCTTCTGCGCCGCCAATCCGGAGGCGCAGCGGCATGACTTCTGGTGTCCCACATACGATTTCGCGTATGCGGGCGCGGTGAACGGCTACCGCCTGCGCTGTATGGTGAACCATGGGGATTTCAACTACTTTTTTGTGGTGTACCGAAACGGACGGACAATAAATGAAAGTGAGGCTGCCTGATATGACAGGGAAAACCATGACAAGGCCATTGACCGACGCGGAACGCGCGCTCGCAGAGCGCTATCACAACCTGATCTACCGTGTGATGCATGACCTGCACCTCGGCACGGAAGCGGACACGGACCTGTACGGCGAAGCCGCGCTGGGGCTGATGCTCGCGGCGCAGCGGTATATGGCGGACGAAAGCCTGCAGAGGTACCGCTTCACTACGATCGCGTACAGCCGCATCCGCAACGCGCTGCTGCGCCAGCGGCACAAGGAGCGCAAAGCGCCCGTAACGCTCAGCCTGGATGCATGGCGGGAGGACGGCGGCACGCTGTATGACGTACTGCCGGACAGCCGCTGCGCAGATCCGGCGGATATTGCCATCCGCCAGGAGCGGGCTGCCGCGCTGCAAAAGGCCCATGCTGTCCGCAGCTGCAGGGTGTACCGCTTTCCGGTCTGTGCCGCCCCCGGAAGGGAGGCGGCATGATGGGTACGCATACCGGCGTTTATGTGGTGTACTACCTGTACCGCTCGCGGTATTCCTTCGTGGCGGACCACTTCCTGAACGATGGGCGGCACATGGTGGACCTGGGCAGCCTGGACAAGGCGCTCACTTTCCCCTCCGAACACCAGGCGCGCCGCTTTATTGCGGACGATCTGGAGCGGCCGGAAAGCGGGCCGTATTTCGTTTCCGAGCTCTCGCTTGGGGAGCTGCTGGAGTACCATCCGGAGCTGTATGAGGTGCGGCGCGCGGCCCTGGACGGAGGTGCGGCGTGAGCATGGAAAACAGGCTGTTTGCCGTAAAGGCGCCGTATGAAATGCTGGACTGCTGTTTCCTCTTCGCAAGCCGTTTGCTCGCGGCCGGACAATGGTATATCGGTGTTGGGCAGCTTGTGGACGGCGGGGCGTACCATCTTTACGACGTCCTGCTAACGGA
Organism: Agathobaculum ammoniilyticum; assembly: GCF_025567315.1. Lineage (NCBI taxonomy): Bacteria > Bacillati > Bacillota > Clostridia > Eubacteriales > Butyricicoccaceae > Agathobaculum > Agathobaculum ammoniilyticum. The sequence goes on from NZ_JAOQJE010000018.1 coordinate 3,693, forward strand.
TGGGGGCGTCACGGTGCTGCCCCATCCACACAGCGCGCCGGCATGGGAGCTTCCGTATGAAAGGATCACAGAACTGCCAAAGCCGTATCGCGGTTCAGATGCGGAGCTTCCGCTCCCGCCGTTCCTCCTGTCACAAATGGACAGGCGCCTGCTGCCGGTACATGACGAAGCGGTACTGTATCCGTACCGTGTGCTGTCCTGCCTGTCCGCGGATTCCTCTGTGGCGGAATATTTCACGAGGAAAGAAGCGCTTGCCGCTGAACGCGGGGACGGACGGGATGCCGTTTTGATGCGGCTGGACGAGCTGCTGGAGGACATGGAGGACGCATGCATGCATTTGCGCCTCAACCTGACGCGGCTGAAGCTGCTGTACCGCGCGCTCTGCAGGTGGAGCCGCCGGCATGGCGGTACAGGGTTCCCGCTGGAAGCACACCGAGACAGGATATGCCGCTATCTGAAGGAGGAAAAGGATGTTTAAGCAGAAAAGCTTCGCAGAGCCCGGCTGTATCGGCTGTGAGGCGCATCTGGACTACGGCCTGAGCCGCTACTGCACGGGCTTCCGGAACAGGAAGCGCCGCAAGCCGTTCCGCAAGAACGATCCGGCGTATAAGGCGCCAAAATGGTGCCCCAAGCGGAAGGATCCCTGCGAGTACCGCATCTACAGCTATGCGGATGAGCGGTCCGCCGTGATGGCACGGCTGCTGGAAACGGACGAAGCGGGAGACAGGGAGCTTGTGTTCCCCCTCGCACACCGGTACCGGCTGCGCACGGAAGGCAGGGCCGGGCTGTCCCCAAAAGCCTTTTATGAGCAGGCCAATGCTGAAGACGACGCATCCTCACCTCTTCCGGATGAAAGCATCCGCACAGGCGACGTGGTGGAGATCGACACAGGGCTGGGGCAGTTTTTCTTTTACTGCGCCGCCCCTCACGATTTCCGCACGGCGTTCTTTGATGTGAAGCGTATCCAGACCGGAAAAACAACGGATGGGGCGGAGGTATCGTAATGGCAAACCTTATGCTCTATGCAAAGGGAAAAGGCGATACGTGCTTCGGCGCGGTGGACATGGCAAACGGCGCGTTCCCCGTGCCGCTGATGCACGCGACCCTAGTACCGGAGGCGAAGCTGGATATCCTCAAGCAGCGGGCCAGCCTGCTGCATCGGATGCATCCGGATACCGTTTTCCAGATCCGCTATGCCGGCGCCCCTAAGGTGCTGTATCAGGCGGGAGGCGAAGCGGAATGAAGGCGCTGAATACGGATGCGGTGCGCAAGCTGTACCGTGGGAAATATGCACCTGCGAAGGAGGAACCGGAGGTAAACGGCTCCCAGATCCGCGGGATCAGCTTCCGTATTTCTCTGGCGTTTGCGGCGCTCGCGGCGGTTTCAGACCGTGAGACCGTGAAGCTGCTGGAGGCGGTCATGCATGATTTGGATTTGCTGCGCGGCCTGGAACGCGAGGATTCGTTTGTAAAGGGCTTCCGCTGCGCGATGGAGCTGAAGCTCCCCGCCGAACAGAAAGGGGAAGCGAAATGACAGGGACGAAACAAAATGCTTTGGGATTTATCCTTTCCCGTGACGGCAGCTTCCGCTATCAGCTGCTGGACCGGATGCGGCAGGACTGCCTGTACTTTTTAGGCTGCGGCAGGCGTGACCCAAAGCATCTGTGGGCAAATGACGCTGCAGAGCAGCTCGTGTACATGAAGGCGGTCTGGCCCAGCTTTCCCGAAGACGGGAAGCCCGGGTGGCTGACGATGGACGAAATTACGTCACTGGAAAAGAGGATGCTGGAAGGAGATACGCATGCTGAGAGATAAAATGCT
>NZ_JAOQJE010000018.1:5820-37513 GCF_025567315.1 Agathobaculum ammoniilyticum
GCTCCGGCAGGAGCTTGCGCAGGCGGCGGAGGATTTCCGTGCGGATCCGGCGGATAACGCCGCGGCTGCGCGGATGCAGGGCCTTACCGAAAAGCTGGAACAGTACCGGAAAGGGCTGTCCCTGCTGCACGGCGGCACGCCCATGACTATCACGGCGGGCAAGATACCGGACGCGCATATCTGCTTCCTCGATGAAATCTTTAGTGCGCCCGTAAAGGCATTACAATAAAGCTGCTGTAGCAAAGCAGTAGGCAAGGAGCCTGTGCCTATCATCATCCGACTTACCCTGAGGGGAAACCCATAGGGGGACCAGAGCATGTCGGAAAGGCCATAAGTTGACCAGTCATCAGGTCACGACTGAATGGTTGGATGAAAAGATGGATATGAGGATAAAGCCCTGATTGGTTGAACGACAGTCCGAACGGCCTCACTCGTGTCTACAGCGGAAGATGACTATAGCCGCTGTATCGCAGATGGTGCTTTCCACTTGAATAGGAAGGCATCCAAGGCTTACTTATCTGTGACGTACCGCTGTCAGCGGAAAAGGACGGAAATCGTATCCGACAATCCATCGTGCTGAGTTATTGTATTGCTAAACGGGGATTGCCTAAACCGGAACGCCTGATACGGCTATATGCATTGGCATTGAATATCCGGCATGGCAACGGAGCCTTCATAGTAGTCTGAGGGCGGGAAAGCCGTCCACATGGCGAAGGAAGGCAGCTTGCGAACCAGTACAAATACTGTGAAAGTGTGTGAGACACTATGAGAAATCCTGTAAATGTACTAAACAGTCTATCAAGGCACAGCAGGGATATTAATTATCAATATGAGCGCATTTATAGATTGTTGTACAATCCTGAAATGTATTGCATCGCTTATCAGCGGATATATACCAAACAGGGCAACATGACGAAAGGATCGGATAACCGTACAATCGATGGAATGACCTTAAAAAGGATAGACAGCTTGATTAACTCGCTGAGGAATGAGAGCTATCATCCATCGCCTGCGCGTAGAACATATATTCCTAAGAAAAACGGTAAGAAAAGACCTTTGGGAATCCCGTCATTTGATGACAAGCTATTACAAGAAGTCATCCGAATGATTTTAGAAAACATCTATGAAGGTCAATTCGAAGATACTTCTCATGGTTTCAGACCAAACAGGAGCTGCCATACAACACTGTCCTGCATTCGAAGATACTATACCGGATGTAAGTGGTTTATTGAAGGGGACATAGAATCTTTCTTTGATATGATAGATCATAATGTACTTATTGACATTATGGCAGAACGCATCAAAGACAGCCGTTTCCTGAGGTTAATCCGGAAATTCTTAAATGCCGGCTATATAGAAGATTGGAAGTTCCACAGGACTTACAGCGGCACACCGCAGGGTGGCATCATCAGTCCTATATTGGCAAATATCTATCTGGATAAGCTGGACAAATACATGAAAGAATACGCTCAAAAATTTTCCATTGGTATACGAAGGGCGCATAATCCCGAATATACAGCAATTCAACACGCGCTCAGAAAATGGGAATACCGCCTCAAAAGGGCGGCTACAGTTGAAAAACGGCAGGAAATCCTCAACCACATCAAAGAGATCGAAAGGCACCGGCGTACTATCCACAGCAGAGTGGATATGGACGCAAACTTCAAACGACTTCGATATGAGCGTTATGCCGATGATTTCTTGATTGGTGTCATTGGAAGCAAAGAGGATTGCAGGAAAATCAAACAAGACATCAAGAATTTTCTATCGGAAAAATTGCGATTGAACCTTTCGGATGAAAAGACATTGATTACCCATGCAGCCTCCTCTGCACATTTCCTCGGGTATGAAATCTCAGTCAGATGCTCGCAGTTGCCCATGCCTGGGAAAAAGAAAGTACCGACGCGATATAACAATGGCAAGATTGTCCTTAAAATCCCAGCAGGGAAAATCAGAGACAAACTGCTGGAATACAATGCGATGAAAATTGTCGTTCATAACGGTAAAGAGGTATGGAAACCGCAGGCAAGAGTATATCTGAGAAACAATGACGATTTGGAAATTCTGTTACGTTACAATGCGGAAATCAGAGGCTTCTATAATTATTACGCACTGGCTCTTAATAGTGGTACTATTAACAATCTTAAATACGTGATGCAGTACAGTATGCTCAAAACCTTTGCGACTAAGTACCGCACTTCCAAAAGCGCAATTATTAAACGCATGCGGATTAATAAGGACTTGGGTGTGAAGTATATAGGCAGCAAAGGTCGGGAGCACACAGTCCTTTTCTACAATGAGGGCTTTAAACGGAAGAGGGACATTACCATAAACTGCGACATACTTCCACGAACTATTGTCTACAGTGGACAGAATAGTCTCATGGAACGAATAAAAGCAGAAAAATGTGAATTCTGTGGAAAAGAAAACATGCCTCTCCAAATGCATCATGTAAGAAAACTCAAAAATCTGAAAGGCAAAGAGCCTTGGAAACAGTTCATGATTTCCCGCAAACGTAAAACCCTTGCTGTATGTGTGGAATGCCACCGGAAAATACACAGTAACAAGATGGACTAATTGCAAGTGGGGAGCCGGATACATTGAGAGGTGTAAGTCCGGTTCCGAGGCGAGCGCCCGGAAACCTGCCATAGCAATATGGTAAGGCGCTGGACGCTTAGCCTACAAGCGGCGGATGGGCTGCTGAACTCCCTGCTCACGGCGCTCAACGAGCACCGGTATACGAATGAGGGCGTGACCGTGGATATCCCCGTGATCTCGTTCTTTTCGGCCTCCAATGAGCTGCCGAACTTCCGGAATAAAGAAGAGCAGATCCTCGCCCCGCTCTATGACCGCTTCCAGCTTCGCGTTGTGACAAAGGACGTGCAGGAACGCACATCCCGTCTCGCAGTCCTGCGGAACAAGCAGGGCGGGCATTTCGGTGAAGTGGCCGCGACCTTCTCGCTGGACGAGTTGTATGCCATGCAGGCGCAGGTGAAGCTGATTTCGGTTCCGGAGGCGGTCAATGAGCTGATGGACGATGTGCTGTGCGAACTGCGGCGGGAAGGCATTACGGTATCCGACCGCACGTTCTTCGGCTATGGGCCGGTGGCGCAGGCGGCAGCCTGGCTCGCCGGCCATGCCGAGGTGCAGCCGGAGGATCTGCTGCAGCTGAAGAACTACCTCTGGAACGGGCCGGCGGAGATAGAAAAGGTACAGGCCGTGCTCACGCGGCTGTGCGACGACCCGCTCCGCACGCGGTTAGAGGCGCTGCTGGCGAAGGCGAAGGACGCGTCCGGCGCATTCAACGACGCGCCGGACGGCCAGAAGGCCAGGGCGCTCGTACAGCTCCGCGCCGGTTTTGCAGCGCTGTACCGCGAGTGGCAGGCGCTGGACGCCGCCGCGCAGTCCGAAGACCAGCACCGGCAGGCAGGGGACGCGCTCGCCGCGCTTGAGGAGATGAACCGCAGGGCGCACGAGGCGTGCTCGTTCACACCGTCCCCGCTGGCGCAGCTGGCCGTATTACAGTTCGCGGCATGACAAGAAAGAGGAGGAGAACAGAATGCTGAATAAAGTTATCCTGATAGGGCGCATGACCAGGGACCCCGACCAGCGCGGGAAAGACCCGGAAAAGCCGATCGCGAGCTTCCGCATCGCGGTGGACCGCGATTACAAGCGCGACGGCGAGCCGGAGGCGGACTTTTTCGACTGCTCAGTGTTCGGCCAGCAGGCGAAGTTCGTATTACAGTACGGCCGCAAAGGCCGTCTGCTCTGCGTGGTTGGCGCGATCCAGCGCCGCGAATGGCAGGACCAGCAGACCGGCGAGAAGCGCTCCTCGTTTGAGGTGGTGCGCACCGAGGTGAAGTTTCTGGACAGGAAACCGGAGGACGCCCAGCCGGACGGCGCTGCGCAGCCCGCGGCTGCACCCGTTCCGGTACCCGCACCAGCAGTTGGATATGCACCGCAGCAAGCCGTACCCGCGGCGCAGGGGTATCCTGCCCCGCCCACAGTACAGCCGGCAGCGGCACAGGCGCCCCAGCCGGCGGCCGTGGCACAGCCGGGCACACAGCCTACGGCCGCGCCTGCCCCGCAGGCCGTGCCTACGGTGACGGTACAGGCGCTGGGCTACCCGCAGCCGGTATCCGGCGCTGCGGCGCAGTATCCGGCGCCGGATTTCTCCGGCGTACCGGAAAGCTACGCATGGGGGCCGGGCGGCGTCCCAGCCGGCAACCCGCCGTTTTGAACGGCAAGCGTGATATGGAGAAACAGAGGTAAAGCAATATGGAAAAGCAGGGCGTCTGCCCTGCTTTTCCGCCTGATAACCTGGAGGCTATGGATGAAATACCGTTTTTCTTCACTGGATCAGATTGTAAACTCACCGCTATTCGATCTTACTGCACCATACCAACGGCCGGAACGTATGGATCATTGTACCCGGCCGGCACGGCTGGAGCGTATGGTGTTCCATGACAGCTGCATGGCCAATGGGCTGGATGCTGCCGCACCGCTGCTGGCCGACCTGTTCCATCTGCTCTATGCGCATACATACCACTGGGGGAGCGAAAAAGCGCTGTCCCCCAAAGCGCGTCTTGTGTGGGCATATCTGCTGGATGGGCTGCAGGATAACGGCCAGTTTGCCGCCCTGCACCATCTGTGCAGGGGAGAGGACAGCGCAGCGATGGAAGCCGCGCGCACGGTGCGGCAGGCGCTTTCCGAAGCGGTACAAGGTATCGACAGGGCGGCGGGCAGACTGCTGCCCGTGCTGGAACGGCTGACGCGCCGTCATGATACAGCGGCGGAAAGGCTTTATCATCTGGTGCGGGACGCACAGGCCGATCCGGCCAGGACGCCGGAGGCGCTCCGCGCTGCCGCAGAGACGGCAAGCACGGCGGAGCAGATACAGGCCGTGTCCGGAATGATACGGGATAAGCTGCGCAAACGGCAGGCGGAAACAGAAGCGGCGGTGCATACTGCTCTGCAGCAGGGCATGGACGCCGCGTCTCTGGCCCGCTATGTCCGGCGGTGCTGGGGAGATGGGGCGTCTGAAAATGCTGCGCAGCAAGCGGCCCATGACCGCGAGATGCTGGACAGGGTAAAGAGAAATGAGATGCTGCTTGGAATCACCCGCCAGCTGGGGCGCATGAAAGAGATGCTGTCCGAGCTGCGGAAGAACGATTATGCGCACGGCCGCGGGGAGAAATATTCCATTACGCGCGGGCGTGACCTGAAAAATCTGCTCTCCGGCGAGCTGGCGCTGCTGGCCTCTCCGGCGACGACGCCGCTGTTCCTGCGTAAGTACAATGCGAAAGGACTACTGCAATATGCAAAGCGGGAGCGCATCCACAAAGGGCATGGCGGTATCATCGTCTGCCTGGATGAATCCGGCTCTACAAAAGGGGAAAACGCCGAGTGGGGCAAGGCGCTGGCGCTGGCCGTACAGGATAGCTGCGCGCACGAAGGACGCAAATTTGCGCTGGTCCATTTCTCCAGTGCAGGCCAGATACGGACAGACCGGTTCCTGCCGGGGCAGTACACGGCCGCCGACTTGTTATCCGCAGCGGAGCATTTCTTTGACGGCGGCACGGATTTTGAAGCGCCGGTCCGCGAGGCCCTGCGGCTGATAAACGAGGAAGAGTTTGAGGACGCGGATATCCTGTTCATCACGGACGGGAAGCGCTCCATATCCGATGAACTGGCGGAACAGCTGCAGGATGCAATACAGGACACGCGATGCTCTGTGGTTGGGCTGCTGCTGGATGCAGATAACCCAGAGCTGACGTTCAGCCTGGATAAATTCTGTGAAAGGGTATACCGGACAGGCCAGATAGCAGAGAGCAGGATAGAAGCGGCGGTGCTGGATATTTGAAAGGGAATCCATATGGATGCATACACAGGAGATATTTTGTGCTATAATGATAAAAAAGGAGGAAGCATGAAATGCCGTTAGCACAGGAGAAGCACTATACCTATGCAGATTATCTGTCCTGGGATGAACAGGAACGCATCGAGCTGATACAGGGGCAGCCGAATATGATGGCGCCTCCATCACGGGCGCACCAAAAGGCATGCGGGGAGCTGTTCCGCCAGATTGCAAATTATCTGGACGGAAAAAAATGTGAGGCGTACCCTGCGCCGTTTGCCGTCCGGCTGTTCGAAAAGCAGGACGATGACACAGCAGGCATTGACACTGTGGTAGAACCGGATATTACCGTTATATGTGATTCTGACAAGCTGGACGATAAAGGATGTAAAGGCGCGCCGGATCTGATTGTTGAAGTGGTTTCTCCCAGCTCACAGCGGCATGACCGCTTGACAAAATTCAACCTGTACCAGCAGGCGGGGGTGCGGGAATATTGGCTGGTGGATCCGCTTGCCAAAACGGCGCAGGCGTTCGTCCTGCAGGATGGGCATTATACTGCTGCTGCCTTTGGCACCATCGGGGATGTTATAAAAGTACATGTACTCCAAGGCTGTTTTGTGGAACTGGAACGCGTATTCGAATGAACGAAAATGTTGAGAAACGGCTCTCTAATGGTATTCACTGAAAGAAATTCCGTGCTAAGCAAATCTAAAATACTCCTAAAAAGTTAGACTTTTTAAGCGTAGCAGTCTTAAATGACTGCTACGCTATTTTTATACAGACAAGGAGGAGAACCAGAATTCATCCAAACAAGATCCTTACCAATACGTTTTCCATTCCTGTTTCATCTTCCTTTTATGGTGGTATTTTACGAGACTCCTTGGCCGTTTAGCTTTTCAAGTTAATCAAACTTTCTATGGTGTTATGTTTCTTTTTTCTACCGTTTATGCCAGAATTTGCACCGGCCAAATTGTGTCAATGCGGGATTGTACAGTATATGCAATGATGTTATAATAAAGTCATATCGTAGGGGGCAGACAGATAGAGGATGGATGAACGGTTTTGCGTTCAGTGCGGCGCACTGTTGGGCAGAGATGAGCATGAGGTGTGTTCTTTTTGCGGCGGATATGCTTGTGGATCGGCTGGAAAGCAGATCGATGAAATTCTGATTTCGCAGCGGTACGAGATCAGGCCTGAAAAGGAGTGGCGCATGGTTGATTATGATACAATCCGCGCAGCAGTGGTCGCATGCGAGAAATGGGCGTCGGATAGGGTGACTGTCAATTACGCGCAGGAACTCGATGATGTAGCTACTGGAAAACATCAAGGAATATCCAATAGATGATATCCATGCACAGGAGCGTCTGATAGCAAAGCTCAGATAAGATGAAAACGACAGGTATAATTATGGCTAACCAGCGAATGATAGGAACGATCTCCTGTTTTTCAGAAGAAAGCGAGGCAGTAAATGAACGGCGGATTAGACAAGTTATCAGTTAATCAGCTGGATGGATTCCGACAGACTCTTGCCAAGAAAAAACATTTGGTCGGTGTTGCAGCTGGGAGTGGGATGACGGCAAAATATGCTATTATGGGTGGTTGTGACTTTTTGCTGGCGCTCAATTCGGGAAAATACCGATCGATGGGAGTCAGTTCTATGGCCGGTTTTTTGAGTTACTCCAATAGCAATGATCTGGTTATGGATTATGCTTGCAAGGAGATCCTTCGTACTGCCAAAGATGTTCCTGTTTTTTTTGGCTTAAATGCGACTGATCCGACAAAATCAATGTATGATTATATCAAAAAAATTAAGATGTTGGGATTTGCAGGCATTAACAACTATCCAACCGTTGGGATGATTGATGGAAAGTTTCGGGAGGCACTGGCTATCGAGGGGATAGACTTTCAGCAAGAAGTAGAAGCAATTCGTTTTGCACATTATTGCGGACTGATTACCCTAGCGTTTGTATTCAATGCTGAGCAAACCAGAGAAATGGCTCAGGCTGGAGCCGATATTATATGCGCGCATTTTGGTCTAACGTCAGGCGGCTATTTGGGCGCGCAAAAGGTTTTAACGCTGGAGCGGGTTCGCTGTGCTGCTCAAGAGATTTTTGAAGCAGCCGAGCAGGTGAATACCAATATCATTCGCGTTGTATATGGAGGGCCTATAAAAACACCGATTGACGCGCAGTATATGTACCGCGGGAGCAAATGCCAGGGATTTATTGGAGGCTCTTGTTTTGAGAGAATCCCGATCGAGAGCGCGGTGTTGCATACGACTCGCAGCTTCAAAAAAGAGCAGCCGCTGAGCCCATCTTCCAAGTTGGAGAAGATTATATTTGACACACCAGGTCGCTATGACTATGTTGAATTTATAAAGCAATATATTGACGAGAGTTATATGACAGAAGTAAGGTTGAATGAGCTGGCGCAGGTGTTACATTGCTCCATGTCATATCTGTCGACTCTTTTTAGTCAGAAAGTGGGGACGAACTTTCAGGATTACCTGATTCAGGTCAGAATGGAAAAGGCACGGGATATGATTAGGAACTGCACCTATCCGCTGGTACAGGTGGCACAAAATGTAGGATATCAGGATTATGCTCAATTCAGCAAAATGTACAAAAAGCACATGGGAATTTCACCGAGAGAGGATTCATTAAAACGAAAGAAAATACAAAAATAGCGTTTGGTTTTATATTCTACTTCGGAAGAAAACACAAGAATATAAAAAGAACATACATAGAACAGAATTTAAAAATCTGGTAAACTTTATGCATAAAGTATAGAGGAGGCCGGATTTTTTTATTTTTTTTGTGCAGAAAACAGCTTGTTTCCCGATTAAAGATGAATAGGAGAAAAAACACAAGAGAAAGGGGCATGACAGTGAAAACAGTAGCAATTGTAGGAACCTTTGATACCAAGGCGCGGGAACTGCAATACATTAAGGCGTTAATTGAGGAGAAGGGGATGCAGGCGCTCTGCATCAATACGGGAGTGTTTGAGCCGCAGTTCCAAACCGATATCTCTAATCGGGAGGTAGCGGCGGAGGCAGGGGCAAACATCGAGGAACTTGCTAACGCCGGGGACAGGGCTACCGCCACGGAAATGCTGTCGAGAGGGCTGGAAAAGCTGGTGCCTCGCCTGTATGCGGAGGGCCGCTTTGATGGAATTATCTCCACAGGTGGTTCAGGTGGAACCGCGCTTTCCACGCCGGCGATGCGTGCCCTGCCGATTGGCGTGCCAAAGGTGATGGTATCGACAATGGCGTCGGGAAATGTCGCGCAGTATGTAGGAACGAGCGACATCATTATGATGCCTTCGGTGGTGGATGTGGAGGGGCTTAATGTAATCTCCATGCGCGTCTTTTCCAATGCAGTCAATGCGGTGACAGGAATGGTTCGGGATTACAAAGATATCCCGGATGGGGATAAGCCCCTGATTGCAGCGACCATGTTTGGCGTGACAACACCCTGCATCAAAGAAGCAAAGGCTTATTTAGAGGAACGGGGCTATGAGGTGCTGGTCTTTCATGCCACCGGCACTGGAGGCCGGAGCATGGAGGCGCTGATAGAGGCCGGATTTGTCAAAGGCGTGCTGGATCTGACGACCACAGAGTGGTGTGATGAATTGTATAGCGGGGTGCTGAATGCTGGGCCGAACCGATTGGAAGCAGCAGGAAAGATGGGGATCCCACAGGTGGTTTCGGTCGGTGCGCTGGATATGGTCAACTTTGGCCCGTGGGATACTGTGCCGAAGGAATTCAAAGATAGAAACCTCTACAAACATAATCCCACTGTGACGCTGATGCGTACGACAGCCGAGGAAAATGTGGGCCTAGGAAAAATAATCAGCCAGAAGTTGAATATGGCCAACGGTGCCACGGTGTTGATGCTACCGCTCAAAGGAGTATCCGGTATTGATGCCGAAGGACAGCCTTTCTATGGACCTGAAGAGGATAAGGCCTTGTTTGATACTCTGCGTAACGACGTGGATAAATCTAAGGTGGAGATCGTTGAGGTGGACCAGCATATCAATGACCCTGCATTTGCAAAAGCAGCCGCACAAAAGCTTGTTGATCTAATGAGCGCAGTCGGTTGATAATAAAAAATGAATTTAGGAGGAAAAAATAATGGTAACCAAATCGAGATCTGAAATTCTGAAGGACTTTCGCAACCAGATTTCTCAGGGCAAAATCCTGGTGGGCGTGGGAGCAGGCACCGGTATTACCGCGAAGTGTTCGGAAAAAGCTGATGTTGATATGCTGATCATTTACAATTCCGGTCGTTTCCGTATGGCTGGTCGCGGATCCCTGTCCGGACTTTTGGCCTATGGCGATGCCAATAAAATTGTGGTGGAAATGGGCTACGAGGTGTTGCCGGTAGTCAAGAAGACACCGGTACTGGCCGGCGTTTGCGGAACAGATCCGTTCCGTGTCATGGACATTTATTTAAAGGAGCTGAAAGCGCAGGGCTTTAACGGGGTTCAGAATTTCCCCACGGTAGGCCTGATTGATGGCGTATTCCGTCAGAACCTTGAAGAAACCGGCATGGGGTATGGTCTGGAAGTGGACATGATCCGCAAAGCCCATGAGCTGGATATGGTCACGTGCCCCTATGTCTTTGATGCTGCTCAAGCTACTGCTATGGCGGAGGCGGGTGCCGACTGCCTAGTTGCACATATGGGCCTGACTACAAAGGGCTCTATCGGTGCGGAAACGGCCAAGACGCTGGATGACTGCATCCCGCTGATCAAGGAGATTATTGCGGCGGGCCGCAAGGTCAATCCCGATATCATGGTTATCTGCCATGGCGGTCCAATCGCCGATCCGGAGGATGCAGCTTACATTATCAAAAACGTACCTGAAATTGACGGTTTCTTTGGCGCATCCTCTATCGAGCGTCTGGCATCCGAGCGGGGCATGACAGCCCAAGCTGCAGCCTTCAAGGCGATTTCGAAGTGAGGCGATCACAGGCCTTTGCAGAGTAAAAATGGCAGCAAAAACTAAGCCCTGGACAGAAAAGCTGCGGGGCGTAGAAAACAGAAGGAGAAACAGTGATGAAAAAGATGAAGCGTTTGTTGGCGTGTATGCTGACGCTAATGATTGGCTTGGCATCCTTGACCGCCTGTGGTGGCAGTCCCGCCGAAGGCGGAACGGCAGATGCGGCCTCTGATGGAAGCTATAATATCAAAATTGGGTTTATGTCCCCCAATACGCATCCCTGGACAACGGCAGCCAATGAGTTTGCTGAGAAAGTACAGGAGCGCACCGAAGGAAAGGTGTCGGTTGAGGTATACCCTGCCAGCACATTAGGTAACGGTCCGGAATTACTAGAATCTACGCAAAATGGCGCTGTGGAGATGTGCATTGTCGCAACGATGCAAATGTCTTCTATTGTGCCGCAGATCCAGATGCTGGACCTGCCATACCTGCTGCCTACGACCGCAATCGCGGAAGAAATCCTGGATGGAGAACTGGGCGATCGACTCATGGAGTATGTGAATGCGGCAGGCTATAAGTCGATGTGCTGGACGGACAACGACTACCGCTGTTTCTCCAATAACACGCGCCCCTTGATTGCGCCGGAGGATCTGAACGGGATTAAAATGCGTATTCCGGAAACGCCTGCACTGGCGATTTGGCTGGAAATGATCGGGGCGGTGCCCACCATGATGTCTGCCACTGAGCTGTATACATCCCTCCAGACCGGTGTGGTAGACGGTCAGGATAACGGCGCTATGCTTACTTTTTCAGATAATTATTATGAAACGCTGAAGTATTTTTCAAATACCAACCACCTTTATGGTTCATCTCTGGTTCTTATGAATAACAGCTACTGGGAGTCTCTGCCCGCTGAGTACCAGACGATCATCCAAGAAGAGTGCTATAATATGCGAGATAGCGCTCGGGCTATGATTGCGGAACAAGTGGATGGCTATATTCAACAAATTGCGGATTCTGGGGTAGAGGTCACGATGCTGACGGATGATCAGCTCGCGGCATGGGTTGAAAGCGGCCGTGCGGTGTACGACAAGGTAGATGGACTTGATGAGGATCTGCTGAATGATATCGTCGCGAAGGTTGACGAATTGATGGCCTAATATTCACAGTATCATGATGCGCGCCTGCTGAGGAATAACTGTTTGCCGCGGGCGCGCATTTCTAACACTATTTTGCAGAGGGTGATTATATTGCTGAGAAAAGTATGCCGTGCGCTGGAAGAGGCAGAGAGCCTGTTGATTGCAGTTTTATTGCTGGTGATGACTTTGTTTGCAGTTTTGCAGGTTGTAACACGCGCTATGTCCATCACGATTATCTGGATGGAAGAGGCAACGCGGTACTGCATGATTTGGCTGTGTTTCATCGGTATGGCGCTGGCGGTTCGCAAGCACGCGCACATCTGTATTGACATGGTCCCAGATTTCATCAAAAACAAATTGCATTTTAAGCACTATGATATTGTTGTCAATGCCCTGATAGTGGCGTTTTGCTGCTTTTTCCTTTTCTACGCCTGCGAACTGACAGGCGATGCTATGGCCTCCGGCCAGTTGACACCGGGACTGAAGATCCCCAAATGGACAATGTATCTTTCCATGATTGCGGGATCTATTCTGACGATTTTTCACAGTGTGACCGAGAGTGCCTTTGCGCTGAAAGGAGGAGATGACTAATGCTGTCGATTGCGTTATTGCTGGGTTTTATCGGATTGGGCGTGCCTATTGGCATGGCATTTGCTTTGGGCGGTATCGTATACCTTACCCTGACGGGTTCCAATTCGGGTATTATGATGGCGCAGGCCAGCTTTGGTGGAATTGATTCTTTTACCATCTTATCTCTTCCGTTTTTTATGTTTGCCGGTGATATCATGCGCTATGGGGGTGTCTCCAAGCGACTGGTTGGCTTTGCAAAGCGATGCTTCCGCAGTTCAATCGCTGCGCTCGGTAATATTACGGTGCTTGCCTGTGCCTTGTTTGGCGCGGTCTCGGGCTCATCAGCAGCGACGGTGTCTGCGATTGGCGGTATCATGGGACCGGAGATGAAGCGAAATCATTATAAAAGCGACTATGCGGCCGGACTGATCAGTGCTGCTGGTTTTTTGGGGATTTTGATCCCTCCCAGCGTTCCGGCGGTCATCTATGCCTGTGCGGCGGGTGCTTCGGTCGGTAAACTGTTTCTCGCAATCATTGGACCGGGTTTGCTCACCACAGTGGCATTTATCATTCTCAATAAGATTATGATAAAAAAAAATTACGACTTCCTGGCCGCAGAGTCGGAAGAGCCGAATGATGAATCGCTTGAAAAACCTTTTTTGCGGGCGCTGCTGGAAGCCTTGCCGGCATTCTTAATGCCTATTATCATTTTGGGCGGAATTTACAGCGGAAAGTTTACGGCTACGGAGGCTTCTGCAGTTGCGATTGTATACGGCCTTTTCGTCAGTCTGTTCTTGTATAAGGAAATATCTTTGCGTGATATCATCCCGATCGCAAAGGAGTCGGCCCTTACTGCAGCAAAGATTTTGCTCATTATGGCTACAGCTACATTTTTTGGCCGTATCATGACGCTGCTCAGTCTACCGCAGATTATCGCGCAATCCATTACGAGTTTTTCCGATAACCGATATGTTCTGCTGGTTTTAATCAACATTGTGCTGCTTATTTTAGGTATGTTGATGGAAACCGGCGCGGCAATTCTTCTTGTCACCCCGATTTTATATCCCATTGCCATGGCGATTGGGATTGACCCGGTTCATTTTGGTGTGATTATGACTTACAATCTGGCGGTCGGTCTGATCACGCCTCCGATGGCGCTAAACCTCTTTGTTGGATCTCAGGTTTCCGGATTGCCAGTAGCAAGGATCGTTAAACCCGTATTACCGTTTTTGGTGGTTGCGATGGGGGTATTACTCCTTGTTTCATTGTGGCCGGGGCTTAGTATGTTTTTACCTAACATATTGTATTAAAGGAGAGTGTCTCAATGGATCAAGCAAGTCGATTTCGCAGTATGCTTAATGCGGCAGGGAGTATCGTGGCCCCCGGAGTATTTGACGCTATGGGGGCAAGAGCAGCGCAAAGCGCAGGCTTCCAAGCGGTGTATATGACGGGCAACGGTTCGATGGCCAGTCTTTTGGGTAAGCCGGATCTGGGGCTTGCGACCATGTCTGAGATGGTGGGGCGGGCGCATCAGATCGCTTCCTGCGTAGACATTCCGTTGATTTGCGATGCAGATACTGGATATGGAGGCTTAGGGAACATTCGCCGCACCGTAGAGGAATTTGAGGCGGCTGGAGTGGCTGCGATTCATATCGAAGACCAAGTAATGCCAAAACGCTGTGGCGCGCTGGGCGGCGTACAGTTGGTGCCGCTCGAAGAGTCGGTAGACCGGATCCGCGCCGCCATGAAAGCACGGCATAGTTCGGATTTTACTATCATCGCCCGTACGGATGCAAAGGATGCAGTTTCCTTTGAGGAGGCGCTTCGAAGGGCTCGGGCTTATGACGCCATCGGCGCAGATATGGTGATGGTAGAGGGCCTGGAAAATTTGGAACAGATTGAGCAAGTAGTACAGAGCATAAGCTGCCCTGTGCTGTTCAACATATATGAATGCGCCCCTGACCAGGTGCATCAGATCAAGGACTTAGAGGCTGCTGGCGTAAAACTGATCGTTAATTGCCTGACTACAACCCTCTGTACCGCTACACTGCTGCGGGATATCATGTTCTCTTTTCGGGATACTGGCAGCACAGCCGCCTATTACGAACAGATGATGCCCATGAAGGAATATACTGAACTTCTGGGAATTGAAGATGAGCTGAACTTTAAGGACTGGGAATGAGATACGGAGTACACGATGACGATTTCTGAAAAGCTATCAAAGTATGCAGCGGATTTCACAATAGACAGTGTATCGCCGGAGGCTGTGGCAGAAGCGAGTAGGCATTTTGCCGATACGATTGCATGTATGACTGCCGGTGCTAGCTCAGATACTGTTGCAAAAATTGAGTCCTATGCAGTTAATAATAATGGAGGCCATCCAGAATCTACAATTTTAGGTTTTGGAGGCGCCCATTGCAAGGCGGCATTTGCCGCAATGGTAAATGCTGCTTCGGCGCACTGTAGGGACTTTGATGACATGAGCGTGTCTCTAAATGGCCATGCCAGTGCTGTTTTGGTTCCGGTTGCATTAGCCATGGGAGAGCGGCACCATATCTCGGGCAGAGGAGTCATCGAGGCATACATACTGGGTGTTGAAATTGATGCATTGCTGGGGAAGATGTTGATAAACAGTCCTTATCATAAGGCGTGGAACACCAGTTGTACCATCGGAATAGCGGGGGCGACAGCCACTGCCTGCAAGTTGATGGGAGCCTCGCAGGAAGACTATACGAATGCCTTTGGGCTGGCAGTGAGTTCAGTGGGATGCGTAAAAGAAAACTATGGCACATCGGCAAAGGATATCAGTGTTGGAATAACAGCATTTATGGCGATTTTTTGCTCTGAGATGGCGAACTGCGGCATTGTGTCTAATTCCAAAATATTCGAGGGGAACAATGGTGTCTATGCGGCGACCGGTGTGCTGGGTACGCAGGGAGATATAGACCGGATCATAAGAGAGCACAAATCAGATTTTCTTATGCCGGGGATGATCCTAAAGCCGTATCCCACATGCCGCGGCAACCATACAGTGTTGGATTGCTTTACTAGGCTCGTGAATGGCAATAGAATAACCCCAGATATGATTCAAAAGGTTATCTGTAAGGTTCAGCAAACAGTGCTGGATACGGATAAATATCCCTATCCTACAACTAGGGAACAGGCGAAGTTCAGCATTCGGTACTGTATAGGCAAGATACTATATGCAAAAAAGTTGCTTATAGAGGATTTTGTGGGAGATAAACCCCTTGATGCGCAGGCGGTGGACTTTATGGATCGGGTCGAGGTACTATTGGATTGCGGTTTTGATGATGCACGCTTCGGGGCAGAAGTGGAAATCATGACAACTGGCGCACAATCCTATTCCATGCGCTGTTGCGCAGCTTCTGGAGATCCGATGTGTCCAATGAGTTCTGTGGAGATTGAGAACAAATGGAAAGATTGCATTTTGTCAAAATATCCTTTGGAACAGGCAGATAGAATACTGGCGGCACTTCGTGACATTCCTAGCGTGCAGGATATCTGTCAATTGACAAGCCAGCTCAGCTGAATCGAAGCAATAATCGCCGGCCAGATGCTGTGCGGAGCAACGCCTGTGTGTCTCGGCAGAGATGCATTTGGAAAGCTGGGGGCACATAACCAGCTTTCACATAATACTGGGTTAAATTGCGGAGTCTTGAAAACGGAAGTACCTACAGAGGAGAAATTGGTAGATTTTTTGCCAGCTCTTCTTTCATGAACCGTTGATCTTTAGGGAGGTGTCCGGTCGCGCACTTATTATCGGAAAGACTGCGGTGAGTACGAATACCTCCATGCTCTGTCAGAGCCATCGCCTATCCGGTACTCCATAAGACAAAGTAGAGAAAGCAGAGGCATGAAACACTCTGGGGCGTTGGGATGGCTTGCGGATGAACCATCGGGTTTTCTGTCAGCGTAGTCCTTCCTGTGTTGGTATTTGCCTCTGAGTATCAGCCTGATCCGCATCGCTTTTGGATACCATGCTTTTGTGCAAATTCTGGGAGCTCGCACCTCTTTTGTCCATTTCCTATGCGGAACGGAGCAAGAGACCTAAAAAAGCGATCCACCGATGACAGGGATAAGATTCTACAGTGAGAAGAGAGGGAAAGTAGTAATATGAAAATAGTAGTTTTAGAGTAAGACGTAAAATACTCGTGTGCATGAAAGGGTGTATAGCTAATTATAAATTGAACGGCGCAGCATATCGTGGAGCAGGTGGAGGAGATTGATCTCACCCATCAGGGTGCAGAGACACGGGAATTTGGGAAGGATGCCATTGTGATGGCGGTCGGGTTACAGCGGAGCTGCTGGCACTGATGACGGAACGGCTACAGGCTCGTTGCGGGCGCAGCACACCATAATCGCGCGCCAGTCCAACATCGAGCTAAAAGAAGAGCTTGCCAAGAAGATTGCCCTGAATAAATAAAGTTATGATGGAAAAGTGATGATTGATAGACATTTCATAAAGGCAGCGCCCGCAGAACGAAGGATGGTTCTGCGGGCGCTGTTTTTATTCAAATTTTTGAACATTAGCAATAGGGTGGATTGCGATAGAATACACCAAAAAATTTCTGCTTTTAATAAGAGATCGCCGGAATCATTTTATGAATCAAAGGGATATCATTATTGATTTTATATAAATCTGTAAAACGTGCACAAAAAATCAATAAAAATTTGTGCAAAAAAATTAACCAAAAACTGATGGTTCAACAGCCTATAACAATGTAAATTCCACAGTCAGTGGCAGTAAGGTGGTGAGTGTAATGCTTACGTCGCTTACGCCACAGGATGTCATAGTGAAACGCTTTATCAGCTATTGCTGGAAAGCAATCGAAAATCAGACAAGTGAAGTATACAGATTTTTGCGAAAAGATGCACTATGCCATATTCCGGGTGCGCTGTTCTTTGAGGCCATTCCACAACCGGTAAATGTGATACATCTGACAGACACAGAATTTATAATTGGGGATATTTGCGTGCCTGTTTATGACAGTGATCTTGCTGACGCACTAAAACAGCTTTCGGTAACACAGCGAGAGATTATCTTGCGTTCCTATTTTCTACAGCAAATAGATCAGGAGATAGCTTCAAGTATGAAGCTGACCAGAGAAAAAGTAAGCTACCAGAAACGGAAAGCGATGAAACAACTCCGGGAATGGTTTGTGGGGGAAACGGGTGAAGAGTAAAGCCAAAGAGAAACGGATTCTAAGCTATGATACGGTCCAAAAAGCTGTACATGGAGACGAACAGGCAATGCTGCAGGTTGTACATTTCTTTCAACCGATAATCCATTCGAACGCCTTACGCCCGTATATTGATGAACAGGGTAACTATACATTTTACGTTGACCCGTTTGTCAAGGGGCATATTGAGAACGGGCTTTTAAGGGCGATTTTGGATTACCAGAAGTACTGGAACAAATAACCGCTTCTTTCATCGGCTTCCCCATGGGGATTTATAAAATGCTTATGGGGAAGCCGATGAAAGCGGCTGTCGTGAACCTTGACAAGTAAAGAGCATGGGTGCGCTCCTATGAAGCAAGCGCCGGAGAGCCCAGAGCCGTTAGTCGAAGAGGAAAGATGGGCAGCGACCGTCGGCGGCTGAATACCGACGGATCCTGAAAAGGATAAAATGAAAACAAAGAAAGTATCATTATCTGCTATGTATGTTAGGAGAGGTATAAAAATGTGTACACAAAAGCATAGTATTTTGAACGATTTGCCTCTGGTATTAACTGTTACGCAGGTATCTCAAGTGTTACAGATCAGTCGCCGTGTTGCATATGGACTGATTAAATCCGGAGAGCTGCTACATATACGAGTCGGTAAGCAAATTAGGGTATATCGAGGTGCATTAGAGGAATATATAAAGAAAAATTCATAAATTTTGTCTTGCATTGCTTTTGTGTTTGGAATATCCTATATTTGCAGTTCGTCGTATAGCAGGTGAAAGAGGCAAGAAGGAGGTAACATGAAAAAGCAAACGACGATTTGCACTTTGAAGAAAAAAACCGTTTCTACTCGGCGAGCCAAAGGACAAGGCACAGTTTGGCAAGAGAGAAACGGGAAATGGCGTGGGCAAATCTCTATCGGATTGAACTCGGATGGAAGTGCTAAACGGCGATCTTTTACTGGAGCAACACAGGAAGATGTGCAGAGGAAGATGAATGATTTCATACAGCTTTTCAATGTAAGTGCTGCAATGCCTGACCCTGTATGTTCGGATATAAAGAAGCCTGTAAAGAAAAATCATATTACAGTGGCTCAAATCGTCCATCGCTGGCTGTGGGACTATAAACGCATCGAAATATGCGCGAAAACCTGCGAATGGTACATGGATTTGATACATAATATGATTGAGTCGCATATCGGCGGCTTGGCATTATATCGAGTCAATCCAATGGTGGTACAAAATCTGATCAATCGTTTGATACTGGTAGATGGTTATGCGGTTCGGACGGTACGTGGTGTGCGGAGTGTCTTGGTGCAGTCCTTTGCGTTTGCGTGTCAGCTTGGGCTGATGCAGACGAATCCTGCTGCGGAAATTAAAATGCCGAAAGTGCGCAAGCGTACAAAGAAAGATGATAAAAAAGTAATTCCGCATGATGTCTGCGTCAAAGTATTGCAGGCAGCGCAAGATGATCCGATGATGCGGGTAACTGTAACTACATTGCTGTTTAGCGGCTTACGGATCGGAGAGCTACTCGCGCTGCGTTGGGGCGATATTGATTTTGAAAACAAAATAATCACAGTGGATGAAGCTGTGGTGCGACGACCAATATACAACGAGCAAGGGGATAAAATCGCATTGAAAAGCGAGATTGCTGATCCTAAGACGGATAGCTCGTACCGCGCGGTGCGAATGCCCTTGCAGGTAGCAGAGGCGCTGCAGAACTGGAAAAAGCATCTGCGTGAGGAATGCTACGGCGGTTGGCGCGTAAAAGAAAACAGTTTTGTCTTTGCCAACAAAAGAACAAAGAAGCCCTATACCTATACGGGATTTCGCAGCATCTATTATCATTTTTTGGAGCGAAACGGCTTGAGGCAATATGGTCTCAATCTGCATAGCTATCGCCATACATATGCGACGATGTTGATGGAGGCGGGCACGAATCCCAAAGTGGTGCAAAATCAGTTGGGTCACGCGAGCATCAACACAACGTTAGGTATCTATACGCATATGACTGAGCTGTTGAGCGAGACGGCGAGTACAGCGTTAGAGACTGCATATCAATCGATGAAGGTGTAAAAAAACGTAGCAACACTACAGAACACCGGTGCAAAAAACGCAGGGAACAGATTGGCACGAAGGTACACAAGATGCAGCGAGCGTGTACGGATATACACGAAGCGACACGAGGTTTTAGACTTCAAGTAACGAAAACAAAGCTGTTCAAAAGTTTCAGAAACACAAAAATCGCTTGCACAACATGGCGTTTATGCAAGCGATTTGTTATGGTGATCCAGCGGGGATTCGAACCCCGGACACCCTGCTTAAAAGGCAGGTGCTCTGCCGACTGAGCTACTGGATCGTGTTAAGTTGAAATGGCAGGGACGGCTGGATTCGAACCAGCGAATGTCGGCGTCAAAGGCCGATGCCTTACCGCTTGGCGACGCCCCTGTATTCGGCTGGATTGCATGGAGCCGGTCCTTATATTTATAACGCGCTGCATCAAGCAGCGCGTCACATGGTTTCATATGGGGTGGGTAAAGGGACTCGAACCCTCGACCCTCGGAACCACAATCCGATGCTCTAACCAACTGAGCTATACCCACCATATAAACTGTAGTCAACTGGAGAGATGGCACGCCAGGAGGGATTCGAACCCCCGGCCTACTGCTTAGAAGGCAGTTGCTCTATCCGGCTGAGCTACTGGCGCATATCAATTCCAGCCCGCGCATGGGAAAGAAAATGGAGCGGGTGATGGGAATCGAACCCACGTGTTCAGCTTGGAAGGCTGACATTCTACCATTGAACTACACCCGCGGGTTTTTCTGACGCTTAAACAGTATACCAATAATCAGCGATTTTGTCAATACTATTTTCTGCATCTTTTCCAACTAATGTACTTGTGTCAGGAAAGGCTTTCCATGGAAAAGAAAAAATAGGGTATGTTATAATAAATTAAAATTATTTGAAAGAACTCAAAAAATATCGGATTCTTTTCCACAACACACAAGGTATAATTAGTGCTATAAAAAGGAGGAATGGTTATGTCAGATATTCTATATACAATCCGTGAAGCGGTTTCAGCCTGTAATGTAGTTGATTTGTCGCCAGTATTGGAAAATGATATCCCGCGCTGGCCGACGCATCCCCCGCTGGTCATCCATCCGACAGTCACACATGCGCATGATGGATATTACTGCCAGACAATGTTTTTGGGAGAGCATACTGGAGCGCATGTTGATGCTCCCGCCCATCAGGTATCCGCAATGATGGAAAGTACGATTGAAACCTATCCGCCGGACTATCTGTGCGGCGTGGCGGTTACATACCCTTTGTATCAACTGGATGCCAAGCCTGGTCAGAGGATCACAGCGGATCAGATATTGTCACTTGAGGCGAAAATGGGAACGGCAGCGGGGGAAGATGAGATCGTTCTGCTGGATTTCCATTGGTTCCGCTACTGGTCGGCCGGAGCCGATTGGAAGTACTATGCAAAAAATGAACCCGGGCTTTCAGAAGATGCAGTCCGGCTATTCGCGGAGCGCAGGGTTCGGGCGGTAGGAAGCGATACGATCGCCTGTGATACTCCTGTAATTGCTGGGGAGGAAATGGAATCCTATGGACACCATATGCACTGGCTCCCCAATCATATCCTGATCATGGAGGAACTGCAGAATCTGGATAAATTGCCGGTGCGGTCTTACTTCATAGCTGTACCGCTGAAGATCAGAAACGGTTCAGGATCTCCAATCCGCCCGTTTGCATTCGTGCCGAGGAATTGAACAATGAAAAGCTGCCTGACATAAGAAGATGCTCTTTTGACAGGCAGTTTTTATTTTCTGCGGGGAGGAGTCTGCAATGCATGAACAATCCATGAAAAAACGTCTGTTCCGATTCTTTGGTGCTTTCTCCCTTATTTCTGTCGTAACAGTTGCCGCGGCAGCCTGCATTGTGTCCTATCGCCATGTGATGGAAATGGCGGTCACGACAAGCGAACAGATCGTAGAAAAAACAGCGGATGAAGTTGATAACCTATTGGAAGATATGATATCCATGTCGCGGATTATCAGTCGGTCAGCCGGTGTCCAGTCGGTCATGCGTACAGAATATCCACAATATAAAGCGCAGTTCAGCGATCGCTTTGAGCTGGACGCATACCTTTCGGAGCTGAACCAGTATAACAGCAGTATATTTGCTATGTATTTTTTTGCAGATAATGGTATGGCGGCAAAATCACAGTATTACTCTTTTATAAATGAAAAAGCAATGGACAACCCGTATTGCCAAAAAGCCCTGCAATCAGAACACACTATTTGGCTGCCGCCTGAACAAGGTTCGCAATTTGCCGTAACAACAGGAGAAACGCTGTTGACTACGGTCACGCCGGTAAAGGAGTTGGGGAGCGGAGAGTACCGCGGGATTGTGGTGGTGGAACTGGAAGCGGCAAAAGTCAGTTCTTTTCTGAATACCAGAGTCAGCGAAAGTGGTTTTTTATATATACAGGATACGTATGGACGGCCTATTATTGGCCCTGCGGATATGACCGCTGCCCAATTGTCGGAAAGGGTCCGGCAAAATGCGTCCTATTCCTGGAAAGATGCCATATTTCATGATCTGCGGATTGAACAACCGGTTTTACAGACGGGATGGAAGCTGGTATGTACCGTGCCGGGCAGAGAACTGGCGCAAAACGTTCTTTTGATTATCAAAATCGTGAGCCTGGTTTCAATTGGCGTTATGGGAATTGCGCTGCTGCTGGCCTATCGAGTCGCCGCGTATATTGTTTGCCCTATCACAAAATTGGATGAAAAAATGCGTTTGGTGGAACAGGGGGACTTGAATGTGCATGCCGTTCCAGAACGAGACGATGAGATCGGCGCGTTAACCAACCGCTTTAACATGATGCTCAATACTATACATATTCTTATGGAACATGAGGTGGAAAATCAGAAGAAACTTCGCCTGACCGAACTAAAGGCATTACAGGCGCAGATCAAGCCGCATTTCCTCTATAATACACTGGATTCTATTATCTGGATGGTGCGGTCGGGAGACAAGGATGGTGCGGTCCGCATGGTAATGGCCTTGACGCAGTTCCTAAAAATTGGGTTGAGCAGGGGGCGGGAGGTTATTACACTGCGTGAGGAGCTGGCGCATGCCGGCAATTACCTGATTATACAGAATATACGGTATAAAGGAAAGTTCACGCATGAGATACATTTGAAAGAAGAGATCGCTTCCTGTCTGATTCCCAAGCTGGTCTTACAGCCGTTGATCGAAAATGCTATTTACCATGGCATGAAGCCTAAACGCGGGAGTTGTCATTTAAAAATTTGGGTACGGCCAATGGAAAAGAATATTGTGATAGATGTAATCGATAATGGCGTGGGCATGACAGAAGAGGCTTCTGCGGCACTGAATAATACGCTGCGGCACGGAAGCGGCCCGCGCGCAGAGAGTTATGGTGTGGTGAACGTAAACGAAAGGATTCGTATTCTGTTTGGAGAGCCGTACGGTGTGACGTTTGAAAGCCGGCAGGGGGAGGGAAGCTGCTTCCGCATTACCTTGCCGATGCGCTGGGAGGAGGAAACAGAGTGAAGGTATTGCTGGCAGACGACGAATATCTGATTCGAGAGGGACTGCGGGACAATGTGCCTTGGGCGGCTCATGGAATGGAGGTTATAGCAACAGCGGAGGATGGGGAACAGGCGCTGGAACTGGCGCGGCAATACAGGCCGGATCTTTTAATCACCGACATTTGTATGCCGTTTATGGATGGGTTAGAATTGGTGGAAAATGTATTGCGGGAGCAGGCGGATATCTGCGTGATATTGCTGACCTGCTATGATGAATTTGAATATGCTAAACGTGCGATTAAGCTGGGCGTAAAGGATTACATACTCAAGCCGATCGATTTGGCTTATATGGAGAGCCTGTTGGACGAGATTTTTGAAAAATATAAAGCAAGGCAGGAAGAAAATATAAAGCAGGAGCGCACGGAACTGCTTTCCTGCCTGCTGCACGCTGACTTGGATAAACAGCCTGAGGAAGCTGCGCTTGCGCAGGCAGGTATTCTTGTGGAGCGGTTCTATGCCTGTATTATGATCGATATTTTGGGCTATCGGTTTGCACGGGATACGTTCACTGAGCAGGAGCTACAGAAATATTTTAGCCGGTTCGCTGCGCAAGTAGAAGAATGTGCGGCAGAGCGCATGTTTTTTTATGAAGAATTTCAGACAGAGGGACGTGTCCTAATCGTTGTTTCGGGAAGAAATGCCCAGCAGGCAGCAGAGCATATGCAGGCTGTTTGCAGGGCGCTGCGCCAGGATGTGGATTTGAAAAATGAGTATCCCTTTCTTTGCGCTACAGATGGTGTGTCGGGAGACGTATGGGGGCTACAGGCGATGTACGGCCACTGTCAAAAAGTGCTGCAGTATGCTTTCCTTTATGATGAGACAAGCTTTTTGGATTACGCGGAGCTGAAGCGAATACGCCAGGATGACGGAACGCAGATTGCTGCTAATATAGCGCGTTTTGTCGACTGTATACGCACCTTTGATAAAGGTCT
This sequence comes from Agathobaculum ammoniilyticum, assembly GCF_025567315.1. Taxonomy (NCBI): domain Bacteria; kingdom Bacillati; phylum Bacillota; class Clostridia; order Eubacteriales; family Butyricicoccaceae; genus Agathobaculum; species Agathobaculum ammoniilyticum. The sequence continues at coordinate 30,084 of NZ_JAOQJE010000018.1, forward strand.
GATTGAGCAGAATATTTGTCTCATCACAGACAATATACGAGAAAGTGGACGATATTCCATTCTGTATGGCCAAATGTTTATTGCATCGGTGTACAGCCAGGTCACCGGCGCATTGAAAGAATTTGGGATCGATCTGTCCGAGGTGTTTGAAGATCCTGTGGAAGAATACCGCATGATCATTACGGCGGGCAGCCTGCAGAAGCAGATTAGCGGCCTCAGTGAACTGCTGGGGAAGGTGTGCGACTATGTACATGGAAAAAAAGGCGCGGCGCATCATACATTGATCGAAAAAGCGCGGCAGTATATCGAGCAGAATTATACCGACCATTCCATTTCTCTGCAAAGCGTTTCCGCTTCGGTCAATATGTCGTCATGTTACTTCAGTATTTTGTTTAAGCAGGAATGCGGCAAATCGTTTATCAGTTACCTGACTGACCTGCGCATGGAAAAGGCCAAGCAGCTTTTACGATATTCCGATCAGCGCTCCTATGAAATTGCACTGGCTGTTGGATATGACAACCCCAACTATTTTAGTACGCTCTTCAAGAAAAATACGGATTTTTCGCCCACGGAGTATCGACAGAAACAGAAAGAAAACGGGGCGGCAAAACAGAAAAAATCTTGAAATATTAAAAAAATATGTTGATTTACCACTATAGGAACAATCGGTATAATGAAAGCACATTCAGAAAAGAGAAAAATAGAAAACGGGAGGATTTCGTATGAAAAAGACCAGATTATTCGCAATGCTTCTAACCAGTGTACTGCTAATTGGCTCAGGTACAGGTTGTTCAACCGATTCAGAGAACACGGCCGTACCAGATGCGGATGTGGGAGTGGACAGCGGCGAAAGCGAGGTGCTGACGGTAGCCTTTTCGCAGTGCGGCAACCAGAACAACTGGAAAGTCGTTCAAACAAATGATATGAAAGAAAAAATAGAGGCAAGAGGATACCAATATATTTATACGGACGCACAGGACGATACGGCAAAACAAATGTCCGATATTGAGGATATTATTTCTCAAAAGCCGGATTACCTGATCGTATCTCCGCGTGAGTCCGAGGGTTTGACGCCCGTGCTTAAATCCGCAATGGATGCCGGTATTCCGGTCATTCTGGTTGACCGCGGCATCAATGGTGAGGCAGGCGTGGATTATACAACACTGAACAGCGCCGATTTGATTTGGGAGGGGCAGACCTGCGCCCAGTATATGAAAGAGCAGTTTGGCGACGAACGCTGCAATGTTGTGGAACTGACCGGAACACCGGGCGCCACCAGTACGATCGACCGCAATAAAGGGTTCACCGAGGAGATCGCCAACTATGACAATATAAAGATTATCGCCTCCCAGGTTGGAAATTTCAACCGTGCGGAATCACAAAAAGCGATGGAAAACCTGATTCAGGCCTATGGGGATGAGATCGATGCGGTATTTGCGCATAATGACGATAACGCTATCGGTGCTTTACAGGCGATCAAGGCTGCGGGACTCAAACCGGGCGAGGACATCAAGATTTACAGCATGGATGGGCAGAAAGATGCTTTGCAGGCGATCATTGATGGGGATATGGAATTGAGCGTGCTCTGTCAACCGCGCTTTGGAGACAGTGTTTTAGCGATTATTGACCAATTGGAAGCGGGTGAAGAGGTACCGGCGTTCGTTAAAAATGAAGGTAAGCTATATACAATTGAAAATGCAGAGGAATGCTTGGACGAGGCGTATTGATGCGTTTATGCATCTTAAAATAGCGTTCGGGAGAGGGGCGAAACGCCCCTCTCCCCTATGAAAGGAGGGATAGTGAATGGAAGCCATGTATTTGTTGGAAATGAGACAGATTGACAAGCAGTTTCCGGGCGTTCATGCATTGGATCATGTGAATTTTCGAGTGCGCGCGGGCGAGATCCATGCGTTGATGGGTGAAAATGGCGCAGGGAAGTCCACCTTGATGAAAATTCTGACCGGCTTGTACCGGAAAGATACGGGCGAAATTATCTTGGACGGGCAGCAGGTTTCGTTCAACAGCCCGTTGGAGGCACAGCGAGCCGGTATCAGTACAATTTATCAGGAGATCAATCTGATTCCGTATTTGAGTATTGCGGAAAATATTCATCTTGGGCGGGAGCCTATGAACCGTACAGGAATTGACTGGAAACAGGTGAACCAGAGAGCGGAGCGGATACTGCGCGAAATGGGAGTGGAGGCAGATGTGACCCAGCCGCTTTGCAGCTATGGAACGGCAGTGCAGCAGATGGTGGCGATTGCTCGTGCTATTTCGGTGCAGGCCAAACTGATTGTAATGGATGAGCCGACTTCCTCTTTGGATGAAAAGGAAGTAGAGATTTTATTCCGGCAAATGCGTAAACTCAGAGAAAAAGGCATCGCAATTATTTTTATCAGCCATCGTCTGGATGAGGTGTTTGAGATATGTGATACGGTTACGATTCTGAAAGACGGAAAGCTTGTCAGCGAAAGTCCGGCGGCGGAATTGAGTAAGCTGGAGCTAGTGTCCCGCATGATTGGACGCGATGCGACTGACGTGTTGCGAAGGAAAAACGGGGTTTATCAGGGAACAGGAGGAGTACCTGTGCTGGAAGCCCATGGGATTACAGACAAGGAGAAGCTGCGGGGGGTGAGCCTGAGAATCCGGCAGGGAGAGATAGTGGGCTTGGCCGGACTGCTTGGCGCGGGGCGGACCGAGCTTGCCAAGGTGATTTTTGGAGATAACCCGGATTATACAGGGACGCTGGCGGTCAATGGGCAGGAGGTGCGCTGGAAAGCTCCACGGGATGCGATTGCAAAAGGATTTGCCTATTGCTCGGAAGATCGCAAAGCGGAAGGAATTTTTCCCCATATGTCCGTGCGGGAAAACATGACGATGGCGATTTTGCCGCGGATCGCACGGCGGGGGCTGGTAAACGTCGGCCGACAGAAGGACATTGTAGATCGTTATATCAAGAGCCTGTCCATCAAAACGCCAGGGCAGGAGCAGTTGATCCGAAACCTGTCAGGCGGTAATCAGCAGAAAGTTCTTTTAGCGCGCTGGCTGTGCATGGAGCCGCGGCTGATCATACTGGACGAGCCGACAAGGGGGATCGATATCGGCGCGAAAGCAGAAATCGAGGCGCTGATTCAGGATATCGCTGGGCAGGACATCAGTGTATTGTTGATTTCTTCTGAGCTGGAGGAATTGGTACGCAACTGTCACCGTGTGATAGTTATACGGGATGGGAAAAATATCGGGGAGCTGGAAAGCGATATGCTATCAGAAGGAAACATCATGCGGACGATTGCACAAGACATCCTGCAGGAAGGGGGAGCCTGCATATGATGGACAGCATTGCTGCAAAAAACGGGCATACCTGTATTGACTGGGGACAGAACATACGAAAATATGGTACAATATATGCATTCCTGCTGCTGGTTATGTTCAATATCCTATTTACCCGCAATTTTGCTTCCATGGGAACCCTGTGGAACCTGACGATTCAGGTACTGCCAACTATGCTGACCTCGTTGGGGATGGTGCTGGTGATCTCCTCCGGAGGGATTGATATCTCGGTAGGGTCGGTCATGGCGATATCCGCCGTTACGAGCGGTTTGGTGCTGACTGGGAAAACACCGCTTTTGGGAACGGATACTGGCATGGCCGTGCTGGCCGCCCTTGTTGTGGCATTGGTGTTGGGATTGTTCAACGGTGTTCTGGTAGCATGCTTTAAAATACAGCCGATCATTGTAACCCTAATTCTTTATATTGCAGGACGAGGTATTGCACAATTGATGAATAACGGCGGCACAATCGTGTTTTATGGAAATACGTTTACGGAAATCGGCTTATACCGCGTTGGCGGCCTGGTACCGGTACAATTATTTGTATCCATACTGTTTGTCTGGATAATTGCATTCCTGCTTAAAAAGACGACATTTGGATATTATGTGCAGGGAATTGGAGAAAACGGGAAAGCCGCAAGATTATCGGGCATTCGTACGGCGCAGGTGTTGATCTCGGTGTATGTGATCAGTGCGCTGCTGGCGGGAATGGCAGGTCTGTTTGAATGCTCCCGTGCAAGCTGTGCAGATCCCAATGCGATTGGACAGCTTGCAGAAATGGATGCGATCGCGGCCGTTGCGATTGGGGGGACCTCCATGAACGGCGGCAAAGCGCGGATTATGGGGACGATATTCGGAGCCTTAATCATACAGCTGATTTCAATTATGGTCAATATGAACAACATCCCGTTTGCGTATTCCCGCATTTTTAAAGCCGCTATTATTATTCTCGCAGTTTATTTGCAGCGGGAAAAACGCCGTTAGGGGGGATCGTATGAAAAAAAAGAACTTGTTTTATGCGTTCTGTAAGAAGCACGGCGTAGTGTTCGCGCTGCTGGCCCTTATACTGGCTGCGGCTCTGCTGTTTCCGGAATTTGCATCGTACGGAAATGTGACGAATATCCTGAATCAGAACAGCATGATCGGCATTATTTCTCTTGGTATGACCTTTGTTATTTTGACGGGAGGCATAGACCTTTCAGTTGGTTCGCTTGCGGCGCTGTCCAGTGTTCTGGCGGCAGTCCTAAGCCCAAAGGGTAGTCTTGCAATAATGATCCTGGTGCCGTTGGCGGTCTGTACGGCGATGGGGCTGCTCAGCGGACTCATTATTGCGAAGCTGCAAATCGCCCCCTTTATCGCTACGCTGGGGATGATGATGGCGGCGCGCGGCATTGCTCTGGTAATGACAGACGGGGGCGTTTCGGTCAGTGTGGACACAGGTGTGGCAGAAACATTCCGATTGTTTGCCCGAAGCTATCTGTTGAGGGTGCCGGCGCCGGTATGGCTGTTTGTGTTGTTGCTGGTTACAGGGCTGTATATTGCGCGCCGAACACGGTCCGGACGGTATGTTTACGCAGTGGGCGGGAATGAAGAAGCAGCCCGCATGATGGGGCTGCAACCTGAAAAAATTAAGATCGCTGTTTATACGGTAAATGGCTTGCTGGCAGGGCTGGCAGGATTGATTTTGGCTTCCCGTTTAGGTGCGGGTCAGCCTGTGACATGTGACGGTTGGGAAATGACTGCGATTGCGGCGACCGCGATTGGTGGCACCCTGCTTTCGGGCGGCCGCGGCGGCCTTGGGGGGACGGCGATCGGCGTATTTATCATTGGTGTGATTTCGAACATGATTAATCTGCAAGGCAGCTTGAGTTCATGGTGGCAGTCGATCATTACCGGACTGCTGCTCTTGTTCGTCGTCATGCTGCAGTCCCACGCGCGGGCGAATGGTACCGGTAGTACAGAAATCGCTGGATAAGAAAAGGAGAACGGTATGAAAATCAGTTGTTTGCCCGTCTCGCTGTTTGATGAGATTTGTTCAGGGCGCATGAGTTTGCCTCAGTGGGCGCGCAAAGCAAAGGAAATCGGCTATGACGGCATTGATATCAGCATTATGTTCATCAAAAACCGAACACCGACCTATTTGAACGCCTTGAAACAGGAGCTGCAGGAAATCGGAATGCCGATTGTGATGATGACCACCTATCCGGATTTTACCAATCCAAATCCGGTGCAGCGGGAGCGCGAATTCCTATACCTGCAGGCGGATATTGCGCTTGCCTCAGAGCTGCATATTCGCTATCTGCGCATATTGGCGGGACAGGCACATCCGGAGCTGGATCGCGCGCAGGGTATCGCATGGGTATCGGATTATTTCCATCGCATTGCGCCAATAGGAAAAGAGTATGGCGTGGGCTTGGTGTTTGAGAACCATGGCAAGCCGGGCGCATGGCCGCGTGTGGACTTTACATATGATCCGGCGGTTTTCCTTGATATTTGCAGGCAGATAGAGGATACAGATATCCGGCTGAACTTTGATACAGGGAACATCACTGCTTTTGGGGGAGATCCACTCGAAGTAGTACCATCTGTCGTAAACCGCCTGGAAACCATTCATGTGACCGACATGGAGCAGCGCGGCCGCTTTTGCCCTGCGGCCATAGGAACGGGTGTGACGCCAAATCGGCCATTTTTCGAGTACATCAAGCGGCATGGCTTCGATAACTGGCTCTGTATTGAAGAAGCAAGCGGCTGTGGCTTGGCAGGAATCCGTGACGCCTATCATTTTGTCAAACAGGCTTGGGATGAGGCGTGAAAGGGGATGTATGGTAGATGAAAGCTCTGGTATTGACTGCTTATAATGAGCTTCAGCTCAAGGAGGTTCCGAAGCCGGTGCCTGCGGAAGATGAAGTGCTGGTACATATCAAAGCGTGTGCGATTTGTGGAAGCGATGTACACGGGTATGACGGGGGGAGCGGACGCCGGCAGCCTCCTATCATCATGGGACACGAAGCGGCCGGTGTGATCGAGCAGGTGGGGCGCGCGGTAAAAGGCTTTGCCGTGGGCGATCGCGTTACCTTTGATTCTACCGTGTTCTGCGGGAATTGCTGGTATTGCCGGCATGGTATGATCAACCTTTGTGAAAATCGGATGGTACTCGGTGTTTCCTGCGACGAATATACCAATGCGGGCGCAATGGCGGAATATGCAGCGATCAAGGCGAGAACCTTATTCCGGATACCGGATGCAGTCAGCTTTGAGCAGGCTGCGATGGTTGAGCCACTGTCCATTGCAGTACATGCCGTGTCCACTGTTGCGCCGATTCGTATGGGGGACAGAGCGGTGGTGATAGGCGCGGGAACAATCGGGCTTCTGCTTACGCAGGCGGTTAGGAACGCAGGCGTAACCGAACTGGTTGTCGTTGATTTGGATGACCGTAAGCTGGAACTGGCCAAAGCATTGGGGGCAACGCATGTTATTCACTCCGGGCGGGAGGATGCGGCTGCGGAAATCCGTGCGCTCTGCGGCGGCCGCGGGGCGGATATCGCTTTTGAGGCGGTTGGGATCTCACAAACGTTGAACACCGCGATCGACAGCGTGCGTCTGGGGGGAAGTGTGGTTATGGTCGGTAATGTAGCGCGTAAAGCAGAGCTGCCACTGCAGAAATGCGTTACACAGCAGATTACATTATATGGGAGCTGTGCGTCATCAGGGGAATACGATATCTGTCTTGATTTGATTGCGCACCGGATGGTTGATGTAGACAGTCTGATCAGTGCGGCCGTGCCGCTTGCAGACGGTGCGGAATGGTTTGATAGGCTGCATGCGGCAGAACCTGGTCTGATTAAGGTGGTACTACAGCCTTAATGTGGGATACCGAATGCTTCTTCTTTTTCTTCTCTTTTTTTCATATTGTGCGGCAGCAAAATAAAAGAGCCTCTTTTAGGTAGCTACGCATAAAACAGTATTAACTATAAACTAAATTAAGGTAGCTGCCATACAGGGTAAAAAATGAGGCTGTTTCAAATTATGTGTAAACCTCCTGAGTGGTGTAGAATAGAAGCATCACACAGGAGGTTATACATATGGCCAGAAAGAATCGCA
>NZ_JAOQJE010000019.1:0-36210 GCF_025567315.1 Agathobaculum ammoniilyticum
CGCCTTGATGCACTTGCCGGAGCCGGACTCCTCAAACGCTTCGTTGATCTGCTCGAACGGATAGAACTTGATCAGTTTATCAAACGGGAACATGCCCTTTTTGTAGTAGTCGAGCAGTTTGGGGATGAACAGTTTGGGAATGGCATCGCCCTCGACAATGCCGATCAGGCTCTTGGCGTCGCCCATCAGCTCGGCCTGGATGTTGAACGTCACGTCGCCGGTTGCGCCGAGCACGACCGCCGTACCCATGAAGCGGCAGGACGCCAGGGCTTTCTTGACAAAATCGGGTACGCCCGACGTGTCGATGGCATAATTGACACCGCCATCTGTGATTTCGTTTTTGATTGTACCCACGATGTCGTCGACTTCCTTGCGGTTGATGGTGTGGGTCGCGCCCAGCTCTTTTGCCAGCTCCAGGCTCTTCGGGTTGCCACCTACCGCAATAATCGTTTCACAGCCCGCGATCTTGGCAGCCATAATCGCACTCATGCCGACCGTACCGCAGCCAAACACCGCTATGGACGAGCCGAACTCCGGCCGCAGGCGGTTGAGCACAGCGCCTGCACCGGTCTGGATGCCGCATCCCATCGGCCCGACGAGCGCAAGGTCGATATCGTCGTACTGCACCTTGACCGCGCTGGCTTCGTTGACGACCACATGAGTCGCAAACGAGGACTGGCCGAAAAACGTAGCCAGCGGCGTACCATCCAGCGCAGACAGGCGCGACGTGCCATCCGGCTGCACGCCGCCGAAGTTGATGGCGTTGAAGTTCTCGCACGCGTGCTGGTGGGCGGTCATGCAGTTGTGGCAGCGGCCGCAGTAGCCGAACGATATGCCCACCTTGTCCCCAGGCTGGAATTCCGTGACCTCGGGGCCGACCGCCTCGACGACGCCGCAGCCTTCATGGCCGAGCACTGCGGGCAGTGGGACCGGAATGACCTGCTGGCGGGCTGCGTCGTCGGTGTGGCATACGCCGCAGGCGGTGATCTTCACCAGGATTTCATGCTTCTGCGGGGCGGCCAGCTCGACTTCCTCGATCTGGAACGGCGCGCCGGGCGCGTGGGTAACGGCAGCTTTGATTTTCATGGAGTGGTCCTCCTCGTATCAGGATAAAAATGGAATTTCCAAAGGCCCGCGGGGCGCGGACCAAGGATGCGGGGATAGGCGCGACGGTTCAAATATCGAGCGCGCGGTAGTAGCCGTCCGTGACCGCGTCCACGACGCGGCCGGCCCTGATGCAGTCGCCGATCTCGAACACACGCGGCGCGGCGTTGTAGAAGCTTTCCGCGCACACGCGGTCAGCCTTCATGCCCGCGGCGAGCAGAATGGTGTCCGCTTCCAGCAGCCTTTCGCCGTTCGGGCTGTCGCACAGCAGGCCGGCGTCGGTTACGGCCTTTGCGGTGGTGTTTACATGGATGCGGATGCCGCTGTTCCGCATATAGATCTTCATAGCGTTCTTGTGCATGAAGTAGGAGTCCGCAGCCCAGTCGTCCTTCATCTCCACAATGGTCACGTCCTTGCCCAGACCGTCCAGATAGATCGCGCACTCGCTGCCCACCAGACCGCCGCCCAGGATGACCACCTTTTGACCGATGGCAGGGTCCTTCTGGTGCAGCGCGTCCAGGGTAACGACCTTCGTACTGTCGATGCCCGGGATGGGCGGCACGATGGGCTTCGCGCCCACGGCGGCGAGGATGACGTCGGCCTGCAGCGCCTCGGCCTGTTCCGCGGTCAGAGCGGTGTTCAGGCGCACATCCACGCCTGCTTCGCGCAGCCGGCCCTCGAGTACCTGCACGAAGCGGTACATGTCCTGCTTGAACGGGATGTACTGCTCGGAGAGCAATTGCCCGCCCAGACGGCTGTTTTTCTCATACAGCGTGACCGTGTGGCCGCGCTGGGCAGCCGTGATGGCGGCGTACATCCCGCCTGGGCCTCCGCCGACGACCACGACCTTTTTGGGCGTTGTCGCTGGCGCGCCGTAAAAGCTCTCCATCTCGCGGCCGACGATGGGGTTGAACGCACAGCAGAACGTGCGGTTGGTCAGATAATTGTAGAAGCAGGTGAAGCAGCGGCAGCAGCGGGTGATATCGTCCTTGCGGCCGGAGAACGCCTTTTCCGGAAAATAGGGGTCGCAGATCGACTGGCGGGCGATCTCGATGATGTCCGCCTTGCCGGAAGCGATGATCTCCTCCATCATATCCGGATCGTTCAGCCCGCCCAGTGTCGCTACCGGCGTTTTGACATGCTTTTTGATCTCCTCAGCCAGGTAGACGTTGCAGCCGTGCTCGACAAACATTGAGGGATGGGTCAGTACGAACACGTCAGGGTCCTCGTGTACGCCGGCGGAAACATGGATGATGTCCACCTTGCCGTCGATGGCCTTGGCCATCGCAATGCCCTCGTCCAGCCCGTATCCGCCCTCGGTCAACTCAGCGCCGCTCATGCGGAATTCGATCGGGAACTGGTCGCCCACCGCCTCGCGCACTTTCTCGATCACGAGCAGGGGGAAACGCATGCGGTTCTCCAGACTGCCGCCCCAGCGGTCGGTGCGGTGGTTCATGGACGGCGACATAAACTGCCCCAGCAGCCAGCCGTGGCCGCCGTGGATCAGCACCATGTCAAAGCCCGCCTGCTTGACCAGCGCGGCCGCGCGGCCGAAAGCCTCGGCGGTGTGGACGATCTCGTCCTCGGTCATACTGCGCACCGGCAGGCCGTCTGGGTTGACTTCATCGTTCGGGCCGAGCGCATACCGCTCGGCTGCCTGCCCATGCCCTCGGGCGTTAGCGTACTTGCCGCCGTGCGCCAGCTCCATGACCGCGTTGCAGCCATGGCGGTGCATAGCCTTGGCCGCCTCCTTGAGCGAAGGGAGCGAGCCTACGTCGTACAGCGCGACCTCCTTGGTGTGCGTGCGGCCCACCGCGTCCACAATGCCCAGGCCGATGGCCACGCTGGCCAGGCCGCCCCGCGCCCGGTTTTCATGGAACGCCACGTCCTCTTTGCGCATATGGCTGTCCGGATCCATCTCCGGATTGGACATCGGCGCGCCCAGGATCCGGTTTTTGAACGTCAGCCCCTTGATGGTCAGCGGGCTTGCCAAATGGGGGTAATATTTATTCTGCATAGCCGAGATCAATCCTTTCCAAAATCCGGTTTGCCGCGCCGCCCAGCAGCGCGGATAGCGGAAAACCGGTTTTACGGCATCGCTCCGTAAAACCGATTTCCGGAAACGTATGCGGGGGAGTTCGCTTACAGGCCGCGCCTGCCCTGGCGAATGTCATGCTGGGGCCTTAATTCGCGCGGGTCATCATGGCGGCCTTGCCATCCAGACGGAACCAATCCGCCTGAAAGCGTTCATAAGGGGCGGGCATTATGGGATACCCGTCCTTTTCGGAAAAACGGCGTTGCGTTTTTTGTGGAAAATGACGGTGCGTTTGGTGTGCGCCCCTCTTGTATCAGTATCATACTGCGGCTTTTTTCTCCTGTCGATTACTGTGAGAGACAGAAAAAAAGATTTTATGTCCAAAAATGACGGGATGAACAAGATTGTTGTGGAAAATGAATAAAAAACAATTCGTGTTTTTGCACATATGGCGGATGCGGGGGACAAAGCCACTGGGAGGGAACCAAGAGCCTTACCTTGTGTGCATACCCCGCCTGCCCGCCGCATAAGGTGGAGGCGGAGGTGGTGCGGAAATGATGGAAAAACAGGAAGCGGAGGCGCTCGCGGTCGTCCATATCCGTCCGCTGCAGGCTTCGGAGGAGGAGCGGCAGGCAGCCGTGCGGGCGCTGGCCGCCGTGTTCCGGCAATACGCGCGGGCGGAGGGATAGCGTGGACTTCATCTACAGCCGCCAGTCGGTCGACAAGGCGGACAGCATTTCGATCGAGAGCCAGATCGAATATTGCCGGTATGAGACGAGGGGCGGACCGTGCCGGATCTTTTCCGACAAGGGGTACAGCGGCAAAAACACCGACCGGCCGGCATTCCGGCGCATGATGGAGGCGCTGCGGCAGGGCGGCGCCTCGCGGGTGATTGTCTACAAGCTGGACCGCATCAGTCGCTCCATCCTGGATTTTGCGGGCATGATAGAGGAGTTCCAACGCCTGGGCGTGGAATTCGTTTCCTGTACGGAGAAGTTTGATACCGCCACGCCGATGGGGCGCGCCATGCTGAGCATCTGCATCGTGTTCGCGCAGTTGGAGCGCGAAACCATCCAGATGCGCGTCGCGGATGCCTATGCCGCCCGCATGAAGCACGGCTTTTTCATGGGCGGGCATGTGCCGTATGGCTTTGCTTTGGAGGACGCCGTGCTTGACGGGGTACATACCAGGCGCTATGTGCCGCAGCCCGAGGAGGCGGAGCATATCCGCCTAATCTGCGCGCTATACGCGGACCGGAAAAATTCGATCGGGGATGTGCTGCGCCTGCTGGAAGAAAACGGCGTTGTAAACCGGCGGGGGCGGCCGTGGACGCGGGAGCGCGTGCGGGAGACCATCCGCAATCCGGTCTATGTCCGCGCGGGGCAGGGCGTTTATGAATTTTACCAGCGGGCCGGCACCGAGATGCTGAGCGAGCCGGAGCTGTTTGCGGGCCGGAACGGCTGCTTTTTGTTTTCCGGGGAAAGTGGGAAGCGTAAGCAGACCCATCCGGAGGCCGCGCGCCTGCTGCTCGCGCCGCATGAGGGCCTGGTGGATGAGGACGTTTGGCTGGCCTGCCGCCGGCGCTGCATGGGCAACCGTCCGGTCGCCGCGGGCAACAAGGCAAAATGGACCTGGCTGGCAGGACGCCTCAAATGCGCGTCCTGCGGCTATGCGCTGACCGTCAAGCGGGCGACGAACGGCAGCCGCTATCTGGTCTGCTCGCACCGCTATGCTGCGCACGGCTGCACCGCCGCGGGGCTGCCCAAAGCGGATGCGGTCGAGCGGCTGGCCGGAGAAGCGGTGCGAGCGCGGCTGGCAGAGCTGGGGCCGCTCGAACCGCAGCGGCAAGCGGACACGGTACTCGCCGCGCTGCGCGCCCGTCTTGCGGAGCTGGAAAGCGAGCGGGAGGCGCTCGCCGCCCGCATCCCGCAGGCGAATGAACAGGCCATGTGCCTGATTAACGAACGCGCCGCCGCCTTGACCGGACAGGCAGCCGAGATCCGGCGGCGGCTGGCGGGCCGGCGGGAGACAGAGGCGGTGCCGCCGGATGGCGCGGCACAATGGGAAAGCCTGTGCTTCGAGGGGAAACGGGCGGTGCTCGACGTGCTGGTGCAAAAGGTAACGGTATCCTGCCGAGAGGTCTGCATTACCTGGCGGATATAAAAAGAATCAAAAACAGCGCCCTGCTCGCTGCGGATACCATAGTACCGCAGTGGAGCGGGGCGCTGTTTTTTGCTACATTCCGAAAGGCGGGATTACTTTACACCCATCCAACCGGAGATGACCATTTTTTGGACCTCAGAGGTGCCTTCGTAGATTTCAGTGATTTTGGCGTCACGCATGAAACGCTCGAAAGGATATTCACGGGTATAGCCGTAGCCGCCAACGAGCTGCAGGCAGCGGCGGGTAACGTCGCTGGCGGCCTCGGAAGCGTACAGCTTGCCCATCGCGGCAAGGTGGCTGTAGGGCTCGCCATCCTGCTTGGCCTGCGCTGCCCGATAGATCAGCAGCCGCGCCGCATCTACCTTGCACTGCATATCAGCCAGCTCGAACTGCGTGTTCTGGAACTGGCTCAGGCGCTTGCCGAACTGCACGCGTTCTTTAACATACTTGACGCATTCGTCGATCGCGCCCTGGGCGATGCCGAGCGCTTGCGCACCGATGCCGATGCGTCCGCCGTCCAGCGTCATCATCGCGATCTTGAAGCCCTTTCCGACTTCGCCCAGCAAGTTCCCCTTGGGTACGATGCAGTCTTCGAATATCAGCTCGCAGGTGGACGAGCCGCGGATGCCCATTTTCTTCTCATGCGCGCCCACGCGGAAGCCGGGGAATTCACGCTCCACAATGAACGCCGAGATGCCCTTGGTGCCGAGCGATTTGTCTGTCATGGCGAAAACGACGAAAGTATCCGCAAAGCCGGCGTTAGTAATGAATATCTTTGTGCCGTTAAGTACCCAGTGGTCGCCCTTGTCCTCGGCGGTGGTCTTTTGCATGGCGGCGTCCGTGCCGGCGCCCGGCTCGGTCAGGCCGAATGCGCCCAGCTTTTCGCCCGAACAGAGATCGGGAAGGTACTTCTGCTTCTGCTCTTCCGTGCCAAACGCATAGATCGGCCAGGTGCAGAGCGAGGTATGGGCGGAAACCATGACCGATGTCGTGGCGCAGTATTTCGCAAGCTCTTCCGCAACGCTGATGTAGGAAACATAGGACAGTCCGGCACCGCCGTATTCCTCCGGATAAGGCACGCCCATCATACCCATCTCCGCGAGTTTGCGCCAGGTTTCCTCGGGAAAACGCTCGTTTTCATCGACTTCCGCGGCGATCGGCGCGACCTCCTTGACCGCGAAATCGTGCAGCATATTCAGGATATCCTTTTCGTCTTCGGTAAAATGAAAATTCATATCTGTTCTCCTTTCTCGTTGCAGAGGAGGCCGCCGCCAAACCACCGGCAGCGGCCCCATGCCCTGAGCGTTTACAAACGCCCTATGGAAAACGCGCGCTACACCGTACGTTTAGGCGCCGCACGGCGACCGTGCTTTCCAAGGGAGGTATCGGTTTTGTCAGCCGCGCGCTTTCTGGATCTCCTCGGTCAGTACGGGGAGCACCTCGAACAAGTTGCCAACCACGCCGTAATCAGCCACGTCAAAGATCGGGGCGTCCGGATCCTTGTTGATGGCAACGATCACATCCGAACCGCTCATGCCGGCCAGATGCTGAATTGCACCCGAAATGCCGCAGGCGATGTACAGCTTGGGACCGACGGTTTTGCCGGTCTGCCCGACCTGGTGGGCATGGCTGATCCAGCCGGAATCCACCGCCGCACGGGAGGCGCCGACCGTTGCGCCGAGCGCTTTGGCCAGCGCGCGCACCGGCTCGAAGCCCTCCGGACCGCCGACGCCGCGGCCGCCGGATACGATGATCTCCGCGCCCTCCAGATCGACGTTCTCCTCGTCCATGTCTCGCAGCAGCTCGATCACCTTGGTGCGGATGTCCTTTTCTTCCACATGGATATCCTCGCGGATAACCTGAGCCTTTGCCGCGGTCTCCTCGCACTTCTTGAAGACGCCCGGGCGAACTGTGCCGATCTGCGGCCGGTGGTCGGGGCAGAGGATGGTCGCCATCAGGTTGCCGCCGAATGCAGGGCGAGTCCAGGCGACATTGCCGCTTTCTTCATCAATATCCAGCGCGGTGCAGTCCGCGGTCAGACCGGTCCTGAGGCGGCAGGATACGCGCGGGCCAAGGTCGCGGCCGTTATTGGTCGCGCCGATCAGCATGCTTGTCGGGCCGTATTTCTCCACGAGCGCGCACAGCGCGATAGCATAAGCGTCCGTGCTGTAATGTCCGTATTCCGCTCCTTCGACGACAATGACCTGATCCGCACCGTGCGTGGACGCCGCCTCGACCGCAGCCGATACATGATCGCCGATCACAATGGCGACCAGAGCGCCGCCCTGCTTATCCGCCATCATGCGGCCGGGGGTCAATAATTCAATGCCGACGTTCTTTGCCGAACCGTCGCCGTTTGTCTCCACAAATACCCAAAGGTCTTTCGTTTTTGCTTCCATGGTTCTCCTGCCTCCCTTAAATGACGCTCGCGTCGCTGAGCAGCTGGAACAGCTTGACAGCCGAATCCGCCGCGGTTTCTTCCTTGATCTTGACGCCGCCCGTTTTTTTCTGCGGCACAAAGGTCTTTTTCACCTTGGTGGGCGAGCCTTTCAGACCGGCGTGCGCCAGGTCGATGGTGGGCAGGTCAGCGGCGGTCAGCGTCGGGATGTCCGCGCGGTTGGCCGCCATTTTGCGCTTGATCGTGGGATAACGCGGGTCCCAAGCGGGCTTGGTAAAGGTAACTACGCACGGCGTCTGCACCTCTACGACCTCCACGCCTTCCTCAACTTCCTTGTTGACGCGGATGCGTCCGTCCCCAGCCGCAGCCTCCAGGCCGTAGGTGACCTGCGGATAATCCAGATGCTCTGCGATTTCCGGACCGACCTGCGCGGTGTCGCCGTCGATCGCCTGCTTACCGCAGAAGATCGCATCGAACTTGCCCTCAAGCTCCTCCACCTTTTTGATCGTCTCGGAAATGATATAGCTGGTAGCAAGCGTGTCCGAGCCGCCGAACGCGCGGTCAGATACAAGATACGCCTTGTCCGCTGCGATGGCCAGGCATTCCTTGAGCGCTGCCTTGGCCTGCTCGGGACCCATGGACAGCACGACAATCCGCGTATTCGGATCCTTGTCCTTGATCCGCGCCGCCGCTTCCAGGGCATAGCCGTCGAACGGGTTCACGATCGACGGCACGCCCTCCCGAATCAGCGTATTCTTCACCGGATCGATCTTGATCTCCGTTGTATCCGGTACCTGCTTGATACATACTAAAATGTTCATGGTGTTCCTCCTGTTTGGTTTAATGAATGAAACACAGGCAATCAGTTTTCTGCAAATGCCTGTATCTTGGTCAGCGCCTGGCCGCTTTCCGTGGTGCTTTGGTCGATGTCGATGCTGAAGCTCATAAGCCCCGCGCGCGTCACAGTGTCAATTACCGATGGCTGGTCGTATTCTTCGATTTCGCAAAAGCGCATCATGCACAGCACGACACAGTCCGCGCCACTGTCCTTTGCCAGCTTGACAAGCATTTGGCCGCGCGCAGTATTGTTATCGTCGTGGGCAGTCGAACAGCCGTAAATGGCAAACCAGTGCAGCGCAAGGCTTTCGATTGCGGAGTTGGCCGCGGGATAGTCGCTGCGGTACTGACGGGATTCCTGCGCCAGGTCGTCGCCGACCACGGCGACGTTGTTGTCGGCAAAGTAGCCGAGTACCTCGTCCGGCTCGCAGGTGATGCCGGTGAGGATGACTTTTTTACCCTTCCAGTCGCAGACCGGCTCAGCGGCGAGCGCCTCGGTCAGTGCAGAAACCATTTCAATGGTTTTTTCCGGACGCAGGAACGTGGCGGCTTTCATGACATGGTGGCGGTCGGCCGGCCGGATGAGGTCGAGATGGTCGTTCGCCGCTTCGCAGAAGGCCCGCATGACAGCGTTTCGTTTGTTGCACAGCGCGATGGCGTTCTGCAAGGCTTCGTTTGTGATTTCCTTGCCGGAGATCTCCTCCAAGGCGCTGCGTACCGTCTTGATCTCCTCAATGAGGAAATCACGCGCGCCGGGATCCTTGCGGTTCTGTGGATAAATAAAGGTGATCGGGCGAATGTCCTTAACGCCTGCGCGCCATGCGGAGTTCATGCCGCGGAACGTATCGCAGATGATGGGCATGATCGCCGCGGAGACGCCCCGATACGCGCCGGTCATACCGAACTCCAGGCATGAGCGCAGCAGGGAGCAGGTAAAGATAGGGGCGTACTTGCCGGCTATCTGGGGGTTGCATTGGCCGCCCCAAATACCCATCGGCACCATGCCGGCCGCAAGGACGAGCGGCTGGGGGGTATAGACGGGGAAACAGGCGATCACCTTGTCGCCGGCATTGAGATACTCTTTCAGCAGACGCTGCGGATTTTTGCTGATGTCGTCAAACTGTGCCAGCAGGTTTTTTACGTCAGCCATTACTGCTCCGCCTCCTTATTTGCTTTCATTACATCCACCAGGCTTTGCAGCCGGGTTTCAAACTGGGCTTCGTTGAAAATCGTTGGGTCAGCCTGATCACCGTCGAAGAACACGACGGGGATACCGCATTTTTCCTCCACGATCTCCCGCCCGCAGGTCATCTGGTAGGTCATGAATTTGCAGCTGCGGTTGATATGGCAGAACATGCCGTTGCACTGGAAATGGTTGGCGACATCCGCGCGCTTGCCCATCATCGTGGTCGTATTGACGACGTTGGTGGAGGAAAGCATATACTGCTCGGCCATTTCATCCAGATTACCCGGCGTATAGTGCAGGCTCCAGGCGCCGACATAGCCGTTTGTAACGCAGTTGACGCCATACTTTTTCATGGTCTTGAGGTTAAAGCCAAGATTCGGCCAGCAGGCGATGCCCTCCCAGTCGACACGGTACTCCTGGGGAGAGGTGCCGAAAGTAGTGGTTCCGTTGTCGATATGCTCCTGGATCTCGCGCTTGAGCTGCAGGAGTACCTCGGTGGTTTCACGCCGGCTGCGCGCGACGACCATGGGCGCCATGTAGTTGAACAGGTCGAAGCCGTTGAGTGGAGCGGGGTTACGGTCGTTCATCAGGACGCACTCGTCAAACAGCCGCGCGTTTTCGACCGAGATCTTCTGCAACTCAAGGAATTTATCCCAGTCGAATTTCTTGCCGAAAAATTCCTCCATACGGTGGATGTTGTGCTCGATCTGGCTGCGGCCGTAAGCGATCCAGTGTTTAGCGGGCTTGGCGTCCGTATAGTTGAACAGGCAGTCCTGCATGAAGATCGGGATATCCAGCTCGCGCGACAGGCATTCGTACCATTTAAGCAGTTCAAAGCAGCTGTTGGTGGCGCAGAGCAGGAATGTAGGACGCGGCATGCGCTGCACGGAGGGCGGCTCATAGTTGGGGTCGTTGGCCATCTGGTGCGCCATGCCGATACTTAGGCGGGCGTAAGAACAGATATCGTTGGAATAACCCAGCTCTCCCTCCGAGGTCGCGATAAAGCGGGGGGAGTCATGGCGCGCGGCTACGCCGGCCGCGTTATTTTCAGGATACAGGACAGGTACGTCGAACGTGGCGCACAGCTCCTGCGGAAAGATAGAGGTGGACCAGCCGACCGGCTCGCCCTTGGCCTCGGCGTCCCAAGCGGCTTGGTAGATGCTGTCAACCAGCGCGTTCAGCATTACGCGGGATTTGGGAAGCGGGCGCTTTGGCTTTTTTACTTCAGTAGTTTCGCTCATAGGGGTTCCATCCTTTCCTGCGAATGAAAATATGGCGTTCAGGCGGACCGCATGCTGCCCAGCGCGTACAGTGCGGCACCGAGCGCACCGGCGAGCTGACAGTCCTCATGAACCTGTATGGGGTGCTTGATCTCCTCCTCCAGAGAATGAACAAGCCCCTTGTTAAGTGCGACGCCGCCGCTCATGGCGACCTCCGGCTGGATTCCGCAGCGCTGCACCAGGGATGCGACGCGGCGCGCCACGGATTTATGGATGCCGGAAACAATGTTTTCCAGCCTGATGTTCGCGGCCAGCTTGGAGATGACCTCGGACTCGGCAAAAACCGTGCAGGTGCTGCTGATTTCGGCCGCCTCGTCCGCCTGGAAAGAGAGATCGCTCAGGTCGGTCACCTCTACGTCGAGAACCTTGGCCATGGTGTCGAGAAAACGTCCGGTACCCGCCGCGCATTTATCGTTCATCACGAAATTCAACAGCATGCCCTTGCCGTTTATGCGCATAACCTTGATGTCCTGCCCGCCGATATCCACAATCGTACGGGTAGCGGGCAGAAGGTGGGCGATGCCTCTGGCATGGCAGCTCAGTTCGCTTTTTTGATCGTTAATCCCCTCGAAAGAGAAACGGCCGTATCCGGTTGCAGTAATCCATTGGATATCGTCCCGCGTGATGCCGGCCTTTTCCAGCGCCTGCGCGAACACGCGAGCCGGACCAACGGTACCCGTGCCGATTGGGACGATCGCCTTGGCCGCGATGCCGCCGTCCGCTGCCAGAATGACGGCCTTGGAAGCGGTGGAACCGATATCAATGCCGGCTGCAAACATCAGATCACCCCGTCCTCCGCAAACTTGGCGAGTTGCTCATCCGTATAACCGAGCAATCCGCCGAATACGTCCTTGTTGAATTTGCCGAGCGGCTGGCCGGGCCATTTGATTTCACCCGGCGTTCCCAGCATTTTGGGGCAAACGTTCTGCATCTTGATTTTGCCGAACTGCTCGGTTTCGACCTCGACGATATCGTTGCGTGCTGCGAACTGCGGGTCCTCCATAATATCGGCTACGTTGTAGATCGGACAGGCAGGGATACCTTCGCCCAGTATGTCAAGGCATTCCTTCAGTGTATGGGCGCGCGCCCACTTGGCAAATTCCGCGTTGATCTCCTCACGGTGCGCCGCGCGGTCGATCGTGGTCTGGTAATCCGGATGGTCGATCAGATCCTGGCGGTCGATCTGGTGCATGCAGTCGCGGTATAGCTTATCGCCTGTGATGGACAGGGCAACATACTTGTCGTCCTTGGTAAGGAAGTGGCCGGATGGGACGGTAACAGTTGTGCCGTTGCCAATACGGGTGCGGATGGTACCGTCGTAGGAGTATTCCGCGATGATGGATTCCTGCAGCCGCAGGACCGACTCGGTCAGCGCGCAGTCGATCATCTGCCCCTCGCCGGAGCCGTTGACATCACGGTCGTAGATCGCGAACATGACCGCCATGCAACTGAACATGGCAGTATAGAAGTCCGCGACCGAGATGCCGGGCTTGACCGGAGGCGTATCCGGATAGCCGGTGACCTCCAGAAAGCCGCCGAGCGCAAGGCCCATGCGGTCAAAGCCGGGGCGGGGAGCGTAGGGGCCGGTCTGGCCGTAGCCGGAAGCGACCGTGTAGATCAGGCGCGGGTTGCGCCGGTGGATTTCCTCCCAGGTGAAGCCGAGCTTTCGGAACACGCCAGGGCGGAAGTTTTCGATCAGGACGTCTGCGTCCTCAATCAGCTGCCAAAGCATTTTTTTACCCTGTTCGGTTTTAAGGTTGAGGGTAACGTTCTGCTTGTTGCGGCCTTCGACGGCGAACCACAGGTTTTTGATGCGGCCCATGCCGCGCATCAGGTCGCCGGTCTTGGGCGGCTCGACCTTGATTACGCGCGCGCCGAAATCGGCCAGCATGCTGCCGCACCAAGGGCCGGCCACGATATTGCCCACTTCAACGACCTTCAGACCCTCCAAAGCCTGTCTGGACATAAATATGCTCCTTTCAAATCCAATGAAGTTGTTTTATTTACCCTGAAATTGCGGCGGCCGCTTTTCCTGGAACGCGCGGCCGCCCTCCAGATAATCCTCGGTTTGGTAAAGCGCCATACCGAGCGTGTTTTCCAGCGCAAGCCCATCACGCAGCGGCATGTCATAGCCCTGCGACAGGCATTGTTTGATGCTTCTGACCGCCAGGGGCGCCAGCTGGCAGATCTTTTCCGCAGCCTGCAGCGCAGCGTCAAGCAGCTGCTCTGCGGGGACGACCTGGTTCACCAGACCGATCTGAAGCGCGGTCTGCGCATCGACCTTTTCATTGGTGAGCAGAATCTGCATGGCCCTTCCATAGCCGATGATGCGCGGCAGGCGTTGTGTCCCGCCAAAGCGGGGCAGCAGCCCGAGCGACGGCTCCGGCCAGCGGAACGATGCATGCTCGGCGGCAATGCGCAGGTCGCAGGCGAGCGCCAGTTCGCCGCCTCCGCCATAAGCAAGGCCGTTAACCGCAGCGATCAACGGTTTCGTAACATACAGTCCGCGCATCGGCGTTCGGGGGATGCGCCATGGACGGTCTGCCGTGGCCTTGACGAACGGGAGCCATTCGGTCACGTCCGCGCCGGAACAAAAAGCCTTGCCGCCCGCGCCAGTCAGGATACCGACGTATAGGTCGGGGTCTTCCATAAAGTCCAGCATAGCCTCTTCCAGCGCCTGAATAAGTGCGGGGTTGAGTGCGTTATACTTTTCCGGACGGTTGAGCGTAAAAATCGCGATCCGTCCCCTTTTTACTGTTGTAAGTACAGACTCCATGTTATGCCTCCAATACAAATGTCTGTTTCCCACGGAGAATCGGCAAAGCATTGCTCCAGTTGCCCGCCGGAAGTATGCGGCGGGCAACTGGAATGGGAGGTATAAGCGTTTTTATCGGCAGAGCTGGCCGGAAATAACGACACGCTGGATCTGGTTGGTACCCTCAAAGATCTGATAGATCTTTGCGTCGCGCATCAGCTTTTCCACCGGATACTCACGGGAATAGCCGTTGCCGCCGAGCACCTGCACCGCGTTGGTGGTAACGAATACCGCGGTATCGCCCGCAAAGCATTTGGCGGAGGCGATCAGCTTTTTGTTGATGATGCCGGCGTCCGCCGACTTGCAGGCGCCCCAAACCATCTGACGGGCGGCCTGCGTCTGGATTTCCATATCCGCGAGCAGGAAACCGATCCCCTCATGCTTCCAGATCGGCTTGCCGAAAACGACGCGCTCCTTAGCATAAGGAACCGCTTCGTCCAGCGCGGCCTGTGCAATCCCGACTGCGGAGGCTGCGGTGCAGGGGCGGGAGTTGTCGAGGATCTTCATGGCAATCTGATAGCCCTGGCCCTCTTCGCCCAGACGGTACTTGGACGGGAGTACCATGTCGTCAAAGAACAGCGAGTTGGTATGGACGCAGCGGATACCCATTTTATCCTCATGCTCGCCCACTGTGAAGCCCGGTGTGTCCTTGGGAAGCAGGAATGCGGTGATGCCGCCCTTTGTCCCTTTTTCCTTGTCGGTAACGGCGAAGATGGTGATGAGATCGGCGCAATCGCCGTTGGTGATAAAGGTCTTGCCGCCGTTGATCACATAATCGTCGCCAACCTTGCGCGCGGTCGTGACCATAGCGCCGGCATTAGAGCCGGATACGCTTTCGGTCAGGCCGAACGCCATGATGCCGCCGTTGACCATGATATCCGCAGCCCACTTTTTCTGCTCCTCCGTACCGGCGATATTGAGCGGCTCGAAGCCGAAACCAAATACGCGGGAGGCGAAACCGGCGTCGCCGCGTGCGAGTTCCTCGCGGATGACGGCGTATGTAAAGTTATCCAGTCCCAGTCCGCCGTACTCCTCGGGAACGGTGACCAGATGAAGACCCATTTCATAAGCGGTCTTGACGAGATCCTCGGGTACGATGGCGTCTTTCTCCGCGATGCGGCAGGTGGGCCGTACCTCTTTTTCCGCAAACTCGCGGACTAAATTGCGCAGCTCGATCTGGTCTTCATTCAGCATGAAATCATAATCGGTCATCATAGTCGTGTTCCTCCTAAAGCATGTGTTTTATTCCCAACAGGCGTCCATATCCTGATTTGGTACGAGTGGTGCTGTTCGTCTCGAACGGGTTACAGCTGGAAAACAAAGGGGTAGCTGGCGATGGTAAGGATGAGACAGCCGATCAGTAACGGGGTGCCGATCTTGGTGTAGTCCAAAAAGCGGTAACCGCCCTGCAGCGTCATGGTAACCGGCGGTGTCGCAATCGGCGTCAGGAACGCAAGATTCAGGCTCCAGATGATCGCCATGATGACCGGTTTGGCTGCATAGCCCAGAGAAGCGCACATGGAAAGCGCGATCGGGCCAAGCATAGCCATGGAAGCGGTCGAAGACATCACGTTGCTCATGATAACGCTCAGGATGGTGAAGATAATGAGCAGCTTGAACATGCTGATATTGCCGCCCATCCAGCCGATCACCGTGTCCGCAATCAGCTTGCCGGCTCCGCTTTCCGAAATACCTGCGGCAAAGCCGAGCGAGCCGGCCAGGACCCATACGGTCGTCCAGTCGAGGCGGGCGAATACCTGCTTGACCGAGATGCAGCCGGTCAGGATACAGGCCAGGCCCGCGACCATAGCAACCGCGCCAACCGTCCAGATACCGACGACAAAGCCGATAACCGTAAGGATCAGGATGGCGGAGGAAATAATCATTTTCACGGTGCTGTACTGGGCCTGCTCCTCCTCTTCTTGCGCGTCCTGCGCAAGGTCGTATTTTTCCTCGAAATCGAAAACCCGCTTTTGCAGGGCGTAACCGATGGTTGCATAGAACAGGATGATAAAAAGCAGGCGGGGGATGCTGCCCCAAGTCAGGTCGAAAAAGCCCATGGTTTCCAGACCCGCATCAGCCAAAATACCTTGGCCAATCACGTTGGGCGTGGAGCCGACCAGCGTCATGCCGCCGCCTACATTGGCTGCAAAGCCGATGGCCATAAAGCTGTTTTTACGCGAAATAGCGCCGCGCGAACTGGCCGCTGTTGCGGAAACAACCGGCAGCATCATTGCGACGACCGCGGTGTTGCTGAGAAAAGCGGAGAGTATGGCGGAGACGACGACGCATACCACGATAAACAGCTTTTCCCGTATGCCCACCATTCGGATGATGGAGGTTCCGATCTTTTGTGCGACTCCGGTTTCAAACAGAGCCTCGCCGATGATCATGGAGCCGATCACCATCATCGTGACATCGCTGGCAAAGCCGGCAAATGCACTGGTAAACGGGATCACGCCGCATATGCCCATCGCAAGCGCGGCGCCGACCGCGGTCACGGAGAGGGGAACCTTGCCGGATGCAAACAAAATGATCGTAACGACCAAAATGATCAGTGCTATCGTCGAAGTACTCAAGAGTTGTGCCTCCTTTTGCCTTGCGGCAGGCTGGATTTTGCATTGATTATAATTTAACGATAGCGTATCAAGTAGGCGCTGTCTATTTCCAAAATACATTGGTTTTGTTAAGTGGGATGTTAACAATGACGCAAATGCCTAATAAGATATTGAGATTTATATGCAAAATACACAATAAAGGCGGCGGGGAAGAGGTGCCGAAGGGTGCGGGATACCACAGACTGGCGTGCTATCCGGATAAATTTTTTGCGATTGAAAATGCACATAAAAAGTAAATTATTGCGCTGGTAAAAATTACGAAATGTTATCATTACTTGTAACAAAGATAAGGAATTATTAATTATAGAAAAAATGATCGCGTCAAAATTGATATAAAATAAACAATTTCATTTTACTCGAAATGAGTAAGATGCACATTTTTATAAAAAAATCCGCCGGTAAGGCGGATTTGACAATTGCAAAGGTTGTTGTTATTTTGACAATGTAGCATGCATGTGTGACTGGAGGAGACGTCCTCTGACTCAAACGCTTCGCAGGTTTGCGCTCCCATTTTACAGAATTGGGTGGTAGAAAGGAGAAGTCTGTATGCCCTCCAGCACAATAGCAATAATTATCACAATAATTACAATTATTTCCTTTGTTTTGGAAAAAATCCCGTTGGCCATGACAGCGATGATCGCTTCTCTGGCAATGGGGATTATTTTGCCGGAAATGAAGCTCTCGGACGTATATTCCGGTTTTTCCAGTTCGACCGTAATGATGGTCGCCGGTATGTGTATCGTTGGCGACGCCCTGTTCAAAACCGGTATGGCCAATAAGATCGGCCGTGCGATCAGCAACAGCGCAGTAGCTAAAAACGAGCGGCTGTTCATGGTTGTGGTCGTCATTTGCTGTACCGTTATGTCCGCATTTCTGTCCAATTCCGGTACGATCGCAATGTGGATGCCGCTGATTGCTGCTTGTGCGGCAAAATCGCATGGTGTGGTTCGCTCCAAAATGATTATTATAGCGGCAGGCATGGCGTCAGCGATCGGCGGTGCGGCTACGCTGGTCGGCTCCACATCGCAGCTTACCGCCAATTCCGTACTGATGGGCTATGAGGGCTACGAGGCTGGCCTTGGACTGTTTGACCAGACCAAACTCATGCTGCCCATGTGCCTGATCATGATTATTTATTTTGCCACCATTGGCTATCCGCTCTGCAAAAAGGTGCTGAAACCGGAAAGTCCGGATTTTGACAAAGGCAATTACTATGCGGAGCTGGCGGAGAAATCGGGCGACGAGGAAACCGATAAGATTCCAGCGTGGAAAGGGAAAATGTCGGTCATCGTGCTGCTGCTGTGCATTGTCGGATTCATTCTGACAGGCTTTGACGCGTTCGATCCCTATCTGGATGTTGGCATCATCGGTCTGCTGGGTGCGACGATCCTGATTGTTTCCGGCTGCATGCCTTTGAAGAAAACACTGGCGGAAATGGACTGGAACACCATCGTCATTCTCGCGGCGGCGCAGGGCTTTGCCAAGGGCCTGGACGTCTCTGGCGGCGGCAAGGTGATCGCGGAGTTCGTGCTGAATCTGTTCGGCGGCCAGAATGCATCCACGGCGGTGTTGATGGTGGTAGGCGTCATTGTTACCACCGTGCTGACGAACTTTATGTCTAATACGGCGCTGGCAGCGATGATGACCCCGATCTACATTGAGATCGCCATGCAACTGGGTATCAGCCCGATCCCGTTTGTAATTGCGATCGGTGCAGTTGCTACGAATCTGGCGTGTGCAACGCCTGTCGGTACCCCCGCATGCACCCAGACCCTGCCGGCTGGTTACAAGTACATGGACTATGTCAAAATAGGCGGCCCGCTGTGTATCATACTGATGCTTGTAGCCGCGTTCCTATCTCCTGTACTTTATACGTTCTGACGGGCGGCGGAGCGCAAATTTGCCCATATCGGCTTTTCCAAAAGGAGAAGCAGGTTTTGCCCCTATTTTCCCCAAAAGAAACGCAGGCCCGGCATAAGCCGGACCTGCGTTTCTCATATGCCGCGCTGCGCCTTGTTTTGGTAAAAGTCGATCAGGTAGTCGCGGAATTGGAGTACGGTATCGGAATGAGCGACGCCGGACTTCCAGAACACGGTCTGCATTCTGGGGTTGGGAGGGTATTTGACGCGTACCATCCGCACCAGCGAAGAATGGATGGCGCGTGCGCCGAGGACGCTGCTGAATGCAATGCCGTAGCCATTCTCAATCAACTGCGTGCGTAAGATGTAGTCCACCTCCGCCACGATTCGAGGAATAAAGCCGGACTGCTTGCAGGCGTTTTCAAAAAAGGCGCGGGAGGAATAGCCCTTGGATAATGCGATAAACGGTTCATCCCGTGCCTCCGCCAAAGAGATCGCGCCCTTTTGGACAAATGGGTGATCGCAGTTTACCAAAAGCGCGGGCGGATCTTCAACAATAAATTCATGCTCCCAAGCCTTATTGGTGATGTCGCCGACATCAGTGATAACGAGGTCGTATTGTCCGAGCGCGTCGGGATCCTGTAATTCCTTGAGCGTCAGGGAAGCATGCTTGATGGTAACCGAGGGATGCGCCTTCATAAAGGAGCTGATGACTTCGGTCCAGAGCGACTGCGCGGAGACACCCACATATACGATATCTTTTTGGGAGGTCGCGGTCTTGGATAGTTCGCGCTTGATATTATCCAGTTCGGAAAAGATATTGCATACATGGATATATAAAATTTTCCCGTTTTCGTTGAGCTTAATCTTGCGCCCGACGCGGTCGAAAAGGCTGACCTGCAACTCATCCTCCAGACGGGAGATGGTCGTACTCAGCGCCGGCGGGGAAATGTGAATTATCTTTGCGGTGTTGAGCAGATGCTCATTCTCAGCCAAGAGCTTAAAATAATATAAATGTAGTAACTGCATATCCCATTCTCCTGTGAAGCTGAAAATAATCGAGTTTATTATAGCATACGTTTTCAAAATACAGCTTTTTCCACGCAAACAGCGTTGTTTTGGCAAAATAACATTCTGTTTGGATAACGATATTTTGCAAAATCTTTATACTTGTAGAACTTTGGAAAAGTATACTTTTAGGAACTATGGTATGCCGTGTGTCCCGCTTCATCGATCCAGCGCCAAAAGCCCGGGCGGGTGTCGACCTCGCGGGCGGTCAGGGGGCCGAATGCGTCTTCGTATTCGGCGGCGGCTTTATCGAACGCGGTGCGCATCTCGCTGTAATAAGCGAGCGCGGCGGTATTTTTCGGATGGCCGTCCAGGTATTCGATCACGTCGACGAGCGCGAAGTCATACATCCGGACACGGTTGAGCAGCTTTTCCCGTTCGGTCATCTCGGAACCGCCTCCTCTCCGAGGAAGGGCTTGTCGAGCGAGGGGAATATCGTGCCGCGGCTGAACGCAAGCGCCGGCTCATAGGGCGTTTCAAAGCTCTGATACGGTACGAACGCCATCGCAAGCGAAAGCAGACGGGGATCGATGCTGTCTGCGGGCAGCATCTGATCCGTCTGGTTGTTAGGCTGATTCATATGCGGTTTCTCCTTGTTCGTAAAACAGTTTGAGGTCTTGCCTCAATCCCATTGTATGCCGCGCGAAAAAAGACGGTGAAAGTGGGACGGGAATGTGGTATACTATGAAAAAAGGAGGCATGAAGCATGGAGATTTCTGAGATCAGGGAGCAGGCTGGAAAAGCGGCCGCTCTGGTGTGCGACGCGGCGGGGCTGCGCGCGGGAGATCTGTTCGTGGTCGGCTGCTCGTCAAGCGAGGTGTGCGGGGAAAAGATCGGCACCCACTCGAGCGTGGAGGTCGCCGAGGCGGTGTTCGAGGGCATTTACGGGGTGCTGCGGGAGCGTGGCGTTTACTTGGCGGCACAGTGCTGCGAACATCTGAATCGGGCGCTCGTGGTCGAGCGCGCCGCCTGTGAGCGCTTCCGGCTGGATGAAGTGAATGTCGTCCCGCAGCCAAAAGCGGGCGGATCGTTTGCGACCACGGCCTACAAGCGCCTGAGCGATCCGGTGGCGGTGGACAGCCTGCGTCAATCCGCGTCCGCGGGCATGGACATCGGCGGGACGCTGATTGGTATGCACATTAAGCCGGTTGTCGTGCCGCTCCGCATTGCAGTCAAGCAGATTGGGGAGGCGGTTCTGCTTTGCGCGCGCCGCCGGCCGAAATTTGTGGGCGGTAGCCGCGCCGTATACAACGAAAAACTTTTGTGAGGGAAACATGGGAATAAAAGCAGTATTTTTCGATCTGGACGACACGCTGTACAGCAGCTTCCAGGCGTGCGACGCCTACGCATACGAGCGTATGGCCGCCTGGGTGGAGGAACACACCGGAGCTTCGGGCGCGGAGTTCGCGCGGCAGTTCAAATGGTACCGCAAAAAGCTGGCGCGGCAGCAGCCGGGCATGCCGCCCACACATGACCGCGTGCTGTTCGCGCAGGGTGCGCTGGAGCGGATGGGGCTAAACGCGGTGCAATACGCCCGCGCCCTGCACCGCGTCTACTGGGACGCGGTCCTCTCTAAAATGGAGCTGCGGCCGGGCGTGCCGGCGCTGTTGGAGGAGCTGCGGCGTGCGGGCGTTAAGACCACGGTCTGTACGGATATGCTGGCGGATATTCAGATGGAAAAGCTCGAATATCTCGGCCTTGCCGACCGGATCGATTATCTGGTGTCAAGCGAGGAGGCGGGCATGGATAAGCCCGGCTCTCCGATCTTCTGGCTGGCGCTGCAGAAGTGCGGCTGCCTGGCGGGGGAGGCTGTGATGGTGGGCGATAACTTCCGGCATGATGTGCAGGGGGCGACCGATGTCGGCATCGCGGGCGTGTGGCTCAACTGGACACACCTGCCGCGGCCGGACGACGACCGACCCTATACCGAGGTGCATACATTCGAGCAGGCGGCGGCGCATATCCGTACCCTGCTCTGAGGAGGACAGGAAAAATGCAGCATTATGATTACCGGCCGCGGGGCGTCTGCCCAATGAAAATATCGTTTGACCTGGAAGGGGACACAGTGCATAACGTATCCTTCCTCGGTGGCTGCAACGGCAACCTGCAGGCGATCAGCCGCGTGGTCGAGGGAATGACCGTCGCGCAGATCGAAGGATATTTCAAAGGCATCAGCTGCGGCGGCAAGGGGACCTCATGCTCCGACCAGCTCGCCGCCGCGGTGCGGGCGGCGTATGAACAGGGAAAATAAAACAGCGGCAGAACGGAAAGCGGGCCGGCGCAATAGCGCCGGCCCGCTTTCTGGATGTTTGGGGATAAAAAAAGCAGCGGCAAAGCCACTGCTTGCAGTTTAGTCGAGAATGTGCAGGACAGGATCTTCCGCGCCCGCCTGCTGGATGCAGACGGCCAGCCGGTAGGAACGGTCGGCCGAGAACGGCGGCAGGAACAGGGAATAGGGTCGCTCCATATCCGGACAGTCGAGCTGAGGGCGGGTATTGGAGCGTAATTTGACGCAGAAGCTGCGCAGAGGCAGGTCAAGGCCGCGGCCGGTGGATTTGACAAAGCTTTCCTTGAGCGTCCAGAGCGAATAAAACGCGTCGGTCCGCGCGTAGGGGGGCAGCGAATTCAGATAGCGGATCTCATCCTTATGGAAAAAGCGGGAGGCGATATCGCGGCGGTTGGGATCGCACCATTCGATATCCACGCCAACCGGATGGTCGCTGATCGCGCACACCGCCCAGTCTCCGGAGTGGGACAGGCTGAAATGGATGCCGGGCTCGGAAACCAGGTAAGGCTTACCGCCCTCCGCGATGGAAACCGCAAGCGGATGAACCACCCAGGGAAAATGTTGCGCGACCGCGTACTCGAGCAGCAGCATGGCCGCGAAGCTCTGTATACGTGCTGTGCCGCGCCGGCGGTCAATCCATTCCAGCCGGTTGGGGGCGATGCGGGCGCGGGACTTGCTGTCGTCAGGATCGACGGCAGTGATTGGAATGACGTATACAGCAGTCACAGAAATACCCCCTGTAATTTTTTATCGCCTTGGTATTATAGCACATTTGCCCGACGCTTGACAATGAAAAATCAGAGAGGAACTGTAAAAAATAGTGCCTGCCGGAAAAGACCGGATGGGACCGGTCACGTCCGCGTTTTCCCGAAAGGTCTGGCCGCGCGCCGGTTTGCGGTGCAGATAGCGCCGTGCGGACAGGCGCGCCGGCAGTCCCCGCAGCGGATGCATTCCGGACTGTTGGGCGTCTGGTGGATCGGGATATCCAGCTTACACGCCTTTTGGCACGCACCGCAGCCCGTGCATTTTTCCTTGTCAATGCGGAACCGGTAGAGCGCGGCCGGATTGAACAGCCCGTATATGGCGCCGAGCGGGCAGAGATAACGGCAGAACGGCCGGTATACCAGCAGGGAAAGCAGCAGCAGAGCGGCAAGGATCGCGGCTTTCCAGGTGAACAGCCAGCCGAGCGCGGCTCGCAGCGGAGGATTGGAGGCAATCAGCGGGATGCCCGCGAACAGCGTGCCGGAGGGGCAGATGTATTTGCAGAACCAAGGCTGTCCCTGCCCGACAATATCCAGCACGGTCAGGGGCAGCACGATGACAAAGCCTGCAAGGATGACGTATTTCAGATATTTGAGCCAGCGGTCGCCGGGCAGGCGGCGCAGCTTTTTGACAAAGGGGATTTTATACAGCAGGTCCTGCACCAGCCCGAACGGACACAGCCAGCCGCATACCAGCCTGCCGAACAGCGCGCCGAACAGGAGTAGGAAGCCGGCGATATAAAAGGAGAATCGATAGCTGCGGCTGCCGATGACCGCCTGTAGCGAACCGATCGGACACGAGCCGAGCGCGCCGGGGCAGGAGTAGCAGTTCAGGCCGGGCAGGCAGATAAATTTTCCAGGTCCTTTATAAATGCTGCCCTTTGCAAAGCCGGCGGCGTAACCGTTCGTCAGGGCGGTAAAGGCGAGCTGGACGAGCATGCGCGCATGCTTCCGCAGTCTACCCAAGGCCGATGCACTCCATACAAATCATAACCGCTTTGCGGAAAACGGTTTCGGTTTCCCCGCGCCATACGCCAAGCGCGAGGCACACCACGGCGGCCAGCATTAACGCCGCCGCTATCCGGTTGCGCCGCAGAAAGCTCACGCCTCCACCTCCGCTAGCATGCTGTCAATCGTTTCGATCCACGCATCCTTGCTTTGCGCGGTGACAATAGCATGACCCACCTGCGCGCCTGTGCTGTCCACGAAAAACGTGGTCGGTACGCCGGTGATGTCGGACAGAATATGATACAGGTCGGGCGAGGGGAGCAGATGCAGGTAGTCCGCGCCAGTCTGGTCCACGATCTCTTTCGCCGTCTCCACTTGGCTTTCGCTGATCGAACCGTCCGAATCCAGGGTGTCCAGGACCAGGCCGACGATACGCACGCCTTGATCGCTATATTCGGCCGCCAGTTCGCCGAGGTCGGGCATTTCGTTGATGCACGGGGTGCAGAACGTAGCCCAAACGTTGACCATCGTCAGCTTGTAGTCCGAGAAAATGGACTGGTCAACCTCGACGCCCTCCAGGTCGGTGGCGGTAAAGCGGCTCATGACGCCGGCCGACGCTTGAGAATCATCCGCGGGCGTTTCATTGGGCGCAGTGTCCGTGTCCGAGACAGGCGCCTGCGGCGCGGTGCCGGCATCCTCCATCGGAGCGCAGGCACCAAGGGACAGTGCGAGCGCGAGCACGGCGCTCAATAGGGAAAAACGGTATCGCAACAGCATAGAACTCCTCCTGAACAGTGATGTGTAGGATTGCGGTTTCTGTCATTATACGGAGTGGGGGCGGGCTTGTCAAGGGCGCAAAAGGAAAGTGCCGCGGCCCTATGCAGACAAAGGACCGCGGCACGGCATGCAGATTGGCGTCCCCGACAGGAATCGAACCTGCGACGTTCCGCTTAGGAGGCGGACCCTCTATCCTGCTGAGGTACGGAGACATAAATATGTTGTGATTGCCTTTATTATAACAGATGGGTCGCGTTCCGGCAAGCCCCTTGCGCGGCACAACACCGCGGTTAAAAAGGGAGGGCAATACGCACAGTATTTTTATATCATACTGTATGACGGGACGATTGTCAATCCAAGAACACATGAAAATACAGACAAAATAAGCAAAACAACTTTGTTAAAATAAAAACATTGCATGCCTGGGAGGAAAGTGCTATGATAAAATTAAGTAAAATGGGGTAGTAGGTAGAGTTTTGTTTTCATACCCTGTTTTGCCGGTAAAGGAGGGCATATTCGTGAAACAAATGCACATCACCGAAACCGTGCTGCGCGATGCACAGCAGTCGTTGATCGCAACCCGTATGCCGTTTGACGATTTTGAAGCCGTACTGGACGATATGGACAAGGCCGGCTATCATTCGATCGAATGCTGGGGCGGTGCGACATTCGACAGCTGCCTGCGTTACCTGCACGAGGATCCTTGGGAGCGGCTGCGCAAAATCAAATCCCACATGAAAAACACCAAGCTGCAGATGCTGCTGCGCGGCCAGAATCTGCTGGGCTACCACCATTATTCGGACGATACCGTCCGCCGCTTTGTGCGCAGGAGTGTGGAGAACGGAATGGATATCATCCGCATTTTCGACGCGCTCAACGATATGCGCAACATCGAAACCGCCGTGGATGAATGCCTCAAGGCGGGCGGCCATGCGCAGGGCTGTATCTGCTACACGCTCAGCCCCATTCACAATCTGGAGATGTTCGTCTCCCTGGGCAAGCAGATCGAAGCGCTTGGCTGCAATTCGCTCTGCATCAAGGATATGGCGGGCATCATGTCGCCGCAGGAATGCTACGACCTTGTCACGGCGCTGCGCGAAAACATCAAGCTGCCGGTTTATGTGCATACCCATGCGACCACCGGCCTGGGCTATATGACCTACCTCAAGGCGGCGGAAGCGGGCGCGGCCGGCATCGACTGCGCGACCTCGTGCTTCTCCGGCGGCACCAGCCAGCCCGCGACTGAGTCGTTGGTCTATGCGCTGGCGCAGATGGGCTTTGACTGCGGCGTGGACAGCAAGCAGTTGAAAAAGGTAAACGACTTCTTCCTGCCGGTCAAGGACAAGTTCTCGGCTAACGGGCTGTTCGACCCCTATGTGCTGTCCACCAAGACCGATGCGCTCAACTACCAGATCCCGGGCGGCATGCTGTCCAACCTGGTGGCGCAGCTCAAGGCGCAGAACGCGATTGACAAACTGGAGGCCGTGCTGGAGGAAACCCCCCGCGTGCGTGAGGACATGGGTTACCCGCCGCTTGTCACCCCGCTTTCGCAGATGGTTGGCGTGCAGGCAACGGTCAACGTCCTGCTCGGCGAGCGGTATAAATCCATCGGCAAGGAGATCAAAAGCTATATCAAGGGCGAATATGGCAAGGCGCCGGGCAAAATTGCTCCGGAGCTGGCGAAAAAGGTGCTGGGCGACGAGCAGCCGATGACCGGCCGCTTCGCGGATACGCTCAAGCCGGAATTTGAAGAGGCGAAGGCCTACCTGGGTAGCCGCGCGCGGAGCGAGGAGGACGTGCTTTCCTACATCGCGTTCCCGCAACAGGCGGAGCAGTATTTTGACCGCCGCGATCAGACCTTTACCGCAAGTTATTCGTTCAAGGAGGTCGGTTGACTATGATACAAGGACCGCTTAGTCCGGTCGAGGCAGTGATGGTTGCGCTGTCCGGCTTTGTGATCGTATTTTTGATGCTGGCATTATTGTGGGGCGTCATCATTGTGGTGTCCCGTATCGTCGGCGGCGTGGAAAAGAAAGCCGCGCCGGTCGCGGCGGCGTCCCAGCCCGCAGCGGCTCCGGTTGCTGCGCCCGCTGCCGCGCCCGCGCCGGCCGCCGCAGCGCCGCAGGTCGTGCTGGAGGGCGTTGACGAAACACAGGCGGCATGCGTAATGGCGATCGTAAGCCATGAAACGGGCATTCCGCTCGACCAGCTCGTGTTCAAGTCTATCAAGGCTGTATAAGGGGGAAAGAAAACAATGAAATATCTGGTTACACTCAATGGGAAACAGTATGAGGTTGAGGTGGACAAGGGCTCCGCAAGCGCGGTCTGCGTCGGGAGCGCGCCGGCGGCTCCGGCGGCCGCACCCGCACCGGCCGCAGCGCCGGCTCCGGCGGCCGCGCCCGCACCGGCGGCTCCGGCTGGCGGTGAGATCGTCGCGGCGCCCATGCCGGGTACGATTCTGGATGTCCGCTGCGCGGCGGGACAGGCGGTAAAGGCGGGCGACGTCCTGTTCATCTTGGAAGCGATGAAGATGGAAAATGAGATCTGTGCGCCGCATGATGGTACCGTCGGTTCGGTCAGCGTGCAGAAGGGCGCGACCGTTGAAACCGGTACGGCGCTTTGCACGATGTAACGGGAGGCGCGTAACATGCAATTTTCATTTATAGGCGCGCTGGAGGAGATCCTGGCCGGCTCGGGCTTCGCCGCATTGTTCAGCGACCCGCGCAGCCTGGTCATGATCCTGATCGCGTTTGTGCTGCTGTTTCTCGGCATCGGCAAAAAGTTTGAGCCGCTGCTGCTTGTACCGATCGCGTTCGGCATCCTGCTGGCGAACTTCCCCCTGACCGGCCTGCTCAACGCGCCGGCAAACGGCGCCAGCCCCGGCATGCTGTGGGTGTTCTATCAGGGGGTAGAGCATGCGATCTACCCCTCGCTGATTTTCCTTGGCATCGGCGCGATGACCGACTTCGGCCCCTTGATCGCGCGGCCGTCCTCGCTGTTGCTGGGCGCGGCGGCGCAGCTCGGCATTTTTGCCGCGTTCCTGATGGCGCTGGCGCTGGGCTTTGCCCCGAATGTAGCTGCTTCGATCGGCATTATCGGCGGCGCGGACGGCCCGACCGCTATCCTGGTCACCTCGCGTCTGGCTGCGGATTACCTGCCTGCAATCGCGATCGCCGCGTATTCCTATATGGCGCTTATCCCCCTGATACAGCCGCCGCTGATGCGCGCGCTGACGACCAAAAAGGAGCGCGAGATCAAGATGGAGCAGCTCCGTCCGGTGTCCAAGACCGAGAAGATCGTGTTCCCCATCGCGGTAGCGACCGTGGTTATCCTGCTCATTCCGGATACGGCGCCGCTGATCGGCATGCTGATGCTGGGCAACCTGTTCCGCGAATGCGGCGTGACCGATCGTTTGTCCGACACGGCACAAAACACGCTGTGCAATATCGTCACCATCTTCCTCGGCCTGTCTGTCGGGTGTAAGGCGGTCGCGGAGAAGTTCCTGACCATGGAGACGATCAAGATCATCGTCCTCGGCTTGATCGCGTTCATGTTCTCCACGATCGGCGGCCTGCTGTTCGGCAAGATCATGTGCAAGCTGTCGGGCGGCAAGGTCAACCCGCTGATCGGCTCGGCCGGCGTTTCCGCAGTCCCGATGGCCGCGCGCGTTTCGCAGGTCGAAGGCCAGAAGGCCAACCCGGCAAACTTCCTGCTCATGCACGCCATGGGTCCGAACGTTGCAGGCGTAATCGGCTCCGCTGTCGCGGCGGGCTTCCTGCTGAAAGTATTCGGCGCGTAAGCGGGCGCCGCAAAAACAGAGCGCAAGGGCGCCGGACGATTCCGGCGCCCTTTTCCGTGGGAATAGAGGCGCGGGAAGGCCTGAAAACTGACGCAGTCTTAACGCCTGTAAAACCCATTTGTATTGACAAAATACGCCATAATGCTATAATATAGGAAGAAATGAACGGGTGGTCTTTATTGTGCAGGTTTTGAAAGACGAGCTACGGCATAAGATTTTGCTGGAATCCCAGCATCTATTTCTGCAGAAAGGGTATGACCGGACCTCTCTGCAGATGATTGCGGATAAGGTCAATATCAGCAAGAGCAATCTGTACCATTACTTCAAAAACAAGGAAGAGTTGTTTTACGAGCTGACGGACGGCGCCGCGGAGGGGCTCAAGCGCCTGATTATGCGCTTTCGGGACAAGCGCTTTGACCCGCGCACCGGCGCGCGCGAATACCAGGTCCTGCTGACGGAAGAGGTCATTTCTTTGCTGCTGGCCGAGAAATACGGCCTGCTGCTCATTATGGAGCAGTCGCAGGGGACACGGTATGAGGGGCTGCGCAGTAGCCTGATCGATATGCTGGCGGCAAAGACTGCGCCGCTGCTGGCAGATGAGGACAACTGCTTGCTGCTGGCACAGATCATGGCCCGCAACCTGATTGACGGGACCGTGCAGATATTAAAGAACCGCGTCCGTCCGCGCGAGGTGCGGACCGGATTGAACCGGCTGGTGGAATACCATACACAAGGGATCAATGCGCTGCTCAAATGAAGCGGCGCATTTTTTTGCGGGAAGCGGCGGCGTGTTTTGCGGATAAGTCGGCCGGAGCAACTCCGGCAAAAAGCGCGTTCTACCTGCCTTTTGCGCTGCATAGATTTGTAGTAATCAAAGCGTCGACAGGCAGGGGGGACGATCGTGAAAGGCTTACCCGAAGAGCGGGCGGTCCGGCTCGCACAATATATGATCGAAGAAAAGGCGACGGTGCGCCAAACGGCGGCCAAATTTGGCATTTCTAAATCAACGGTACATAAGGATATTACGACAAGGCTGAAAAAGCTCAACGCCGTGCTGTATGACCGCGTGCAGGAGGTGCTGTACACCAATAAAAAGGAGCGGCACATCCGCGGCGGCATGGCGACGCGGGAGAAATACCGCACCCAGGCGGGGCGGGATACTGCGCGGCAGGGAAAAAAGAACGGCCACCCTTGCTGAAGAGGGTGGCCGGCCTATGTACGCATCAGATCAATCAGATAGATTCCAAATCATGAATGCAGTTGCGGCAGACGTTTTTATCCTTGAAGTGGATTACGTCCTTTGAGCTGCCGCAGAAGACGCAGGCAGGCTCGTACTTTTTCAGGATGATTTGGCTGCCCTCCACATAGATTTCCAGGGCGTCTTTCACATCGATATCGAGCGTCCTGCGCAGCTCGATCGGTAGTACGATTCGGCCCAGTTCGTCAACCTTACGGACAATACCAGTGGATTTCATTTGATATACACTCCTTCATTCTTCATTCATTCCTTTGCCAGCATCAATCCATGTTGCGGCTCCCTGTATGGAGGAGACCGGCTTTTTTCTACAAGGGAGGGGAGAGGCGTAAATGCTTTCCGTGATCTGGGTCGCATTTCTGGCCCTGGCCCTGCTTTGCGGGGCGGTGACCGGCCGGTTGGACGCGGTCACTGCCGCAGTGGGAACAGGCGCGTCGGAAGCGGTCACGTTAGCCATCAGCATCGCCGGCCTGATGTGCTTTTGGAGCGGCGTGATGGAGGTGATCCGCGCTTCCGGATTGGCGGAAAAGCTGTCCCATGCGCTTACGCCCCTGCTCCGGCCGCTGTTTGGCAAGGCAGCGAACGACAGAGAGGCCATGGAACTGGTGAGCGCCAATGTGACGGCAAACCTGCTGGGACTGTCCAATGCGGCTACGCCGCTGGGGCTGCGCGCAGTTGACCGGCTGTACACGCTTGCCGGCCGGCGCGGTTCGCCGGATACCGTTTTGACATTGATCACCTTGAATACGGCGTCCATACAGATCATCCCGTCCACGGTGGCGGCGGTACGCGCGTCGTGCGGCGCTGCAGCGCCGTTTGACATCATGCCGGCGGTTTGGGGGGCGTCCGTGGCGTCTGTCGCGGTCGTCCTGCTGAGTGCGCGTATCCTCCGCCCGCTATTTCCCGATGAAAAATAAGGGGAAATACCTGTTCGGATTACAATTTGTATTATTGCATATGGAAAGCACAAAAAATGTCGAATTGCCTGTTATTTCCAAAAATATTTCCTAAAATTTGAAAATAAACGCGGGCTAGCGGGAAAGGGGAGGAAACATGCGGATGCTACAGAGTGCGTTTATCCCAATGCTGCTGGCGGCAGTGGGGCTATACGCACTGTATAAAGGGGTAGACGTGTTTCCCACTTTTCTGCGCGGTGCCAAAAGCGGCCTGAAAACGGCTGTTGAGCTGCTGCCGACCATGGTCGGCATGCTGACGGTCGTTTACATGCTGCGGGCGTCCGGAGCAATCGATTTAGCGGCGGCCGCACTTGCGCCGCTGTTGAATTTGCTTGGCATTCCAAAGGAATGCACCGCGCTGACCCTGCTGAAACCGATCAGCGGCGGCGGCGGTTTGGCGCTGGGCAGCGAGATCATGCAGCGCTGCGGGCCGGACAGCTATGCCGGTCGCGTGGCGGCGGTCATGCTGGGTTCGTCTGAAACCAGCTTCTACACGATCAGCGTTTACAGCGGTCATTTAGGGCTGAACCGGCTCCGCTAT
This sequence comes from Agathobaculum ammoniilyticum, assembly GCF_025567315.1. NCBI lineage: Bacteria > Bacillati > Bacillota > Clostridia > Eubacteriales > Butyricicoccaceae > Agathobaculum > Agathobaculum ammoniilyticum. Next base: position 30,688 of record NZ_JAOQJE010000019.1, read on the forward strand.
GCCGTGTTTGCCGCCCTTTGCGCGGATTTGACTGCCTTTGCCGTATCGGCGGCGATGGTGCGGCTCTATTTTCCATACATGTAACATTATATCGTGTTTACACGAAAAATACCATACGTTGAGAAAAAATTGTAGAATCATCCAAACAGCTTTCATAAAAACTGTGCAAAAATCAAGATATTTCATGGGTTTAATTTTCTCACAAAAAGAAGGGACTGTACAAGTACAGTCCCCTCTTTTTTCTGCTTGATTACTTTACGATTTCCTTGCCGTTCTCGTCGTACTCGAAGAAGCCCTTGCCGGTCTTGACGCCGAGCCAGCCGGCGCGGACCATCTTGCGCATCAGCGGATGCGGACGGTACTTCGGATCGCCGGTCTCGCGGTACAGCGTCTCCATGATCGCGAGGTTGACATCATGGCCAACCAAGTCGGCGGTGTGGAGCGGGCCGGACTTCATGCCGGCGCCGAGCTGCATGGCAACGTCGATATCAGCAGGGGAAGCGATGCCGTCAGCAACAATGCCCATGGCCTCGTTCATCATCGGGATCAGGATACGGTTTACGACAAAGCCAGGGCCTTCGTTGACCGATACCGGAGTCTTGCCCAAGGAAGCCATCAGGTCGAACGCGGCCTGGAACGTCTCGTCCGAGGTCTGGATCGCGCGGGTAACCTCGACCAGCTTCATGATCTGAGCCGGATTGAAGAAGTGGCAGCCGATCACCTTGTCAGCGCGGTTCGGCACGCTGGCGGCCATCTCGGTGATGGACAGCGCGGAGGTGTTGGAGCCGAAAATGGTATGCGCAGGGCAGATCTGGTCCAACTCCTGCAGAAGCTCTTTCTTCAGGTCCATGCGCTCCAGGATGACTTCCATGATGAAGTCGGCGTCAGCGGCAGCCTTGCGGTCCAGCGAGGTCTTGAGGGAAGCGAGCAGTTCGTTCTTCTTCTCTTCGGTCATTTTTTCCTTCTTGACGAGGAAGGACAGGTCGTTGGTGATGGTCTTAACGCCGCGGTCGATGAACTCCTGCTTTACGTCAAGCATCGTTACCTCATGGCCGTTGGTCAGGAAAACTTCCGTAATGCGCGCGCCCATGTTGCCGGCGCCGAATACACAAACTTTCATATTATATAACCCTCTCTCTCAATGATTGCAGATAAACAAACGCGCTTACTTGTTCTTGAACTCCTTGGCGGGCTTTTCCTTATTCTTATCAAGGAAATAAGCCATGCCATACTTCTGGTCCTCAGTCGCGAAGCACTCGCCGAAGATGTTGCCCTCCAGCTTGAGCGCGGAATTCAGGTCGGTCTGCATGCCGACGTTGATCGCTTCCTTGCAGAGCGCGACAGCGATCGGCGCCTGCGCCGCAATCTCCTCGGCCAGCTTCATGGCTTCGTCCATCAGCTGCTCCAGCGGGTAAACGTAGTTGACCAGGCCCATCTCCAGCGCCTGCTGTGCGGTGTAGTTGCCGCGGGCGGTATAAATAAGCTCCTTGGCCTTGCCGAGGCCTACGATGCGGGCCAGACGCTGCGTGCCGCCGCAGCCCGGCGTGATGCCCAAGCCAACCTCCGGCTGGCCGAACAGCGCGTTATCGGATGCAAGGCGGATATCGCAGGACATCGCCAACTCGCAGCCGCCACCCAGGCAGAAGCCGTTGATTGCGGCAATGACCGGACGCTTGAAGTTCTCGATCTTCCAGCAAACACGGTTGCCGTTGTTGCCGAACTTCTTGCCTTCCTCAACGGACAGGGTGGACATTTCGGAAATGTCCGCGCCGGCCACGAAAGAGTTGACGGTCTTGCCCTTCTTGTTTACCATGGAGGAACCGGTCAGCACGACGCAGTATACGTCGTCCATTGCCGCAACTTCGTCGAACGCTTCCTCGAGCTGGCCGTACATATCGGTGGACAGCGCGTTCATGGCTTTCATGTGCTCGATCTTGACGACCGCTACATGGCCTTTCTTTTCAACTACTACATCAGTCATTGGTAAGACTTCCCTTCAAATTGATGTCGGAATCTTATATACGAGGTGCGCCGCGCACCTGCGCAATCGAATGCTTTGGAGATAGGGGGCCTGCAAAAAGCCCCCTATCATGCCGGTTTGATTTACTTGCAGAGCTCGTCGCGCTCAACAATGATCGCTTCGCCCATGCCGCCGCCGATGCACATGGTGGCAAGGCCGAGGGTGGAGTCGCGCTTGATCATTTCGTAGATCAGCGTGGTGGTGATACGGCAGCCTGCCGCGCCGATCGGGTGGCCCAGTGCGATCGCGCCGCCGTTGACATTGACCTTGTCCATATCAAAGCCCAGCTCGCGGTTGACCGCAGCGGCCTGCGCGGCAAACGCCTCGTTGGACTCGACAAGGTCGAGGTCGGCAACGGTCAGGCCGGCGCGCCCCAGCGCCTGGCGGGTGGACTCGATCGGGCCGACGCCCATGATGGACGGGTCGCAGCCGACAGAGCCGAACGAACGGATCTTGACGAGCGGCTTGAGGCCGTGCGCCTTCACATAATCCTCGGACGCGATAATCATCGCGGCACCGGCGTCGTTGATGCCGGAAGCGTTGCCCGCGGTGACGGTACCGTCCTTCTTGAACGCCGGACGCAGCTTGGCCAGTCCTTCCAGCGTGGTCTGCGGGCGGCAGTGCTCGTCGGTATCGAAAATAACGGTTTCCTTCTTCTTCTTGACCTCTACCGGAACGATCTCGTCCTTGAAGCGGCCGGAGGAAATCGCCTTGGCGGCCTTCATCTGGGACTCGTAGCCGATCTGGTCCTGCATCTCGCGGGTGATGCCATACTGCTCGGCAACGTTTTCCGCGGTGATGCCCATGTGGTACTGGTTAAAAATATCAAATACGCCGTCATGAACCATCATATCAACCAGCTTGACGTCGTTCATGCGCGCGCCCCAGCGCACGTTGTGGGAAACGTACGGTGCGCCGGACATGGACTCAACGCCGCCGACCAGCATGAGCTGATCCTCGCCGGAACGGATGATCTGGGAACCGAGCGAAATTGCGCGCATGGAGGACGCGCAGACCTTGTTGAGGGTCATGGCGGGGGTGGTGATCGGCAGGCCCGCGCCAATCAGGACCTGACGGGCAACGTTCTGGCCGCAGCCGCCCTGCAGCACCTGGCCGAACATTACTTCATCGATCGCTTCCTTGTCCACACCGGCGCGCTCGATCGCCGCATTGGCGGCAACAACGCCGAGCTGGGCTGCGGGTACGTCGCGGAGGGTGCCGCCGTAAGTACCGATCGCGGTACGGGCTGCGGAACAGATATAAACGTTCATTTGGCTGTTTCTCCTTTTCTTCTCTTACGCCGGTGATGCCGGCGCAGCGGTTTGTGACATCTCTTAACGAGTTCGTTAATATTTTATCAAATGTGCAGAAAAATGCAAGGGGTTTTTGTAAGGAATATGGCCCAAATCTTAAAATACCCATAACTTGCACAACACACACAAGGAATAAATCGGGAATTAATCGTTTGCCAGACCCATCAGTTCATCGCGGAAAATACGCGAGTCCATCAGCTTGATCGAACCGTCCGCCTGGCGGGCGATCTGGGGCGCGAATTCCATCTGATCGAGCACCTGGGTCTGCAGGTCGATGCCGGGCGCGATCTCGACCAGGGTAACGCCCTCCGGACGCAACTCGAACACGCAGCGCTCGGTAATGTACAGGACGGGCTGGTGTACCTCGTTGGCATAGTCGCCGGAGAACGTGATGTGCTCGACCGCATTGACGAACTTCTTCTTCGCGCCCTCCTGGGTGATGATCAGCTTGCCGTCGCGGCACTCGGTCTTGAGGCCCTTGGCGGTAAACGTGCCGCAGTAGACGACCTTTTTGGCGTTCTGGGTGATGTCGATGAATCCGCCCGCGCCGGCTAAGCGGGTGCCGAACTTGGACACGTTCAGATCGCCGTTGGGCGCGGTTTCAGCCAGGCCAAGGAACGCGACGTCCAGGCCGCCGCCCTGGTAGAAGTCAAACTGCACGTTGTGCGGGATGATGCACATTGCGTTGGCGGCCGCGCCGAACTGGGTGCCGCCATAGGGGACGCCCGCGATCGAGCCGGCCTCGACGGTCAGGGTCATCTTGTCCGAAATGCCCTCCTCGGCGGCGACGTTGGCAATCTTTTCCGGAGCGCCGGTACCAAGGTTGACGATCGCATCCGGCGGCAGCTCCATGGCCGCGCGGCGGGCGATGATTTTCTTGGCGTCCATCGGGATGGGCGGGATGGCGTCCACCGGAATGCGGAATTCGCCGGTCAGCGCGCCGTCATACGGCATGCCGAGGCACTGCATGTTTTCCTCCTCCGAGCCGACGACGACCGAATCCACATAAATACCCGGAATCGCCACCAGCTTCGGATCGAGCGAGCCGCCCTGCACGATCTTTTCGACCTGCACGATGACCTTGCCGCCCGAGTTCTTGCACGCCTGCGCCATCGCGGTCACGTCCAGCGGGCCGATCTCGCGGTGTACGGTGCAGTTGCCGTATTCGTCGCAGTAGGAAGCGCGCAGGAACACCACGTTGATCGGGAAGCCCTTATACAGCAGGCGCTCCTGCCCCTCGATGTTGACGACCTTGACCAGATCCTCCTTGGTCACATCGTTGAGCTTGCCGCCGCCGTTGCGCGGGTCGGCAAAGGTCTTGAGGCCGACGTGGGTGATCGTGCCAATGTTGTGCGCCGCGATATCGCGGTACATATGCGAAATAACGCCCTGCGGCAGGTTGTACGCCTCGATCTTGTTGGCCAGCGCCAGCTCTCCCAGACGGGGCGCGCGGTCCCAGTGGCCGCCAATGACGCGCTTTACCATGCCCTCGTGGCCGTAGTGGTCGCCGCCGGTGCCGTCGCGGTGGCCCTGGCCGGCCGCGAAGAACAGCGTCAGATTGTTCGGATGGCCGGTCTCCAGAAAGCGCTTTTCCAGCGCCTTGGACAGGGTTTCCGGACAGGCGCAGGAGACGAAGCCGCCGGTGGCGATCGTGTCGCCGTCCTGTACTTTCAGGGCGGCCTCTTCTGCAGAGATAATGCTTACTTTCTTCATGTTCTATCATCCTCCTCAGAGTAACGGGCGTGCGCAGCCCGTTTCATTTACGCGAGCAGCCGGATCTGCTCAGTGACCGACGGGATCTCGTCCGCCGACACCAGCAGGAAGCGGCGGTCGGCATCAATGTCCTCATACAGATAGGGACAGCCGGTGCAGCCGCGAATAATCAGCAATGCGTCGTAGTGGGTGCCATCCTCCGGATAGGAGAACTGTGCGACATCCGAAAGGGAGGAGCGCACGGCTTGATAGGCTGCACCGCGATCATACCGCGGGTTGCAGCCGCCGCAGAATTTGACAGTGCAGCGCAGCATGGGTGCGTAAACCTCCTTTTGTCTAAGCGCAAACATAGGCACTCACGGATCGCCCGCGGGTGCCTATGGGATGCTTCAGAGATTACTTGATACGGGCAATCTTCTTGGCGAGTTCTTTTTTCATTTCGAGGTTGGACTGTCGTGCGATCATGATGCGCTGGGC